>MHRX01000017.1:13509-14208 GCA_001822655.1 Candidatus Taylorbacteria bacterium RIFCSPLOWO2_01_FULL_45_15b
GGAATCGCACCGCGTTTTCCATCGTCCATCCATCCTTGAAATTTCATGCTTGCCAAATAATCGGAAACCGAGGGATAAGACCCCCCAAAATCCTCCCTGATGTGCCACTCCGCGATATCCTCGACCGATATTTTTTCGCCTCCGGAAGTCTCGATTGTTGGACCGAATAGTTGAAGAAGAATTACTTTCACGAACCACGCGTTGTGCGTTAACACACGATGTCTCGAATCGCTCCATGCGACCCCACCTGAATCCAAAAGCTCATGGATTTCCAAATAGTCTTCCGGATTGCCGCCGAATCGCTTTGCACTGTTTTCAGCATGTTTATAGGCATTCACTACAATGAAACCTTTCCTTTTTAATTTTCTTTCTTAACATTACTCATATATGGTGTGTTGTCAATTCAGGATTTAGACAATAATTTGATAAAATATTCTCTGCATACTTATACTAATACTAATAAATACTATTCATGTTTGACTTAGCAATAATCGGCGGAGGACCGGGCGGAGTCGCCGCAGGTGTCTATGCTTCGCGAAAAAAATTAAAAACTGTTTTTATCACTGATTCATTTGGCGGACAAAGCACCGTCTCTGACGGCGTTGAAAACTGGATCGGCACGGTGAAAATTTCCGGACCCGATCTTGCGAACGCTCTCAAAAATCATCTTCTCGCCTATGCGGGAGATGTGGTGGCGCT
>MHRX01000017.1:14336-15331 GCA_001822655.1 Candidatus Taylorbacteria bacterium RIFCSPLOWO2_01_FULL_45_15b
TTCCCGGCGCCGATACGTACGAAAACAAGGGGATTACCTATTGCGCTTCATGTGACGGCCCGCTTTTCTCTGACATGGATGTAGTAGTCGTCGGCGGAGGCAACGCCGCATTTGAATCCGCCGCCCAGCTTTCTGCTTATTGCAAGAGTGTAACCATCCTCCAAAGGGGTTCCGAATTCCGCGCGGACCCCGTTACTGTCGAAAAAGTCCTCTCGAAAGCCAGTGTTAAAGCTGTTACCGATACGGAAATAAAAGAGATTAAGGGCGGCACATTCGTAACTTCGATTGTTTATTTTGATAAAAAAAAGAGCGTGGACATTGATCTTCCGACGAGTGGAATTTTCGTCGAAATAGGTCTGCTACCGACGACTTACTTTGTAAAAGACATCGTGAAATTAAATGAATATAATCAGATAATTGTCGACCCGCGCACCCAGCAAACCTCTTTGCCCGGAGTATGGGCCGCCGGAGACTGCACCGATGGAAAATATCATCAGAACAACATAGCGGCGGGAGATGCAGTAAAAGCGCTCGAGGATATTTATCTCTATTTGCACGCATAAGTAAAATGAAAAATATACCCAAGGTCTTCGAATCCCTCACGCAAGCAAAGTCCTAAAGCCGTTCGGCTCGGAGTAGGCCGGTTTGCGCTCTAGCGTTGCACAAATCAAAACCCGCTTTCGCGGTTTAGATTTGTGCGCGCTGAGGGGATTGAAACTTACAGTTTCAGTACCCGTGTTTGGATATTTTTTTTGCTCGGGAAGAGCTCAAAAATATCTCAAACAGGCTTCAATCCCTGCTCGCTTTTTTGTAGCAAAAAAGCATGCGCCTCAGCACGATCTCTCTCACTTCGTTCGTTGTGCGCGCTGAGGGGATTGAACCCCCGACCTACCGCACGTCAAGCGGTCGCTCTGCCACTGAGCTAAGCGCGCAATACCCGTTCGCAAAAGGCCTTACTAAGATATATCAATTTTCTCGAGCCGGCAACATTTCTA
>MHRX01000018.1:0-4375 GCA_001822655.1 Candidatus Taylorbacteria bacterium RIFCSPLOWO2_01_FULL_45_15b
AATTTTGAAATGTTATATGGAGCGGGAATTGCGGTGTATCTCGTCGGACACTTTGTCATTAATGTCGGGATGAATATCGGCGTTCTGCCGGTGACGGGCCTCGTCATGCCATTTATGAGTTATGGAGGATCTCATCTCATTACCGAGTTCGCTTCTCTAGGAATTTTGATGGGCATGCGCAGGTACCGCACAGCCGCGCATAAGGATGTGATAAAAAATGAATTTCTCGGAATATGAGCGGGTCTTATTGGCAGTAACCGCTAAGGGGAATACTGAATGTTATGTCATCACCCGGGTCACTTGAGTTGCCGTAAGAGGATAGCGTGTCTTTGACGGCGCAACTTAGGGGGTCATTACCTACTGCACCTACACCCTCTCTTTCAACCAGGACATAAGGATTATTCCATGGATCCTTTGTAAATGATGCGGCATTGGTGAAGGTGCCGTTGGTGGCCGTCTGAATGTTTGCGAGCGCTGTATCCCAGCGCGTTTGGCAACCGGCGGTCGAAATTGTCGTCAAACATGGCGTTCCACTTATCGTGCCAGTATTGTTTGCGGTTGTAATTGGGTTGACAGTTCCCGAAATACCGCGGAGAGGCTGACTCTGCTCTCCTTGGGCAATAAGTATGGCGCGTACGAGTTGGCCGATTTCTGTACGCGCTCTGCCCTCTTTCGCCTTTGTCCTCGCTATCGTTGCCGCCGAGATGGCAACGCTTGATAAAAGAGCAATGATAGAAATTACGACAAGAAGCTCAATGACTGTAAACCCCCGCATTTTATTTTTTGAGAAATACCCCATGACTTTATTCAGAGAAGAATCGTCGGAATGACGATCGCTAGCGCAAAGAAGAGTATCGCAAGTAAAATAAGAGCGATATTGGCGCCGAATGTTGTCTTGACCAAGCCCTTTTTTTGCAGGTAGCCCGCCATACCGGTGGCCATTTTTGGGGGCGTATTTTGTCTGATGCCGAAATTATCCTCTTCAAATTCTACATTCATAACGAATACATTATATACCACCTTTTGTTTCCTGGGCAACGTATATTTTATTCGTTTCTCTCCACATGTTTTCAAGCGAAAAAGTAGTTAGGACCTTCTCATTAAGCCCCGCGCCCAGGCGTTGTCGTTTGTCAGGATTTTGAAGAAGCTCTGATACGCTGGATGCCAGATTGGCAACGTCGCCTTTTCTGAAAATCAGACCACTGAAGCCAGCGCTTATAATTTCTGGTATACCGCCGACATCAGAGGCGATGACGGCGCATTTTTTTAATCCAGCCTCCAAAAGGACGTAAGGAAACGCCTCGGTGCGGGAAGGAAGAAGAAAGATGTCAAATCCCGCCATAAGTTCGCTAGCTTCCCGCTGGAATCCCAAAAAAGTAACGCCGTGGGAAATACCGAGAGTCTCGGACAGATTTTTGAGTTTGGCGCGTTCTTCACCTTGTCCGATGACAACGTATTCGGCGAGCCCGCTTTTAATAATTTCTTTTAATCCGAAGAGCGCGATATCAATCCCTTTATTTTTATGAAGTTCGGCCACAGTTCCGATGATCGGCAGGTTTCTTTCGATTGGATTTACGGCGCGCGTTAAGGCGAGCAGTTTTTTTCGCGCGTCATCTCTGTTTGAAGCTTGATCACTGCCGATCCCATTATGGATTACCGCTATTTTTTTTGAAAGATATTTCCCGATATCGCGCGCCGTCTTCTCTGATACAGCAATTGTTTTTGTGGAAAGAAATACGGTTAGCCATTGAAGAAATTTGAAAAACAGGCGCGTATGGATTGCCCGGTCTTCATTGAAGGCCCAGCCGTGGGCGGTGAAGATAATCTTTACTTTATTTTTGGCCGTAAGGTTGTACATTCTTCCGGCCAGCACCCCTGTAACACCAGCCTTTGAGCTGTTTGTGTGAAGTATGTCTGGTTTTTCTTTTCTTAGAATAAAATAGATTGACAGGAAGGCGGCCAAGTCCCGAATAATTGCGACATCTCTCCCGAGCTTATCTTCATGGATAGTGGTAATTCCCGCAGTGTGCAGGCGCGCGCCGAGTTCGCCGCCTTCGCCCGTTACAACTATTACCGAGTATTCATTTGAAGCAGTGACGGCGAGATCAAATACGTATCGCCCCGCTCCGCCCCAGCTTGATTTAGTAATCAGATAGATAATTTTTTTACGTTTCTCAACCATAGTTGCTGTGCGCCACTGCGCAGTGTCGATTATGATTCTCACTAGATTTTTCGCGCTTTTATTGTAATATAGGTGGCGCAAAGAAGCCATTATGATAGCGACGAATCGAAAAGAGCCTTTCGTATTAGTAGCCGGAGATCTCATAGTCTTCGCCTTTTCACTTTTTCTAGCACTTGTCATTCGATACAATCAGTTGCCCACTTCCGCGCTGTTGGATATACACCTTGCGCCGTTTGGTCTTATTTTCGCAATATCAGTCGCCGTATTCTTTATTGCCGGACTGTATGACAAACAAACCGTTTTGCTTCGAAAGCATCTCCCGCAGATTATCATAAACGCGCACCTCGCTAACGCGCTTATTGCGATTGTATTTTTTTATTTCATTCCATTTTTTCTGATTACGCCAAAGACCAATCTCTTTCTGTATTTGATCATTTCACTCGGACTCATGTTTATTTGGCGAGTATATGGCTACCAGCGGCTTGGAGCAATGAGACATAGTGAGACGGGAATAATTGTCGCAGACAAAAAAATATCTGACGAGGTTGAGCGTGAGATTATGCAGAATCAAAAATACCGACTCACTATTCAGGAAGTCGTTGATGTTGACTTGCTTTCCGTGGATGAACTCGGCAGGAAAATTCGAGAATATCTCCAAGAAAGGAAGATATCTTTTGTAATAATTGATTTCGGACATGATAAAGTTGCGCCGATTCTCGTCGATCTTTATGGATTTATTTTTTCTCCCATTTCATTTATTCACGTGGTGGATTTTTATGAAGAGCTTTTCGATCGTCTACCTGTCTTACTTTTGCGACATGATTGGTTCCTCCGAAACATTTCGTCCAGACCTAAGGTTGTATTCGATTTTGTGAAGCGGTTTATGGATATATTGGCGGCGCTCGTGCTCGGAGCCGTCTCTCTTGTTTTTTATCCATTGGTATATTTTGCGATTAAGATTGATGACGGTGGCCCGCTGTTCGTCGTCCAAAAGCGTATTGGCGAGAATGATATGCCCATCACGCTTTATAAATTCCGAAGCATGAAATTCAATGATGACGGCCGGCAGGAGGAAAATAAGCAAAATAGCGTAACGCGCGTCGGAGCTCTTTTGCGAAGGACTCGCATTGATGAATTGCCTCAACTTTGGAATGTGCTGAAGGGCGATCTTTCGCTTATTGGCCCACGACCAGAATTGCCAGCGCTTGTGTCTGTATATGAGAGGGAAATCCCGTATTATTCGATTCGGCATATCGTAAAACCCGGACTTTCCGGGTGGGCGCAGATTTATCACAAAAATCATCCGCATCACCAAACCTCGGTCGTTGATACCAGCGATAAGCTTTCATATGATCTTTTCTACATTAAAAACCGCTCGATCATGCTTGATATCAAGATAGCGCTACGGACAATACGAACACTGCTTTCCCGGAGCGGCGTGTAGTCGCGGCGGTGCTTGGTTTACCGAAAACCCGAGTCGGGCTATACTATTCGCCATGTCGAAGCACAGAGTACTTTCCGTCATTTATCTCCTCGTTGCCGCGCTCGCGGCCTATTTTATTGTGACTACTGAAGCTAATCCCACTTCGCGTTTTAAATTTAAGTTAGGTCTGGACCTCGCGGGCGGCACGCACCTTCTATACAAGGCTGATATAAAGGACGTGGCGCCGGAGGACGTACCGGATAGCATGCAAGCGCTCCGTGAAGTTATCGAACGGAGAGTTAATCTTTTTGGCGTATCGGAACCATTGGTTCAGCTAGAAGGCGGCGGGGTGTTGGGAGCGAGTGGAGAACACAGGCTCATTGTTGAATTGCCGGGTGTAACTGACGTAAATCAGGCGATCGCGCTCATCGGCCAGACGCCGCTTTTGGAATTCAGGCTGTTAAAAGAAGGAGCCGATACCGCGGAGCTTGCTTCCACGACTCCTCTTGACGAGATTTTTATTTCAACGGGCCTTACAGGGCGCTATTTGAAACGCGCTCAAGTCCAGTTTGATGGAACAACGGGTGCGCCAACAGTTAGTCTTGTGTTCAATAGCGAAGGAGCAGATCTTTTTGCAAAAATTACCAAGGAAAATGTTGGCCGCGTGCTTGCAATATTTCTCGACGGTGTACCCATCTCTACACCGGTCATTCAAAGTGAAATTTCCGGGGGAGAAGCCGAAATTTCCGGGGGATTTACTCTTCCAGAGG
>MHRX01000018.1:4395-17048 GCA_001822655.1 Candidatus Taylorbacteria bacterium RIFCSPLOWO2_01_FULL_45_15b
TTGAACTACGGCGCTTTACCTGTGCCGATCGAGCTCGTCTCTACACAAAACGTTGGCGCTTCACTCGGAGCTAAAATTCTCCATGGCGGCGTGCGCGCCGGTATCATCGGGCTGATAATCGTCGCCCTTTTTATGTTGATTTGGTACCGAATTCCGGGAGTTGTTGCGGCTCTCGCGCTTGCATTTTACGCCATACTCATGCTCGCGATATTCAAGCTAGTCGGCGTTACGCTTACCGCGGCGGGAATTGCGGGTTTTATTATTTCTCTCGGAATAGCGCTTGACGCGAATGTGATTATTTTTGAACGCATTAAAGAAGAACGGGAGAATAGCCGAGATGATTTCCCGGCGGCCGTTTCCGAAGCGTTTAGGCGAGCGTGGCTTTCTATCCGCGATGGAAATGTTACATCCATTTTGGGCGCCATCGTTTTGTTTTGGTTTGGCTCGAGTCTTATTGAAGGATTTGCCTTGATTTTGGGCATTGGTGTCGCGCTCAGCATGATTACGGCGATTTGGGTGACAAAAGCATTCATGCTCGCGGTCTCGCCGAAAAAAATTACACCTTCGAATTCATTCGCTTATGGTTCGGGTCTAAAAAAATAATTCTATGACTTACACATTTGGCACATTTCTTCGTTACATCGCTCGTTTGCTTCTTACAGAAGCAGTACACCTTTCGCATTCTGAAACAGAACGCTCAAGGTCTTGCGAAGCTCCAAGTATTCGCTTCTCACCCCGCAGTACTATTCGTACAGCTTGGTCGCAAGCCTTTCTCGTGCCTCGAACTGTATCCAAATGTGTAAGTCCTAAATATAATATTCTATGAACGCTGTACGCTATCGAAAATTTTTCTACACTCTCTCGGCAATAATGGTCGGCCTCGCTATTTTTTCTATAAGCGTTTGGGGCTTTAAATTTGGATTGGACTTCACGGGCGGCTCTTTATTGGAAATTACCTATACCGATTCGCGCCCGGCCTTACCAGAGGTTCAGAGTTCTCTCAAAAATGCCGGATTCGAAAACGCCTCTGTTCGGGAAACAGGTGAAAAGGGATACATTGTCCGGACGAAAAATCTTTCTGATAAGGATATTTTTGCGCTCGAAAACGGACTTTCATTGGGTGGCACAAAATCTTTCACCCGAGATCGGCTTACAAGCATAGGGCCCGTCATCGGCCAGGAATTGAAACAAAAAGCCTGGATCGCCATTGTCTTCATCATCCTCATTACCGTCATATACATAGCCATAGCTTTCCGTCACGTGGGTGACTCTTTGAAGACAAAATCAGGTAAAACAATTTCTTCATGGCACTACGGACTGATGTCGATTGTCGCTCTTGTTCATGATATTGCGATTCCTGCCGGCGTATTTTCGGTGCTTGGACACTTTGCGGGAGTGGAAGTGGACGCGCTTTTCGTGACCGCGCTTCTCGCGCTTCTCGGGTATTCAATTAACGATACGATCGTCATTTTTGACCGAATCCGCGAAAATTTGAAGAAAAATGCCGATCATTCTGTTCGAGAAGAATTTGAATTTACGGTGGGAAAAAGTCTCACCCAGACATACGGGCGCTCCATCAACACTTCCATGACGACCCTCATCGTTCTTCTCGCGCTTCTTTTTTTGGGCGGGGGAGCAACGTTCTATTTCATACTCGCGCTCACTGTCGGTGTCGTTGCGGGTGCATATTCATCTATTTTCCTCGCCGCACCCCTTCTCGTCACGGTTGAGAAGTGGTATGAGAGAAAGAAATAATATGGGATTTAGAGAAGATTCAATCAAAAAAAGAGTTAATAAAATTTTGCTATTAGCACTACTACCCATACTGGCGCTAATTTTCCTCATCCATCAGGAATTATATGAGAGTAATTTCGCAAGCGTTGATTGGTGTTACACCGAAGTTTATTGTGGAGGACCTCAAATTGTAATTCTAATATTTTCAGCAATTTCTACTCTTGCATTGCTGGCGTATTTATTTGTTAGAAAAAAGGACGCAAGAAATGTGGCTTCGACAGCGCAGGGCAATTTCGCCGTTGCCGGTGCCGGTCTCGGTGTATTTCTTGCGGCTTTATCAACTTTTTTTATTCCCATTCTTCAGGTTTTGAGGGAGGCCGCTAGCGGAGGTGTAGACAGCGCACGTCTTCTTTTTCCCATATATATTGTTATAGGAGGATTTATTGGTCTGGTACTTGGATACTTAAAAAAGAAAAAATAGCTCATGACAAGAAAAATTATTTTATCTGCTGCCTGGCTTATAGTCCCAACAATATTTATTGTCATTTTGACTGATCAGGCATGGGGAAATTCTTACTGTGAAAACGGGTGTGTTATTCCTTATTGGATAGGTGCCTACGTCTTTGGGCTTGCAGGTGTCGTCGCACTCCTAATTCTTTGGGTACCGAATGGCGCGGCTCTGTCTCGGCAATTTATATATTTTATTCTAATCCTGTCTTTGAGCGCATTGTATGGTGGCACTGTAATCTGGCTGACGAGACTCATCGTCAGTGTGTAGATTTTTTTCTCGTTATTGTTGAAAATACCTTAGTAAATCTAAGTAATTACTCTATCAAGGCTTGGATTTAGGGCCCGAATGCCCTTTTCACACCTTCTACGCCCTTGAGCTTGACTCTATTTGGCCAATGACTATAATGGTTTTTACGTCTTAAAGGCAAGACGTTAGGTTCGTTGACACTTAAATTGAAATATTTGCGCAAAAGCCCGCTTTGGCGGGAGCCTATTATGGATAGGTAAGTAGCGTAAAAGAGAACCCCAGCCGTAATTTTACCGAATAAAAAATGTAATTGATTGAAAATCTACTGATGAATAGGCAATCATTGAGAGTTTTATTCTGTGAAATTACGGCTGGGTAGTGCAAGTTCACCGAGCACCACTTTGGTTAATTGAAATTTCTTAATCCGTAAAAAACCAAAAAGTGATATAAAAAAATAGAAGCATCGATTGACGAAAATGGTGCTCGGTATACGTAAAACTCTGGCTTTAAAACCAGAGGCTATTACAAATAATGATTTGAGCGAAGGTCACTCTCTTAAATAGGAAGACAGGTTGAAAATAATGGAAGCATTATTTTTTATTTTGTTCCGTTCTAAAAAATTTATAGCAGCAATGCATTAAATTCTTAATAAGAGTTTGATCCTAGCTCAGGATGAACGCTGGCGGCGTGGATAAGGCATGCAAGTCGAACGCCGGAAGTCGGACATCGGATGTCAGAAATCGGATATAATTATTGCAATGAATGCTGATAACTTGGAAGTGTATAAAAAAGCAAGCGCATTGTTTCCAAAGATATATCGGATTGTGCGGTCTTGGAAGCAAATTGACCAACGAGAAATTGGAAGTCAAATGATTCGTTCGGCAAATTCAATTCATGCGAATATTGCTGAGGGAATAAGTAAGACACCTCAAGATTTTAAGCGTTATATTTCTAACGCAATTGGTTCATGCGACGAGTTGATTAGTCACATAAAAGATTGTGCTAATGTTGAACTAATTTCTATAGACAAACGAGATAATCTGCTTCAAGAATATACAGTTATTGCGAAGCAATTAACACGTCTTAAGCAACATTGGAAATAATTTGTATTCCGAATCTCTGGTTTCTGTTGTCCGACTTCTGGAGTGGCAGACGAGGTAGTAACACGTAGGTACGCACCCCGAAGTCGGGCATAGCTAGCCGAAAGGTTAGGTAATTCCCGATAGTCTCCGACCCGAAAGGCGTCGGAGTAAAGTTTTTTCGCTTTGGGAGCGGCCTGCGGAGTATCAGCTAGTTGGTAGGGTAATGGCCTACCAAGGCTATGACGCTTAGGGGGAGTGAGAGCTCGATCCCCACCGATGGAACTGAGATAAACGTTCGTACTTAATTTTGAAACGAACGGAATAAATCCTTGCTAGGATTTTTCCTCCTGCTCGAGGCCAAGCCTCTGCGCAGAGCCTTTTCAAAATAAGTACTCACTCTCGCCTGAGAGGAAAAGAACAACTGTCTCCTTGTGGAGTAATTCACAAGTAAAACCCAACTCATAACGGTGGAGTCTTCATGCTAGAATGGTCTAAATGAAGAGAATACCGTGGGAAGTTGGCGAAAATAAATTTACAGACGCTTATGTCGCAGGATTTTTTGATGGAGATGGTTCTCTGGTAGCAATACTAGAAAAACAATCATCAAAATATTCGCGAACATATCGACCTAGACTTAGGATAAATTTCACACAACATATACGGCATTCAGCAATGCTCGATCGGTTATGTGATTACTTAGGTGCGGGTCATGTGCGTCTGTATTCTTCTCATGAAATGGCGGAATTAGTTATTCAGGACCGAGTAGATATTCTACGAGTTTTGAATAAAATGCTTCCACATTTGATTTTAAAGAAGAACCAAGTCATTCTCGCGATTGAAGTGTTATTGTTAATCGGTGAGAATGTTCGCACGAATAGAATATCGGATATTAATTATTTTAAGATACTCGAATGTGTTAAAAAGATAAGAAATCTGAATTCAAAATCGGGTGGTAAAAAGGATTTTATTTCGCTTAACCCCGTAACGACTTCTCGTTTAACACGAGAGAGTTCACAACGGTCACGAGACCTAAGTGTGAGCTAACATGTTGGCTCCCTCCCTAGTTTTCTTTTTAGAAATTTCTAGAGATTAAAACTAGGGAGGGATGAAGGTATAGTCTGATACCCCGAGTGATCGGGGAAAACGATATGACGGTCCATACACCTACGGGTGGCCGCAGTCGAGAATCTTCCGCAATGGGCGAAAGCCTGACGGAGCGACGCCGCGTGCAGGATGACGTACTTCGGTATGTAAACTGCTTTTGTAGACTAGAAAATTATTGATCAGTCTAAGAATAAGAGGTTGCTAAACTCGTGCCAGCAGCAGCGGTAATACGAGTGCCTCAAGCGTTATCCGGAATCATTGGGCGTAAAGGGTGTGTAGGCGGTCGTGTTAGTCTTTCGTGAAATTCTTCGGCTTAACCGGGGGTCCGCGGGGGAAACGGCACGACTAGAGGATGCGAGAGGTGAATGGAACTCATAGTGTAGGGGTGAAATCCGTTGATATTATGGGGAACACCAAAAGCGAAGGCAATTCACTGGCGCACTCCTGACGCTGAAACACGAAAGCGTGGGTAGCGAATGGGATCGATGATAGTTTTTAAGTTATAAGTTTAAAAGTTTATAAGTTAAAAAGTATTGCACCGCGAGGGGTCGCGGTAGGTTCCCCAAGTTGTTTTTAGACAGCTTGGAAAAAATTTGGCTGTATGCTGGAAAAACCGAGCATCCAACAATACCGAAAGGTAAAAATTTGTTGGTGCGGTCAATCAGCAGGGAAGTTCCACAAGGAACCCCTCAGAGACTATACGCCAAACCCTAAATCACTTTGCCTATTGGCAAATGATCGGGAAGATATAGTCCGAACTGCATGGCGACATGCAGAGACAGGCAGAAATGTCCTGTCCAACTTGTACACTTTGTTGAGAGAAAATAAAAAGAAAGGAGAAGAAATGAACACGCCGGTAGTTAAAATCTTAGAGTATGGCGGTCGCTATTTGGGCAAGTATCCTTATGGAGGTTTCAGCATCACAGTTTCCGCCGGAGATCAATTGCTGGAAGTTATAGGTTCACCAGAATACGGTCCAACCAATAGCGATACAGTCCTAAAGAGGGCTCGGTGTATTTCTATTGCAAAACGAAAGGCCCGAATGATTGCTAAAGCTCTTCACCTAGAGGTTCGGGAGGATTTTTTCAAATAAAACTTCCCGCGACCGAGCCATCACTATTGGTGGTGGCTCTCTCAACAAAGTGTACAAGTTATGAAGTGAATGAGATGGATACGATTTTCGCGCATTCCGCGTGGGTTCCGCATCTGTCCGCATGGCTTCACCGTAACAAAATTGTAGATACCCCAGTAGTCCACGCCCTAAACGATCTTCTCTAGCTTTTCGGAGTATCGACCCTCTGAGAGGCGAAGCTAACGCGTTAAGAGAAGCGCCTGGGTAGTACGACCGCAAGGTTAAAACTCAAAGGAATAGACGGGGACTTGCACAAGCAGTGGATCGTGTGGTTTAATTCGTCGGTAAACGAAGAACCTTACCAGGGTTAGAAATCTAGTCGAATCTATTTGGAAACAGATAGAGTCCGCAAGGACGGCTAGACAGGTGCTGCATGGCCGGACCTAGTGTTCGACGGCCACCTCGAAAGTAATTTTGAGGAACAAACTCCAGCTCATAACGGTAGAGCCCATGTATAGTCGTGGTAAAATAATACTATGATTAAAACGGGTGTTATCGTAGGAAGTTCGGATACTGATTTTTGTGAAATATTTAATGATGACTTTGCTTTTTACATTCTTGGATTGTGGTGTGCGGATGGGTACCACAGGACAAGTAGTATTGGATTAAGCAACGTTGACCACACTCTTATTTTGCAGTTTAGAGATTTTTTGGCAAAAATTTTTCCAATCGAACGATTGCGGTTGCGAATCTATATTCCTCTAGAAAAGAAAGAATATGATTTAACATCGCTTATATCGTCAGGAATAAATAAAATCTCCTATTGCAAAATTAAGAAAGCGAAAGCACCGACAGTACATATCTATGTAAATAGTCGGCCGCTTTTAAGGGCTTTTAGAAAAGCTCGAGATGGCATTCAGGGCGTAGATGATGTGAATTTCATCACCGCGTATTTTTCTGGTCGTTTTGACGGAGATGGCTCTGTTTCAAGCGATGGTAGAAAAGATTGTCGTATTGCGTACAGCACAAGCGCTGAAGCTACAACCGATTGCAACCTACTTCATTATTTGGGAATTAAAAGTGCAAAAGTGTATCACTATGCGGCGGCTCGCACATATTGCATCTATATTTCCCGATATGAATCTGAAAGATTCTTAAAAAATATTCGAGAATATTCTTGATCACAAAAATCAGTATCCGTACCCTCTAGAGACTTAGCTTATCAACAGAGATAAGCTAGATGGTGGATTTTTATTCATCATAAGACGCTGGCTCCTAAACCCCTTTGTGGGTCGGATGAAGGTATAGTCCGTGCCGTTAGTAATAACGGAATTGCACAGTCGTCAGTTCGTGGTATGAATTGTTCCCTTAAGTGGGGTAACGAACGCAACCCTCGTTGCCTGTTATATTTGTCAGGCGAGACTGCCCAGCCCCAAGCGCACGAAGTGTGCGCAGTATGTGTATCAAGTATAAGTATGAGTATGGACATCAGAAAAGATGCCTGCGCGGAAGCGCGAAAATACTAATACTTATACTAAATACTTATACTGCAATTCGCTTCGCGAATTGTGGGCTGGGAGGAAGGCGAGGATGACGCCAGGTCAGCATGGCCCTCTGATACCCTGGGCTACACACGCGATACAATCGCCGCTACAACGCGTTGCGACGGGGAAACCCCGAGCTAATCGTAAGAAAGGCGGCGCCAGTTCGGATAGGAGTCTGCAACTCGACTCCTTGAAGCCGGAATTGCTAGTAATCGCAGGTCAGCACACTGCGGTGAATACGTTCTCAAGTCTTGTACTCACCGCCCGTCAACTCAAGGGAGTTGGGAGTACCCGAAGTCCCCGCCTAAGTTTTTGTCTGAACAAAAATTTAGGCGGGGCCTAAGGTAAGCTCAATGACAGGGAGTAAGTCGTCATTACACAATGCTAATTGCGACATGTCAAGGTAACTTGACATAAAAATCCAACTGAAATCGGTGAAGCCCTCCTCTTTAATTGTTATAATTAAAGGCATGAAGGTAATACCGAGGGAAGCTGGGAGAGTCACTTATTCAACGGAAATTCGAAATCTAAAAAAAGTTCCTTTTACGTCCTTACAAAGGGCATTGGTGATTGGAAGTATTTTAGGTGACGGATGCCTGTGTGAAAATTGGTCAAAGACAAATTATCGATTGTTTATCAATCACTGTATAGAGCAAAAGGAGTATATATCTTGGAAATATGATGTTCTGAAAAATTATATACTTTCGGAGCCTCGATACTACGCCAGAAACAATTCTCTTACTATTCGTACAATCAGTCATTCTGAATTGTCAGAATTACGAGACACTTTCTACAGAGATAAACAGAAGATAATCCCTCAAAATATCAAGAAATTTCTAGAAGATCCACGTGTGATTGCTATATGGTTTATGGATGACGGCAATGCTATCATCCGAAACGCAAATCATATTGGTTATCACATTAATACACAATCTTTCACACGTGAAGAAAACAAATTGCTTGCTGAATGTTTATACGCACTATATGGTATAAGTGCGACGTTAGAACAGAATCATGGAAGATATCGTTTAGCAATTTGGAAGCAGGATTCGAGAAAGAAGATTAGAAACTTGATAGAGCCATACATTTTGAAGGATATGTATTACAAACTCGGTTGAATAAGTGACTCTCCTTAGCCCCGTAGAGACTGGATCCCGCCAAAATTTTTACTATAAAAATTTGGGCGGGGGAAGATAGTGGTTAATTATCTGGACTATTTTCAGATGAAGCCACTATAAAACGTTGGCCCCCTCCCTAGTTTTGGTTTGTAGAAATTTCTATAGATCAAAACTAGGGAGGGGTGAAGATATAGTCCATGCCTTAATGAAAATTAGGGAAAGAACATGAACAAGGCACGGGTAGCGGAAGCTGCTCGTGGAATATTTCAATTTGAACTGTCCATTTGCAATTCGCCTCGGCGAATGCGTGGATTTATTGAGTCGATTGTCCGCCCAAGTTTTGCAATGCAAAATTTAGGCGGATGAGTTTGTCCGAGACTATAAACGGATTGACGTTGGCTAAATCAATTTGCTTTGCAAATTGATCGCCCTATCCCGCAAGGGATTTAGGGGAAAGAACAATGCAGCCTAAAACAATTTGCTTCGTAAATTGTTCGGCCAAGGGAACGGAACAAAATAAAGAATAATGCCAAAAAACCGCTAATACTGGCGGTTTTTTGCGTGATTGACTCTATTGGGATTTGTATGGTAAAATTACATCGGAATTATATTGAGAAATTTACTGACCCTCACGAAACTCCATAGTATCGCAAAAATTGTCCGATTTGTTTCCGCCACGCTGGAGGCGAAAATACGACGCACTGTAATATTTTATTACAGTAGGGAGTATTTTTGCCGAAGCGCAAGCGGGGGCGAAACTGGTGGTTTTTGCGCTAAGGAGATGAGTGTGGGTCAGTAGAAAGGAAACTATGGAAAACCGGCGAGTTCGGTTTCGGCGTGAGGAGTCTAAGGCGGAGATTGTCGTCAAAGTGGCGGGCGTATGTCTCGCCATATTTGTCCTTGTTTTTGTCGCGCTGGAGTGGTTGGTGTCTTTGCCCTCGGTGGAAATCTCGGTCTCCACCGGTGAAGTCGTCACTTCAACGGGGGCGGATGGAAGGGGCCTTGACTGGGAGGCGGTGAGGAAGTCGCCGCACCACTCTTATTATGTTCCGTGATGGTGCAACCACATGAATCGCAACGCCTTGTTGCGGTTTTTTTGATATTTTTACCAATGAAGTGTAATATGTGGCTGGAAGGATAAACCTCTTGATCCGTACTTGTTTCAACTTATGAGTGCGAAAAAAAAAGCTCTGGAATACAATTCTCGTAACCAGACGTTTAGGTTTGGCGGGTACGTCATTGCGGTTATTTTATTTATACCACTGACATTAATGTGCTGGCTTTATCGAAATAAGTGACTGGATCGAAGGGATTAATTTCCCCTTTTTTTATTCATAAGGTAGCGTGGCGGTTCGTGTGGCGGTTCGTTGAATGAGATATCTCTTTTTGGTATAGTGCCTCCTGTCATCTCTTCCCTGATGGGTCTGACGGTATAATATAAAAATAATGCGTGTGTAGCCGAGGTTGGTTACCCGCCCGAACGCCAGCCCGATCAAAATCATTCTGGCGGGTACCGTTCGGTACGGGCGGGTGCGCCGGCGATGCTTGCTAGTCTCGCATCGCCCTAATAATGACGATGCCTCGTCATTACCGCTAGAGGTACATGGTAAGATGTCGTAAATAAAATATGCGTGTGTAGCTCAGGTGGTTAGAGCACGTCACTGATAATGACGAGGCCGTAGGTTCGAGTCCTACCACACGCACAAACGAAGTTTGGCTGTGGGCGCATCCTTTTGCGCTTCGCAAAAGGGAGCAAGGACTCGAAGCCCGATTGAGATATTTTATGAGCCAGGCGAAATAAAATATCCAATTGGGGTACTGAACCGGTACGGTTCGAGTCCTACCACACGCACAAACGAAGTTTGGCTGTGGGCGCATCCTTTTGCGCTTCGCAAAAGGGAGCAAGGACTCGAAGCCTGTTTGGGGTATTTTAGAAGTGAACCGCCCTTTGTTGCAGAGCCGCTTTGCTTTTTGATAGTATGTGAAATAGAACTATGGACTTAAATACTGAAGAGAGGTAATTGTGGAATTCAAAATAAGAATATTGTCCGGTGCAGATTTGGCAGAGATTCCGAAAGGAAGTAGTCGCGTGGAAAAGAAATATCGCGCCTTAAGAGGAAAGTTGTTGAGAGAGCGCAAGGCGAACACGTCCTCAAGTATCCAGCCTATAGCTATTACTTCGCGGACTTTGCGTGTCACGTACGATCCGGCAAAAAATCAATACAAGTGACCCGCGCACTCATCCGAGATTTCTCGGATTTTTTATTTCCAATAAAAAACTCTCGTCAAACGAGAGCGTAACCATTGTCAGGATTTGATCTTTCTTTCCACTGTTTATAATCCGAGTAGCTGATTTCTTGCGCACGACTTTGGCCACACTGGATTAAGTAAGCGGCCTCGAGACCGATTTCTTCAAGCCACATTTTCTCATATGCTTCGTCGTATGCGGTCGGAGAGTTCTCTTCTCGGTACTTTTTGCGCCTTTCCCGCGCACAACTCCATTTATCCAATATTTCGTCGTTGTGCCAAGATGGGGACGCAGACCACTCAATTATTTTATTCAGATAATGAAGTATGACGATAGGAAACAAAATGAGGCAAATCAGAACTATTTTGAGAGTCATATTTCTGCAGAAGAGAATATCAATTCTGTGAACATTCGCAATCACTGTTCCTGAATTTTTGTCCGTATCGGCCAGTTTGCCGCAGATTTGATATATAAAGTATAATAAACAACCGGAGGTGTTATGAGTGCGTGGAATCACGAATCCGTGAACATCTGTGGTGAATCAACAACTGAATCTGATATTTCTGATGAGGAAGAAGCGTCATCCGTATTCCCAAAAATAAAGGAGGAACATGGCGATTCTGATGAGGAGGAGTCATAAGTTTTTCGGCAAAGATCGCGGGACGGCTTTCCGAGTAAGAGTCTATATGAGTACCCTCCCTCTGTCAGAATATCTTTATTTCTGGCTTCAAAACTTCGTCTCGATTCGAGCATGATACTATTAAGCTCGAAGATTCGCTTCGTCTTTCGCACGAAAATAGCCATATTATGGCCTGGGTACCACGATATAGTGGATAGGCCCGAAGTTATGCTCCGCGTCGCGGAGTTTTTTGTTTGGAGGACGAAACATTGCGACTGGGCGCAAATATGGTCATGTTGCTTATCAGGGGAACCTGAAATTCGCTTTTTTCCTTTGATTATATTTCAAATATTAACGAAGATTTTATGGTAGTTTTATACACAGTATTGTAAACAAAATTGCCTTATAATAAAGAGAATGAAAAAATGCAGAGAGTGGGCTGCGTTGCTTATTGCATATATTTTTTGTGGCGCAATTTTTTTGTTGCTGCCAATTAAGACAGAGGCTTCTTTTTTAGCTGAAACAAATACGCTATTGAAGGACATGGGTGCTATATACAAGCAGACTCTGCAATTGCACGTGAGGTCTTTCGCCGAACCATTGTCTGCCGCAGGTCGGATGTTTGCTGGGGGTGCGAAGACATCACTTGAGGCGAGTGGTGATTTACTCGCTTCGGTCAGTGACTTTTTTCGGAGAGAAGAAAAGATTGGGCAAAGTGGCTCGAGTCAGGTGGTGCCAGAGTCTATATCAAATATTATTTTTTTTCCCAAAGCTACTTCAACAATTTCGGTGACAAAGGCTTCTCGTGAGTCTTTACAAGAAACCATGTCGCCCCCGCGTGTGCAAAATATTATTGAGACAGTTAGAATTGTAGAATCATCAGTTGCGGCCACAGCCTTGGCTACTCGACTTGATGAGGTGTATGTAGATCTTAGTCGGAAAATTGCCGCAATAAATAATCAACCGATTCAACCGCGTGAGGATATTGCCGCGCTCTGGAAAGCAATTGGGCTCATGACTAGATCTGGTGGATATTTAAATTCTGTTACGATCAATTCCCCAACAATATCTTCCCCAATATTTTCTGGGAATCTAACTGGAGGCAATTCATCCTTCAGCTCTCTTTCTGTAACAGGCAGTGCTACGTCATCGTTTGGTGGAGGAATTTCAGCGGGAGGAGGTTTGTCATTTTCAGGTTCTCTTGCAAATTCTAGCTCGGCCACTTCTACTTTTATTGGGGGGATTGAGACTGCGGGACTTTATGTAACTTCTTTATCCGCCTCCTCGACCTTTGCGAATGGTGTTGATCTTTCCGCCGGATGCTTCTCAATTAACGGGACGTGTGTTGGGGGATCTGGAGGTGGAGGCTCGGGAA
>MHRX01000019.1:0-981 GCA_001822655.1 Candidatus Taylorbacteria bacterium RIFCSPLOWO2_01_FULL_45_15b
TTGGCGATTTCCTTCGCCGCGCCGGACGAGAGGGCAACTCCCAAAATTTTTGATGAACGTCGGACGATATCTTCGATCTCGTCCGCCGAATAGAATTCAAGCCTGAATATTCCGCCCGAAAATCTTGATCGCAACGGTGACGAAAGGAGGGCGATTCGGGTCGTGGCGCCGATCAGTGTGAAATTGGGGAGTTCGAGTTGTATTGTCCGGGCGGACGGGCCTTTGCCGATGATAATGTCGAGCGCGCCGGATTCCATAGCGGGATACAAAACCTCCTCAATTGACTTGTTCAATCTGTGAATCTCATCAATAAAAAGTATGTCACCCGGAGAAAGGTTAGTGAGAATTGATGCCAGGTCGCCGATTTTTTCTATTGCCGGCCCTGATGTCGCCTTCATTTGAGCCCCAGTTTCTTTTGCAATTAGGTGGGCAAGCGTGGTTTTTCCCAGTCCCGGCGGCCCGTAGAACAGGACGTGCTCCGGGGGGTGATTGCGCTCTTTTGCGGCAGTCAGTAGAATGTGCAAGTTCTTTTTTATAGATTCTTGACCGATATAAGCGTCCCACGTTGAAG
This sequence comes from Candidatus Taylorbacteria bacterium RIFCSPLOWO2_01_FULL_45_15b, assembly GCA_001822655.1. Classification (GTDB taxonomy): domain Bacteria; phylum Patescibacteriota; class Minisyncoccia; order Phycocordibacterales; family 01-FULL-45-15b; genus 01-FULL-45-15b. The sequence goes on from MHRX01000019.1 coordinate 572, forward strand.
GACGGAGCGTTTGATCGAGGTGTCCCTCGGAAACGCCGTCAACAATAGGCGGGATTGGATTTTTTGGATTACTTGACACTGGTATATAAATATGCTAGACTCTGCCGAGTTTCATCGGTCTCGTTAACAGAATTCAAGAATATAAATCTCTAAGCAATGCAACTCGCAAGAGTTGATTACCTTCGTTCGAGGACTTTACTGGTGCTCTCCGGGGTTCCTGGTGGAAAACCTTGGAACGAAGTTAGACTTTATGGTATGGATATCACTAAGTATTGCTTAGAGATTTATCGTCTTGAATTTTCCTCTAAGAGTCTATCCGCTATCTTCCCCCTGTCAGAAAATCCATATTTTTAGCTGCAGCACTTCGTCTCGCCTTCAGCGTAATAATATTACACCTCAGGCTCCGTCTC
>MHRX01000019.1:998-15063 GCA_001822655.1 Candidatus Taylorbacteria bacterium RIFCSPLOWO2_01_FULL_45_15b
TCGCACAAAAATATTGTTTTTCTGCCTAGGGCCGATGAGTGAGACATCGGCACCTGTGGACGGGGTGCCGCGAGATAGCGGACAGACTCTCCTTCTCTTGCCCATACTACGCACGAACCTCTTTATATCAATTGTGGATAACTCTTGCCCACAGAAGTCCGTTTAAGTAAAATTTTTGTGATGAAATGCGATCTTTTCAATTCCAAATTCTATATTCCATATTTCGTCTAAACAATTTCTTCCTCCAAATCAATCACTCGGGCAAGTTCCTCGAGCGAAGTTATGCCACTTATAATTTTAAGCACTCCGTCTTGGCGCATGTCGAGAAGGGCCTGCGGTTTCGCCGCGATCTTGATATCCCGCTCGCTTGGGTTTGAGATGATTACCTCTTCTACCGCGTGGTCAATGAGAATAGCTTCGTAGACGCCTGTTCGCCCACGGTACCCCGTGTGGTTGCACTCCTCGCATCCCGCGGGTTCAAATATTTGACCGACTGCTTTTTTATATGACGGGTCCGTGATGCTGTCGACGATTTTTTTTAAAAATTCCGCCGTCTTTGCGTCGGGGCTCACTTCTTTTCTGCATTTTGCGCATAGCTTTCGAAGAAGTCTCTGCGCCATTGATGCATTCATCGCGGAAGAAATCACTTTGGCGTTTACGCCAAGATCAATCAATCGGGGGAATGTCCCCGCAGAATTATTCGTATGAAGCGTCGAGAAAACTAAGTGTCCTGTCAGGGCCGAATTTATGGCAATTTCTGCCGTTTCGCTGTCTCGAATTTCTCCGATCATAATGATGTCAGGGTCTTGTCGCAGTGCCGAACGAAGTCCCGAAAGAAATGTGTAGCCTTTTTCTTCCTCGGTTTGTGTCTGAACGACTCCGGGTAAATGGTACTCGATCGGGTCCTCGATCGTTATTATCTTTATATCGGGCGTGTGGATTTTTTTTAGGAATGCATAGAGCGTGGTTGTCTTTCCGGAGCCGGTCGGGCCTGTCGTCAAAAGCATGCCTTCTGGTTTTGATATTTCGTGATGGAGCACGGCGAGCAATTTCGGATCGATTCCAAGGTCTTCCAATGGAACGGCGATACTGTTTGGGTTCAATATTCGAAGCACGATCGATTCGTCGTATGCCCCCGGGAGTATTGATGCGCGGATTTCAATCTCAAGTGTGTCGAGTTTTACGGAGAATCTTCCGTCTTGGGAGTCTTTCTTGATATTTAATTTCATTCCTGAAAGTAGTTTCACCCGCGACAAAAGAAGCGTGTACGTTTCGCGGTCGAACATGATGACGTCATTCAATACTCCATCGAGGCGGTAGCGGAGTCGCACGTAATTTTCTTCCGGCTCGACATGGACGTCGGATGCTTTCGTTGCGAGCGCTCCGGCTAGGATAATTTCAAGGATTTTCGAAATTCTAAATCCTTTTTTTTGGGCGAGGAGATCGGTAATTAGTTTTTTTATATCCTCCTTTGTCCGAACTTCGTTCATCATTTTTCTGATTTCATCGTTTGAGATTTCGAGCGACCCTGCTTTCGTTTCGGTTGCAAAGGAAAGATCCTTATAAAAACTCCACGCCTTTTCGAGACTTATCATCGAGACAACGGTTTTTTCAAGTTCATATCCGCGTTTTTCGAGAAGCGCGAGCGCAGTTTCCACATTTGGGTTTGAAGGAGCGAGGATTGCTACGGTCAGTTTTTTGTCGGTTATGTCAATTGCGGCAATTTTCGAAGCCCGTGCCTCGGCTTCAGGGATAATTCGGAGCGCGTCGGAGTTTACGGGAGTGAAGCTAAGGTCTGCATAGGGAAGACCGTTCCTTGAAGCTGTCATTTCAGCGACTTCCTCCTCTTCTCTCTTGTGGAGATCTTTCAGCTTTTTGTTTCCTTTGTCTTCGTCAAATTCGAGCATTGGCTAAGTGTAGCGTTTTACCCCTTTGAATTCAATGAAAAAGGCGCGATTTATGGCCGTGTTTTCATATTGACAAAAATGGTGTTTTGGTATATAGTTGTGCCAGAGTAAACAAGCCCACGAAAGAATGAAAGGACTTTGAAATTATTATGTCAGACCAAATCGACCCTTCACCCGGAGCGGATCCTGCTGATCCTGCTTCGGAACCTAAACCTTTTTCAAAAAAGGTAAAGGAAAACGCGCAGTACATCTGGACAAAGATCCGGGCTGGCGCGATTAGTTGTTACGAAAAAATAAAGAGAAAGGAGTTAATGAAAACATTGAAAGTTGTTGGACTCTCGGTCATTATGGTTGCGGCGCTTGGAATCGGCTGTTGGGGCATTATCAGGGAGTGGCAGAGGTCGAAAGATGGCCGTCTTGATGATGCGACGTGGGTTGAACTTTCGTCGCCGCCGGTAATAGAATCCGCGTCAAGCAACGTTGTTCTGTTGCCGGATCCTCTGCTCCCACAGGCGGTGATAGAGCCCCCGACTCCCAGCCCGAGCCTTGTCACAACGGGGTTCGTGACGGGAACGGAGATGACGGCAGTGTTGAGCAACAGCTTTCATGGGCTGGCTCAACAGATGTCGCGCACTCTTCAAGCAAATGCCGCGGTCCTCACTCGGCAGGTCAGTGAACAGAACCAAATTCTGTTCACAAATCTGTCGAAATTTACGGCTGATTCGATTGCGAGGGAAACCTCCAATCGTGTCGCCGCGAGTGTGGCCCTTGAAGCGAAATTCGACGGACGTCTTGCGACAGTCGCAAGCACTGTCGATTCGCTCCGTTCTGAAATCGGGAGATTGAGGAATAGTATCAACGATAGCACTCGTCAGTCTGCGGTCATTGATCCATCCTCCAGCGATCGCCCTTCCCAGATTCCGCTTCAGGCGTCCTCCTCGTTTTTGCCGTCTGCGAGCGACGTTCCGTCAGGGACGGTGTTTCAGGAAATTAGGCAGTCCGGAGGGCTGATCCATGTAACCACTGTTGGCGACAGCAATGTCGTTCTACAGCAGAGGATATCCGTGAACGGTCAGGTGGTCAGTGGGCAGGACGGAACGCCAGGAATTGAATTCCAAAGAATAATTCCGGAAATTCCGCCTGCTACCGCGCCGACACCGGCCGCACCTCCTGCCACAAACAGTACACAGCAATCTCGCGCGCAGAGGGACATTCATGATTGGCCGACGACCACGGAGGAAAGCGTGGCCAATGCGGGACGAGGAAGGTCATCGATGGCCTGGAGCGATCCGCAGATTGCGAGGCTTCCTCACATTAGTCAGATCGCGCAACCGACAAGTGGTGTCGTGTCGAATGGATACTTGTGGGTTGACGATATTGGTTATAAGTTGAAACACATAGGTACTTCGCCCTGGGATTATCGGGACTATGAGTCCGCCAAGGTGTACAGGGAGGATGTCATCCAGCACCACGAACCGGTATATTTTGGTGGCGGTTCAAGCGGCGGAACCATTTCCGCTGGCGGCACTATCACCTCTGGTGGAACCATTTCCGCCGGCGGAACGATAGGTAACTAAGTTCTTTAATTATCGCGCGCGCGAAACCTCCGGGTTTCGCGCGTTTTTCTTTAATTCGAATGTCGATAATCGAAATGGTAGCCCTAAAAATATTCTTTTAATTACACAAACTCTTCTTGCTGGGCGACCAGCTTATCGTCATTGACAAGAGCAATTTTTTGGTATATGATGAGTACGGCCCATTAACGACTAATCGTCATTGAAGGACTTTGACATTCAAACCAAAAAAACCTCAACAAAGGAAATCTAGTGAAAAGAATTGCCTTGTTAGTAGTAGCCATCGCCTTTACGGGCGTGATGGGTTCGACGCTTGCAGTTAGTGCTCCTGCTGCCCCAAATTCGAACGATGAAGTCATCGCTATGATGCAATCCGCCATGCGGGATGTCTCGCAACAGATGTCGAATGAATTTCAGCTGATTCAGCGCGGGCTGACTCAAGAGATCTGTCGACAGAATCAAACCCTGTTCACAAATCTGTCGAAATTTACGGCTGAATCGGTTGCGAGGGAATCCTCCAATCGTGTCGCCGCCGACGGACTGATCGAAGGTAAGATCACTTCTGGCTTCGAATCATTGTCGAATGCGGTCGGAACGTTACGCTCGGAAATCTCGTTTCTTCAAAGCCGTGTTCAGGATTTAGAAAGTCCCGCGGCCCCTCTGGGCTCTGATGCTCCTCGGCGAGTATTACTTCCCGAGATCGTGTCTTTTCCGAATGAAATAATGCCTGGAACTGTCCATCAGAATGTATGGAAACTTCAGGACGGGGCGAGAATCACTACAACTGTAGCGTCGAACATTATCGTTCGTCAGGAGTTCGAGGTTGATGACGTCTTCGGCACGAATGTCGCCGTTTCGGTCACGCCTCAAGTCTTAGCACCGCCCGAATATATATCGATTGCTCTGGCGCCGACAAACGCGCAGTCTACCAATGCCCCAGCCGCGACCGCGCCGCAAGATCCAAATCCGAGCGTGCACGTTTCGGCGCCGAAGCCTCCGAAGATGGTCGGCAATGTGCCGATTTATCAAAAAGAGACGCCGGCGCAGGAAAAAGCAAAACATGATCCGCCTCAAAAACAGGTCTGGGAGTGGAACACGTCCACCCCGGAGTCTATCGCGCTCGCGCAAGAGAAAGTGCGGGTGCGAGCAATGCAAGAGCAGGTTGCTCTCGCTCCCTCGATTTTTTCAGGGCATGCTCCGGTTACTGCATATGCAAACAACTACATCGATGGACCCATTCTGAAGCCGGTCATTTACGGCAGTGGCGCGCACACTGGATATGACGACGGTTACTACGCCGACTATTTCGGGCATTGGGTGAACCCGAACAATCGGTTCATCAATATTCGAGAGCCTCGCATGTACGGATATCCCGGCGGAGGAGGTTATGGCGTTTCTGCGGGGGCCGGGTTCTACTACAGTGGAGGATTTGGGCGCGGTCATGATCACAACAAAACTGTCGTAAACAGGACGGTTGTGAACAGGACTTCGCACGGGGGTCATGGCCATTCGGGGCGCGGCAATTATCTGCCGCGAGTTCCCGACAACGTCTACTTCGGGAAAAACAAGCCTGATCCAGACGTCTGGGGGCCGAGCGTCAAAAACGCCGTTCATGCCCGAGACTACCCCGTGAGAAATCACGGCGGACGAGGGTTTGGCAATAACAAGCATAAATAATTATACGCGCGCGAAACCTTTGGGTTTCGCGCGTTTTTTCTTTACACAAAAGCAAAAACTGTGATTTGCAATACGAAAAATGGCGCGGGCGCGGAACGCACGGGTAGACAGGTAGACGTACGGGTATACTGGTAGATAAGCTTATTTTAAGCCGAAAAAATCTACAAAGGTCGAACCTTTGTAGATTTGCACTGGCCGGCTTTTAACGCAATCGCGGAGGATGAGCTATATCGAGATACAATAAATCCGAGCGACAGGTTGTGGCGAGGTAAAATATTCTCAATGGCTAATTTTTTAGCCTATCTTTCTTTAAGGGTTTATATTGAGATTGGTTCTGGGTACAATGCTTGTATGAAAAAGATTCTGAATAGCCCCATTGAAACAGAGGAATTTGGATGGGAATTTGCACAAACGCTAAAAACTCGTCAGGATACAGCAACAATCGTCGCTCTCGAAGGTAATCTCGGTTCCGGCAAAACCACATTTGTTCAAGCCGTGGCAAAAGCGCTTGGGGTTAAAGAACATCTTACCAGTCCGACGTTCGTCATTATGAAACCATACGAACTTCACGATCAGCTGTTTAAGCGGCTCATTCATGTCGACGCGTATCGACTGAAACATGGGGAAGAGTTAACACGCCTTGCTTGGCCGCGCTATGCCAATGACCCGGGAAATATTATTTTCATCGAATGGCCGGAGCACGTCGCCGATATTCTTCCAGCGGACGCAAAAAAAATTGCCCTCACATTTATCGACGAGCATACGCGGGGAATAGAATTGTAGACTCTATTCGTCATTGGTTTGTGCATGCGATACAATGCGATGACCAACTCGCTCGCTACAATGAAATCTGCCAAGAAAAAAATAGTCTTGTTTGATTCTCACGCTATTTTGCATCGCGCGTATCATGCATTGCCCGACTTTTCTTCCTCGAAAGGCGAGCCGACGGGAGCACTCTACGGGCTTGCGACGATGCTCATCAAAATTATCGGGGAATTAAAACCTGATTACTTGGCCGCGTGTTACGACATGGCGGACAAGACGTTTAGGCACGAAGCGTATGAAGGGTATAAAGCGGGGCGGAGCAAAACGGAGGATGATCTCGTAGCTCAAATCGTGCGTTCGTACGACGTATATACTGCGTTCAATATTCCTATTTACGAAAAATCGGGATTTGAGGCGGACGATATTCTGGGAACAATTGTTGAGAAATTGAAGAATGACAAAAATATTGAAATTGTAATTGCGTCGGGCGACATGGACACGCTGCAGCTCGTCGACGGAACGCGCGTTCGCGTGTACACGCTGAAGAAGGGGATTAAGGACACAATTATTTACGATGAAGAGTCGGTACGCGAGCGTTTTGGATTTGATCAAAAATTGCTTCCCGATTATAAGGGCCTTCGCGGGGACCCGTCAGACAATATTATCGGCGTGCCCGGCATTGGCGAGAAAACGGCAACAGAACTTATCCAAAAATTCGGTTCGATCGACGACATTTATAAAAAGCTGAAAAAGAACCCTTCGCAATTTGAGAAAGAGGGAATAAAGCCCCGCATTGTAGAATTGCTAAAGACAAATGAAGAAGAGGCGCGTTTTTCACGGCTCTTGGGCGAGATCCGCCGAGACGCGTCGATCGATTTTTCCATTCCCGCTACGCCCTGGAAGGACGGACTCGATGCAAAAAAAATAGAGGATCTCTTTCGCGATCTTGAATTCAGAACACTTGCCGCACGGACCAAAGAAGCGTTTGGCATGAAGGATCCGACGACAGGAAATTTACCGTTTGCCGCGACAAAAGTAGTTTCGGAAGAGATCGATCCAAAACTCCTGCACGAGACAAAGGTGGCCGTTTGGCTCTTGAATTCAAATCTCACGAATACCGAACTTGAGGACATTTTGAATTACGGTAAAACAGAGAAATTTGAAGTAGCTCGAGAAAAAATCCTGCTCGACATTGAAGAGAAAAACCTCTCAAATGTGTATAAGGAAATCGAATTGCCGCTCATCCCTATTGTTGAGCGAATGGACGCGCGCGGAGTAAAGATTGACATAGAGTATTTGAAAAAACTCGGCGCGGAATACCACGCGTCCCTCTCCAAACTTGAGAAGGAAATTTATAACCACGCCGGAGAGGAGTTCAACATTAATTCCCCGAAACAGCTTGGCGTCATTCTTTTCGACAAAATGAGTCTGACCGCGAAAAATCTTAAAAAAACCGAGGGCGGCGCCCGCTCGACCCGCGAATCGGAACTTTTGAAAATGAAGGATGCTCACCCGATCATAAACACGATCCTTGATTATCGTGAGCTTCAAAAACTCTTAAGCACCTACATAGATAACATCCCCGGCATGGTCGACGGCGATTCGCGGCTTCATTCGTCATTTATCCAGACCGGCTCGACGACGGGGCGCATGGCAAGCCAGAATCCAAATTTACAAAACATTCCCGTGCAGGGAGACCTCGGACGCAGGATTCGTAACGCATTTGTTGCCGACAAGGCTCACGTTCTTATGGCGTTCGATTATTCGCAGATCGAACTTCGCATCGCCGCGATTCTTTCCGGCGATGAAAAACTAATAGACATTTTTAAAAAAGGCGAGGACGTTCACACAGCGGTCGCTGCGGAAGTATTTAAAGTGTCTCTGAAAGACGTTACGAAAGACATGCGTAGAAAAGCAAAGGTTATTAACTTTGGAATTCTCTACGGAATGGGAGTGAATGCTCTGAAGGACAACCTGAAGAGCGATAGGAAAGAGGCGCAGGAATTTTATGATAAATATTTTGAGACATTTACAACACTTGCAAAATTCTTGGAGGAATTAAAAAAAGAAACTGCGAGGCGTGGATACACGGAAACAATTTTTGGTCGAAGGCGATATTTTGAAGGGATTAATTCGAAGATTCCCTACATCCGTGCCGCCGCAGAGCGCATGGCGCTGAATGCGCCGATTCAGGGCACGCAGGCTGATATTACGAAGAAAGCAATGATCGCGGTTGATGAATATTTGAAAAAAGCGGGTCTTATTGAAAAGGCACACCTTATTCTGCAAGTACACGACGAACTTATTTATGAAGTGGAAGAAAAGATTGCCAAGCAAATTGCGGAACCGATAAAAAAGGTCATGGAAAGTGTATTGCCGGCAAACCAGACAAAAGGCGTGCCAATCGTCGCCAATGCGTCGGTAGGGCCGAATTGGGGAGAGCTTAAATAGTATATAGTATTTGGTATATAGTATTGGGTAAAAAAAAGTAAGTCTGGTTGATTCGAAATACTAAATACTAAATACTAAATACCATATACTAATCCAATGTTGTATTTACTCCACGGAACAGATCGCGAAAAAATATTAAATGAAGGTAAAAAACTTCAGGATATGCTTCTTAAAAAGAGACCTGATTCGATTGTTGAAAAATTTCATGCTGACCGATGGACTGCGGGCGAAATTGAGGCATACGCAAAAAGTGAGGGCCTTTTTGGAAATAAATATATTGTTACTCTCGACTCTCTTTTTACATTGGAAGAAGGCGGGGAAGGGCTCTTTGAGATTTTGCCGAGCATTAAAGATTCCCTGAATATTTTTTTTGTTTTGGAAAGCAAGCTTGATAAAAAGACACTTTCGAAAATAGAAAAATTTGCAGAGCGTGTGAACGAATATTCATTACCCACACATAAAAACACTGGAGCTTTTTCCATCTTCTCTCTCGCCGATGCGCTTGGGGCGCGGGACAGACGGAATGCCTGGATCCTTTATCAAAAAGCAAAGTTGTCGGGACTCGAGGATGAGCAAATACACGGGACACTTCTTTGGCAGATCCGCTCGATGCGAGCGGCATCAAAATCAAATTCGCCGGCCGAGGCCGGACTTTCTCCATTTGTGTATCAAAAATCAAAGCGATATTCGTCTAATTTTACCTCCCGCGAGCTTGAAATTCTCGGCGATCGCATGGTTGAAATATTTCACACCTCACGCTTTGGAGGCGCTGATCTCGGAGTATTTATCGAACGAGAGCTTCTCTGGCTCTGATCGTGGTGGTGTGACACCTTTTTCGCTGTCCATGAAGATTGTAAAACTTTTTGTCGTGTTGTAACAAAAATAATTTATGAAGATTCAGCGATAGCGCTATCATCATAAATCCGAAAAAAAATGGTGATGCGTCCATTATGTTAAAAACAAGAAAATAACAAGAAAATAAAAAACGGCGTCGCTCGCGCGAGGCCGTCTCATCATCATTGTTTTCCAATGTCGTCGTGAAACTGCATTCCGTGGAAGGAAATTGCCTCAACCGCTTTGTAGGCATAGGTGCGCGCTTCAATTAGCGTTCGTCCCCATCCGCATACTGAAAGCACCCTTCCTCCGTTCGTGTAAAGCCGCCCGTCTTCTTCTCGCGTTGCACCATGAAGGACTTTAACATTAGGCATTTCACGTTCAACAAGAGAAAGTCCTCTTATTTCATCCCCAATACGAGGATTCTTTGGATAGCCGGCGGCGGCAAGGGTAACTGCAACATGGGCGAGACGCGTTACGCCGATTCTTTCCTCGGTGATTGCGTTGTTCAACTGATTTTGCGCTGTGTCCCAAAAGAACCTTGGCCAGTCTGTCTGCACTCTTCCGGAAAACACTTGCCATTCAGGATCTCCGAAGCGAACATTAAACTCAAGAACCCTAGGCCCTTCGGCGGTGAGCATGATTCCGATGAACAACACTCCGTTGAAATCGAGCCCCTCTTTTCGTAGTCCTCGTCGAACATTGCCGACAATGTCTTGAATTGTTTTATGATGGGCATCGGACAAGGCAAGTTGGGGGCATGAGTATGCTCCCATTCCCCCGGTATTAGGCGCTTCGGCAGTGGAGTTGAGCTTTTTGTAATCTCGGGCAAGAGGAAAAACAAAATTGGAATACTTGTCCATTATGACATGGACAGATATTTCTTCACCTGCGAGAAGTTTTTGAATCACGAATCGTTGGTAGGAGCTTTCCGTGGTTTGGGCAATTCTTCCAATCTCCGCAGTGGCACTCGATTCTGTTTTGACAATTTCCACACCCTTGCCGCCACAAAGTCCGTCGGCTTTGATCGCCGCCCTCCAACCGAGTTTCTTCAGGTATTTCAAGGCCGTCTCAATTTTATCGCGGTCAAAATTTTTTCCGCGTGCCACGGGGATATCGAATCGCTCCATGAATTCCTGCGACCAACATTTTGAGCCTTCAAGACGCGCGGCGGCCTTGGTTGGGCCAATGGTGCTGAATCCCTCTTGTTTCAGTGCGTCCACGAGACCCAGGCTGTAGGGCAGTTCAGGACCTGAAATAGTAACGTCGGGGAGCCACGACCTGGCGAAGCGCACAATGCTGGGGATGTCGTCAACCTCAATTGATTTTGTAACGATATTTTCGCCACACGCGAGTATTTCATGTCCAATCCCCGGGTTGCCCGGGAGGCATGCGAGCTCCGTCGTGTTGAGAGACTTTGCGCATTCAGCCGCAAGTTTGTGTGTTCGAGCGTCGCTTCCGATCAAAAGTATTTTCATAAGTAAATGTTCTGGTTGCTCCCGCCTTTCTATCACAAAGTGCGATGTGAGGCAATTATGTATAAAAAAACGCCCTGCGGCGTTTGTGATTACTCGGCAATTTGCCATTCGAGATCTTTTCGAAAGCGAAACGGCGTCAAAGAGCGTTCTTTGTCGCCCGTCGGATCGGCAAGTCTTTCGACGGTCCACCGTTTTCTTATGAGCCGGATCTCGCGTCCAGAATGTGTGAGGCCGTATGCTTTTGACGGATTGTCCACCGTGAATCGTTCGAACATGTGGAGTGCATTTCTTTTTTCAAAGATTTCAAACGTCCAAGGAATTGCAATTCGTGACGGATTAAAAACCCCAGCGCACTCATCATCAGACAAATGCTTGTTTTTCCACAAATGCGGAGCACTGTCCGTAATGTATAGGAAACAAGATTCGCCCCCTGTTGCCGCCAGGATGAGCGCTTCCCGATCCTCCGGCTCTTTGGGATTCGGCCTGCAGTGATTGTCGACGCGACCGAGCACATCGTCGAGCGTCAAATCAAAATAATGCGAAGCAATCGTGCCGTGTACGGGATACTTTTTTGATAAGACTTGGATAAGATCGAGCGTCCGGCGGTCGGTGATGTGTTCCACAAATAGCCGCAGTTTTGGAAAAAGTGCGCAGTAGGTCCCAATTACGCGATGAAAAAGAAACTCTTTTCTCATCGAGAATTCCCCCGGATATTCAGGGTGCACCTGAACCGGAAGGCCAAGTTCTTCGCATGTCCGCAAGCACTCAAGAAGTAGGCGGTGGAAAAAGTCCGAAATCCCTCCATGAGATGATCCTGTCGTGACATTTTCAGGATATATCTTCATTCCGGCGACTCCAAGCTGAACCAAAGCGCGGATCATTTCTGGAGTGGTGTTGTGCGTCAACTTCGCTAAAACTCGAATCGAAGCGCGTCCGCCAAATCCTTTCTGTCGTTCCTGTAAAAGGGTTCGGTACTTCAGAACATCGTCGGCGTGTTCTATGTGATGCTTCAGATCCGACTGGTCAAGGAAAGTGTTGGGTTCCGCGTAGACTACGTCGTAGTGGCGAGAATTTTCATCTACGACCACGTTGAATACCGCGTCACCAATCTGCGCAGGGCTTCGAAAGTGACTGTGTGGGTCAATCGGCGCCAATATCTCATAAGTATCATTATCAATTTTTTTCATAGAGCGTTCGAGGCGAAGCCTATCGCGAAAAATAAAAAAAGCAAGCCGGATGGCTTGCGGTATCTAGAATCTATATGTCTGCGGCGAAAGACTCATAACGGTCGAACGCCTTTCGTCTTTGAGACGCCTCACAATGTGAGTACTTAATGTTCGTGGTAGGAGGGGGCCTTCGAAAACTAGACCGGTGTATACCTGTATGAGGTTGGCTCCGGCCTCCAGCATGTTATATGCATCTTCGCCGGAAAAAATACCACCTACTCCGATGATTGGCAGGCTTGGGAATTTTTTTCGCAACTCCCTCACAATGCAGAGTGAGATTCGCTTCAGGGGCTTACCGCTCATTCCACCCTCAATCTTGGGGTCAACTTTTAGCCCTCGACGTTGTAATGTCGTGTTCGTCGCCACAATTCCAAAACGCATTTCGACAGCGAGTTGGCCGATTGCGCAAACTTCATCAAGCTCAAGATCTGGTGAAATTTTCACAAGAAGCGGAACCTGCTGGTTCATGTCCTCTGATAATTCCTCGCCGAGGAGCACTTTACGAATAGCTTTCACGATTTGCGTCAAGGCTCCGATTTTTTGAAGTGTGCGCAATCCCGGAGTGTTTGGTGAACTCAGATTGATTACAAAGAAATCTGCAATATTGCGGAAGAATGTTGCTGAAGCAGTGTAATCCGCGATTACGAGGTCGAGATTATCAACGGGGATGCTGCGTGTTTTTCCAATGTTGATACCGACAGGGACCCTCATAAACTTTCGGGCATTCTTGAGATTGGCCGCGACTTGTTTTGCGCCGGGGTTGTTGAAGCCCATGCGGTTTATCAGGGCACCTTCCTGTGTCAGACGAAACATCCGCGGTTTATCGTTTCCCACCTGGGGCTCTCGGGTAACCCCGCCAGCCTCAATGAAGCCGAATCCGAGTGCTTGAAGGCCGGGACCTGCGACTCCGCTTTTGTCGAAACCCGCGGCAAGACCTACGGGATTCGGAAATGTAAGACCAAGCAGAGTTTGTTTCAATGAAGTCGCTCCAATCCTTGTGAATGTTTCTATGAGCGTTCTCAACAATTTCGAATTTCCCAGTCTGATTAGTTGATTTATTGCCTTATTGTGCGCAGTTTCCGGGTCTTGGCTGAATAGTTTCGGTAGTATAAGTTTTTTGTAGAGCATTAATAACCTTTCTATTTCTTAATCATTTCTACCATGCGCGTAAATTAAAGCAAGCAAAAATTGTGCAGTAAGGGCGAAATATGATATAACTTTTGAGTCGCGGGGGAGCCCGCTTTTTTGAAAATAAGTTTAATAATGCGCCCATACCCGCCCGAACGACTGAAGTATTCGTTCCCCGCCAGAATGACCTTGTCGGGCTGGAGTCGGGCGGGGCTCAGCCCCGACGTAGAAGTCGGGGAGCCGACCAAAGCGTCGGCTTTGGTAGAATGACATTAAGTAATCGGATTGTTCGGTATCATTGCAATATATAAATATGCGCCCATAGCTCAGTTGGTAGAGCACCTGCCTTTTAAGCAGAGGGTCGCAGGTTCGAATCCTGCTGGGCGCATAACAAACATTCGCGGAGCGAATATTGCGCCCAAGCGAGCAAATAATTTTGCTCGCGCGCAGGATTCGAAAAGGTTCTCCCATATTTATGAGAAGCTCTGCTTCGAATAAATGGGAAACCTGTACTGGTCGAGTAACGACCGTTAATCCTGCTGGGCGCACAACAAACATTCGCGGAGCGAATATTGCGCCCAGAAGACGTGCTGGGAGCACGTCTGTCAGGATTCGAAGCCCGATTGAGATTATTTTACAAGCGAAGCGCAGTAAAATATCCAATCGGGGTACTGAACTTGTAAAGTTCGAATCCTGCTGGGCGCACATGACGAAACAAATCTTGACTGCTCGAGATTTTTTCGTACATGTGCGAGCCGCAGCGATGCCGAGCGAGCACGTGAGGCCGCGAGGTGGGGTCGCGGAAATTCGTGAGTGAGCTAGTCCAAGCGTTCGCTTGAACGCTCTAGGACGACGAGCGAATTATCTGTGACCACATGATTACTCGCAAAGCGAATTTTACGCCCAGGGAATGTGCTGGGAGAGGTTCTGATGGAATCGAAATTTTTTAATCAAAAAGAATTCCTCACCGCTTGCGGTGGGGTACCTCACCACCATACACTGGATGAATGGCTGAACATATATTC
>MHRX01000020.1 GCA_001822655.1 Candidatus Taylorbacteria bacterium RIFCSPLOWO2_01_FULL_45_15b
TATAGGTTATGAAGGTGTCGTAAATACTCACAAAACGAGCGCAGTGGGACTATGGGCCAGAGGAAGCGTGGGACGCTTCCGTATGGGAATCGAAGGCCGATTGAGCATTTTTTGAAGTCGTTGCGACGAGCAAAAAATCCAATCGGGGTACTGAACATGTAATGTTCGATTCCCTCCTGGCCCACAGACGAAGTGCAGTGGCAAAAGAAGCGAGTAGCTTCTGTGGAGGGGATCGAAAAGTCTGAATACATCGCACGCGATTGAGCACAATCGGGGCTTGGCCCATTCCACGAGTACGATATGAAGACTATACCGTTCATGTAATGAAAGATTCCCTCCTGGCCCACACAATAATTTAAAATTCACATGCGTTCAATTGATAATAAGAAAATTAGATTGGGCAGAAATGAAAAAAATTGCTAGAGTATTCCCGTTATCTAAATATGCGCCCATAGCTCAGTTGGTAGAGCATCCGCCTCTTAAGCGGTTGGTCGGAGGTTCAAATCCTCCTGGGCGCACAATAAAACGAGCGAAGCTCGTATTGCGCCCAGAGCATGTGCTGGAAGCACATGCGTGAGGATTTGAAAACCTCTGATGGTTTTTTGGAGCATCCTGGCGAACAAAAAACAGAAGAGGTGTACCGAACTCGTAAAGTTCGAATCCTGCTGGGCGCACATGACGAAACAAATCTCGACTACTCGAGATTTTTTCGTACATGTGCGAGCCGCAGCGATGCCGAGCGAGCACGTGAGGCCGCGAGGCGGGCGATTAGTAAATCGTGCCGGGAGGCTTCGCGGAAATTCGCGAGTGAGCTAGTCCAAGCGTTCGCTCGAACGCTCTAGGACGACGAGCGAAATATCTGTGGCCACATCATTACTCGCAAAGCGAATTTTGCGTCCATAGCATATGCCGGAGCACCTCTACTAGAATTCAATATGACATCAATTTCTTTAGCTTATTTTCCGCTTAATCCACAACTCGTATTAGTGTACGATATATCGTACACTAATAGTATTATTTAAGTATTGATGATCAAATACATTACATGCCTCATCTTTCAAAAAAAAGCATACCTACCGACAAAAAGGAGAAGCTGACGAGCTACTTTTCGTTGTTACTTCAGGATCCCAGACGCGAGGCGATTTTGAGTGAAATTCTAACAGAAACAGAAAAGAAAATGCTGCTGAAGCGCTTGGGATTAATTCATATGATCGCTGAAAAATATCCTACCCATGCGATAGCTTCCATACTAAAAATGAGTCCCTCTACAGTTAGTCGGTATGAGTTGGGCATCGTAAACAATAGATTTCCCTCATCACTCAAATTTATTAGCAAGACAAATCCTGCCTCGAAAATCGCTCAGTTTATCTTGGGTTTGGTTCGTATTCCATTTGATGCAAAATTTAAGTCTCTAAACAGAGTTCTTGACGATCTCGAAGGTAAAACAAGATCTGGCAGGAGATAAGAATTTAGTTACCCAATCGTCCAATAGTGTACGATATATCGTACACTATTGGACGATTTTAGTGATGCCAATAATTTGCATCTTGAGACATTCCAGAAATGATGTGAGGCGGACGTTTGCCTGTCCCTTGATCTTTGTTTAGTATTATCCCACTGGGCGGGTGGTGAAATGGCAGACACGCTTGCCTTAGGAGCAAGTGCCGCAAGGCATGGAGGTTCAAGTCCTCTCCCGCCCACAAAATCTTACACACCGAAGCGCAAGCTTTGGTGTGTTTGATTTTGTAGGGGTGGGAGAGGACTTGAAAGCGAAGGCGGGCACCCATTCAGAAGAATGGGTCGCGTAAGCAGGACCGAGAAATTTTTTGGAGTGGCGACGACAAAAAATGTTCTTGGTAAAGTCTCTCCCGCCCACAATAAAACCGCGTAACCGGTTTTATGCTGGACGGGAAGAAAGCGCTGGGAGCGCTTTCGTGAGGTGAGAAAGGAATACTTGGAGTTTCGCAAGACCTTTTGAGCTCGAGTCTCCGAAAGCCAAAAGGTGTACAGGTCCTGTAAGGACTTGAAGACCTTTGATAGTTTTCTTGAGTGCTTCACGAGAAGAAAACAGAAGGTGTACCGACCCTGTAAGGGTCTAGTCCTCCCGCCCACAAGAAAACGCCCCTACTTAGCCCTTATTTTACTTGACTTTGTACTTAAACATGATATAATTCGCGAAGTGTTTTTTGACAACAAAACAAACGAACAAAAGAAAAGGTAAATATGAACTTTTTACTAGCAGGTATTATCCTGCTGTTTCTCTTCGGAACAATCCTGCTCGGAGCTTGGCTCCTTGCAAAGGAAGACTACTTCTTTTCATTTTCGCAGCAAGGTGCTGTGAAAGTGGTCATGCGAGGCGACGAAGCCTCATATTACTTTGGAAGCATCAGTGGTTTTAGAATTCATCCGAGGACGGGAGCGATCCTGTCCATAGCGGATTTCGAGCAACTCAGCGATATCGATAAAAAGGAGTGGAAAACCCATCCTTCTGTCGGTCCATTCAGATTTGTCGGCATAGGCGCAGTATTTATTACACCTATCTGGCGGATTCTCGAATACGACTTCCATTGGCTAAAACTAGTCATGCCTCAAGGACAAACGTCGTACCAGATGATTGCCAGAGACGAAAAATCTAAGGTGATTTTCCACCGCTATCCTTACCCAGTAATGGTAGGAGCTGCGGAAACGGGAGGCGACGACAAAACAACTCCAGAAAAAAAAGAAGTTGAAGGACTCCCGCTCGACATCGAGCTCCTCGCAACAATCGAGCTGGTAAACGCAAGCAAAGCATTGTTTGGATCCTTACCATCAGGAAATTGGCTGACGCAGGTAGTGAACAGGGTCGTGACAAGAACCCGTCACTATGTGGGCAACAAAGGATACATGGACGTCATTTCTGAAAAGGAAGCTGGGGATAAATCCGCGATTAGTGCCTACATCAGAGATCTGAACGAGGGAGACGACGGAATCATAACACTCTATGGCGTAAAAATCGTTTCGATCGACATCCTGAAAATCGACATTGCAGGAAGCCGAAAAGAAGCGATTCAAGCTGCATCTACGGCTGAATACGAAGCACGCCGAGCAGCTGAGGCACTCAAGGTAAGGACTGACGGCGAAGCTTATCAGGTCGAAAGAATGGGTGAAGCGCGAAGCAAGGCCTTAACGGCCGTAGCCCGCGGTGAATTGGACCAGATCAAAGCGCTGAATGCGGCTAACGACAACGCAAGAGCAATTCGCGTGTCCGGAAACCTTGGCGATGGTAACCTGAACACCCTCGCCCTTGGAGGCAATCCTTCGTTGCTTCTCGGACAGACGGTCCCGGCACCAGACAAACCCAAGACGGAAGACCAGCGTGACAAAAATAGACGGCAAGGAGACAAGAATAAATGAATCGAACCGTTAAACGAACCGTTAAAGTGTTCCTGGGAATTACAGCGGCCGTGGCAGCGATAGGGGCACTGGGACTTCTCTTAAGGGGACTTCTCTTAAGCGACTCCGTTGCTGTAAAGTCCGCACTGTATGTGCTCGCTGTGTTAATGCCGACACTCTTCGGGTTGTTGGCATTCCTAGCTTGGAAACGCGGCAAACAAAGCCATCAACCGGCAGTTCCGAATCCACCAAGCCCACCCCCCTCACCAAACACACAGCCGGCGCCTGGAGCAAATCCATCTACGCCTTCGGCGCCTACAGCACAGGCTCGACCCGGTGCGACGACACCCGCAACCGCAGGCAAACCAAAGAAGAGCTTCCTGGTACGAGTTGCTATCTTCTTCGGCTGGTTCTTCATTGTTGGCCTCGTACTTCAGCTCGGGTTTCTGATTCTCGCAATGTTCACAGGAACTGCGTGGCTCGAAGAGCCCGACGCGGCGCAGACTAAAAAGATGTTCTGCGCATTCTTCGAGCCTTATGGGGCCACCAACTTCCCTTACAAAGATACTGGCGTTTGGATGCCGGTAACGAGTTTCAGGGACGAAGACGGCCAGATGGACTTCAATGTCCAAGTAGACCTAATGTTCTACGGGCGACAAAAGAAAATCTATACATGGAACAAAGACCGGTCCCTCCGCGGTAAATGGAGGCAAACTGGTCTTGAATATTGCGGGGAGTTTTATCTAGTCCCCGATCCAGACGGAAAGGGCGGTTACATCGGAACCGAAACGGTTCTGAACGACAAAAAAGTGCCGCCAACACTGGAAATGCCCTTGAAGATCTCGTATCTTCAAGGGCGCTAACAAGTTCTTCGGCGATGATTCGCCAAACACAAAGAGCAGACCCGCGTCTGCTCTTTTTTCTTTTCGAAAAACCAAGAACGCCCCTCGTGAGGGGCGTTTTTAATCTTGTGTTATCGGATATAGTCAGGCGTTGAAATACCGAATGTGGAAAGCAATAGATTGATAATGCCGTAGACGCTTATCATAATCAGCATTCCGACAATCCCCCATACAATTACCCTGCGACCCGTGTCCCTCTCCTCATCACTATCCGAATACCAGATAAGACGCAGAAGTCCCCAAAAAAACACGAGCAACGCCACCGCAAACATGAGAAGAATTAGCGGATTCAGTATGTACTCGTTCAGCTTGTTGAGGAAGGGCGCAATTGACATTTAACCTATTATCGAGCGCCAGCGCGAGGAGAGACGCCTGGAACCGCAGGGATGTCTTGGCCCTGATCAATTCCTACCGCATCGCCAAGGAATGATACGAGTCCCCAAACCGATGCCATTACGAAGAGCGCGATAATTCCCCAGACCATGAGGCGTCGCCCATTTGCCTTCGCTTCTTCGTCATCTGCTTTAGTGAGAAATCTGATAAGTCCCCAAAAAAACACAATGAGAGCTAGAACGAATAAAATTGGAATAACAGAGCGAAGAATGTTGCCGGCGGTCACAACAAGATTATTGATATTGCCGAGTACCTGTTGAGCCGACGCTACAGCTGGAACGAAAGCCAATGACAAGGTTAGTAAAACTTTTTTCATGTAATAAAGTGCTATTAATAATATATTTCACCGGCCTTTCGAAAGATGGTGCTGGCATCAATGCCAGTCACCTGCCTTTATGGGCTTTGGTAAATTTACGATAATACTACGAGAAAAAGACTCGCACTACAAACGCCACTGTGGATATTACGGAGCACTGATTCCGCCAGCGGACGGGGGCTCATAATGAGGCCAGACACCATTTCCGACTTAGCCTCTTGCGACTATCCAACAGCATAACCGATAAAAGCCAATATTCCCCAGACCGACGACATGACGAGAAGCGCAACAACACCTGCAATCATAAGATTCTTGCCAGAAGATGCGGCGCCTTGATCACCTGCGGAGGCAATTAATTGCACTAACCCCCAAAAAAAGACACTGATCGCAATGAGAAAGAGGAGGGGTATAACATTCTCGAAAAGAATTCGGAGCAACGCCGTCACCGCCTCGAGATCGCTTGATTGGCTTTCGGTTTCCTGTGCTAAAGCGATCGCAGGTACGTCTCCTAACACGCATAAAAAACATATGATTTTTTTCATTGTGTTTGCGGAAAGAAATTAAAACATAGTCCACGCCATCTGCTTTTCATTTTCACCAGCCGGATCTCCGTAACCCAGAATCCGAACCGCTTGTACCTTTTTTCTCAATGGTCTCAATACGGCTTGGGACCGTTCCAAGCAAATCTCTTTGGAAAAACTCGACTATACCCCAGACGGACGACATAATAAAAAGCACGACCACGCCCCAAACCATGATATTTTTACCTTCAGTCTTCGCCTCTTCGCTTCCTGCCGACGCAATAAATTTGACTACGCCCCAGAAGAAAAAAATAAGCGCGAGCATGAATGAAATCGGTATCAAAAGTGAGAGAAGATTTTGAAATTCTCTCAACGAATCAAACAAACCCGCGGCGCCTGCTCGCCTGGGGTTAAGCAGAATGATGGCCAAAACTAGAAAAATTTTTAACAGATTGAGCATAGAATAAATCATTCAGGGAGCAACGGAATACCAAATGCTCCCGTAAATAAGTCTACCTGAAAAAATCTCAATATCCCCCATATAGATGCCATCACGAAAAGAGCGACGAGTCCCCAAATGAGAAGTTTTTTGCCATTTTCAATTTCCTTCATGTCTCCGGCTTTCAATATGAATTTGCCGGCTCCCCAAAAAAAAGCGAGAAGCGCGAGAGTTGCGATAATTGGGATAAGTATTTCGATAAATGCAATCAAAAAACCGACAAATGAGGAAAAATCAGTTACGCGTCCGGGATTTGTAACATTCTGGCTCGATGACTGACCTGGATCCACAGTCGAAATAATTCCTCCGCCGCCGATTATTCCACCCGCGCCGACCGTGCCACCCGCGCTTGTTACACAATCATCAAACTCTACCGTGCTCTGACTTCGGTGCGCGTCATCGCCACCCGCAACAACATCGAATTCCTGTCCGGAACAGTCGATGGTACCACCTGATTCGATGGAGCCGCCACTGTCTATATATTTACCTCCCGGATAAAGAGTGTCGGGCTCAAGCGGCCTCGGCTGGTTCAAATCCGTCGAAGGAAACAAAATTTGGTCTGACGATGGAGTCGCTTGGGCAAGTAGCGCTTCTTGCGAGACCCCAGTTGCAATGCCAAGATGAATGCCGGAATCGAGCGAGGTGTTAAGAAAAGGCCTAATGGTGGCATCAAGCGCTTTTACAATGACGAGTGAACCCAGAATAATAAGCGTGCCGATAACAACACCGAAGAACATCTTGTGCACTTTTTCAAGTTCGGCCGGCCTTCCTTGAGCTAAAACATAGCGAAATCCCGTATAAATAAAGGCAAGTACCGCAATAACTGCGCCGACCGGAATTATAATATTTTCCAAAATCAGCTCTAATAGCTTGGTGATACTTTCAGGATCACCCTTTAGTGGATTCGGCAAGATTCGCGGGTCGTTTGCAAAGACTATGCGCGGCGCAAAAAAGAGTGCAAGTGATGAGAGAAAAAATAATAACCGGCGTAACGCGTTTTTATTGATTTTATTCATTTTTCGAGCTGTTGAACATTATATTTATCTTTCAAAATAGGATTTGTAATCGTAAAGACAATGAGCCACGCCGCGAGCATAAAAAAGAACCCGAGAGCCACTTTTCCCATCATTTCTTTTGCTTCAGAGAGTTTCGAGGGATTCCCCGCGCCGAACAGAATTTTTACTCCTGCCCAAGCAATTAGAGCGGCCGCTATGGGAATGGCTAAGAGCATGAGGAAATTCATGACCTGCCTGACAAAAGTTAGAAATTCATTGAAAGTGCACGCCCTCCCCTCGCAGTTTGGTTGTAGTGATTGTGCAAAAATCGTTTCGCTCCATAAAATCACGCCGAGCAGAAAAAAAACCATAAGAAAGAAAAAGAGAGATTTTTTAGAAAATATTTTTTTCATCTAAATTCCGCCTCAATTTCAGCCGAAGCCCTCCCAACTGCGCTCGCCACGTCAGACGATCCTGTTACAACGCCCTCCACCATTTGCTCAAAAATACGGTCAGTCAACACCGGATCGGGATCATACCAACTTCGACCTATAAGAACAGATTTAGAAAAAGTGTCGAGAAATGCTTTCTCGTGGAGACTCGACGCCTTCTTCCGCTCAACAGAAGGAAAAATCAGTTCTGTCTCAACGGCCGCTTGCGCACCGCCGGAAGAAAGCGCGAGCGCCGTTGTAAAAGCGGCGGAGGTATTTGGCGATTGGCGAGAAATTGCAAGACCTGTAATTCTGACCATTGTGCGGGAGGTCGCCGCCTGCCTCAATTGAGGAAAACCGGCAACATCAAAATTGAGATTAGGATTCTTTTGCTGAATGCTCTCAATCTCCGAAGCGAAACCGAAATAGAGGGCGAGGTCGCCCGCTATAAAATGGTCCCTTGATTGGGGAAGCGAGCGATTCCATGTGTAAGCGCTTTTTGTCGGATTGGCAAAGTCTGAAAAAAATCGTAGTACGGACACCGCGGGCGCTTCTGGATAATTATACCGCTCGCTTAAAGTTGATACATATTGTCCGAACTTTCGCTCGACAATTTTATTCCCTGTCTGAAGTACCATCGCGGCAAAAATGTCTTTTGCGTGAGTGATATTTTCATATTCTCCGAGCGCTGTCGTCGCCCGTATGATGTTGAATCTATCGTCGTAGCGAGTTAACGATTGTGATAAATTAAAAAGCTCATCCCAATACCGAAGCGGTTCTGATAGACCTGCTTCGGAGAAAATATCTCGATTCCAATACATGACAATTGGATCTACCAAAAACGGAATCGCGTAAAGGCCATCGTCATCTAAAAATAATTCCGCCGCCTCGATGTATGTGTCCTTATAAATTCTCTCCGGATATGATTTGAACGGTAAAAAGAAAATTTTCTCTCGGTTTTTTATTAAACTGGCATTCGTAACAAAAAATAAGTCGGGGCCCTGCTCTATCGCGAGAGCTTCCGTCAGTGTCTGTTCAAAAACGTCCGGCAATATCGAACGATATGTAACGCGAATGCTATCGTCGCCCGCCAAAGAAGACTCTCCGAAGACGGCGTTAAATGCTTCCACGCTCATAGTGCCCCACACACTAACAGTCGATTCTCCCACGGAACTGCCGCCCTTCGAGGCGGAAAAAATAATCACGGCAAAAATGATAAAAAACGCAAATATTCCCAATAAAATCAGCTGAAATCGAGTCATTGTTTTTTTCTCATGACAAAGCCGTAATGATGGTCCCCGGCAAGCAGAATTTCAGCATCGGCAAACCCGGCTTTTTCAAATAGTTGAATTGCCTTGTCTAGCGGATATATCGCCTCTTTGGCCGGACCTATGCCTCCGAATGAATCACTCCAGTCCACTACGACTATCCGGCCGCCGGGACCGAGTATACGTTTGACCTCTAAAACAAAATTTTCTTTGTCTTCAATTTGAAACAATAAATTCGCCGCGATCGCAGTTGTTACGCTTCCCGCTTTTAAGGCCGTCCCGCCGACGCGTTCAACATCTCCTTCGATGACATCCACATTTGTTGCATGCTGTCTCTGCAATTCGCTTTTAAGTTTACCTAGCAAGTCCTTCTGCACGTCAATCGCATAGATTCGCCCCTGCGGACCTACCGCTTTTGCCGCAAAGAGAGAATAGAAACCGGATCCCGAACCCAAATCAGCCACATGTTCGCCATGTTTAAGACCGATGAGACCGATGATTTTTTGCGGATCGCTAAATGCCACGGATAGAATCTCGCTTCCAGGATTCAGAATCTAGAAACGAGAATTGCTTGTAATTATAAGACATAGCGGAGAATTTATCGCTTTAGTTATTAACATGCTGGAGAGCTTACATACTTGAGAGCCAACATGTTTGAGAGTTGGCATGCTTGAGAGTATGGTTTGTAGGAATTTCTACAAAGGTTCTTTCTACAAAGGTTCGACCTTTGCACAAAGGTCGAACCTTTGTAGAATAGAGCAATGAGAAAAGCTATTTTTGCGGCCAATGAATATTATCATATTTATAATAGAGGCACGGAAAAGAGA
>MHRX01000021.1:0-4305 GCA_001822655.1 Candidatus Taylorbacteria bacterium RIFCSPLOWO2_01_FULL_45_15b
TTATTATCTAACCGCTCTGCCGTCGGTGGCAGTATTTATTAGCTAAAGGGACACGTTGCAGACGATAATGCCTTATGTTAGGCTGGGACGTATCTAAATTTGAACGAATTAAAGGTAAAGTGTTGAATGAAATAATAGACATGAATACTGAAGAAAAAAATATATACGAGCTTGGATACCACCTCATAGGTACTCTTTCCGAAGAAGATGCCCAAAAAGAAGCCGATGAATTGAGAGAGGCCGTTCTTGCCATGGGCGCTGAAATGATAGCCGAAGATTCACCCAAATTACGACCTTTGGCGTATGCGATCACAAAGAAGAGAGAGGGAAAAAATACCAAATATACGAGCGCGTATTTTGGCTGGATTAAATTTGAGCTTGCTATTTCGGCGGCGTCATCAGTCAAAAAGATATTTGATGATAATCAAAAAGTGCTTCGATTTCTCCTCTCGAAGACTGTACGAGAAAGTACGCTTATGCAACAAAGGCCCGTTCGCCGACCGGACTCCCCGGAGGTCAGACGAAAAGAAGAATCTTCGGGTCCAGTCAATCCAGAAGAGATCGATAAAAAGATCGACGCGTTAGTGGCCGAATAGGGGTAATTTTTAGCAAAGTGGGTGGCTTCAATATATCCCTCCCCATTTTTATCAAACTATACCTTTACACCCTATGACTACTTTGTTACTTTGAAGTATACAAAGTAGATTATTGAATTAAGTGAAAATAGGGAGGGATAGCGATTTTTAAGTCGCTTCGCTTCTAAAAATCAGCTATGTATTTAAACAAAGCATTTGTGTACGGCAATCTTACGCGTGACCCGGAGCTCCGAGCTCTGCCTTCAGGGGCGCAAGTTTGTTCTTTTAGTTTGGCGACAAATCGTGTTTACAAGGACAAGGATGGAAGCAAAAAGGAACAAGCAGAATTTCACAATATCGTGGCATTCGGAAAACAGGGCGAGCTTGTCGCGCAATACTTGCGAAAAGGCGCGGCGGCGCTTGTTGAGGGTCGAATACAGAACCGTTCATGGGAGCAGGATGGCCAGAAAAAGTACCGAAGTGAAATTGTGGCCGAAAGAGTCCAGTTTGGACCTCGTTCGGGCGGGCCCAACACAGGAGCATCTTCGAGTTCATCAACGGCTTCGAAGAGCGCCGCTCCTTCGAAAGATGAGGCGGATTCTGCCGACGCTATTCAGTATCCGGAAGAAAATATCAATTCGGAAGACATTCCTTTTTGAGTAGATTTAAGAATCTAGATTTAAGATTCATGAAAAACCAGTAATTTTTTTGACGTTTGACTTATAACGAACAATTCTCTATTATTCTTGAATCCTGAATCTTGCCTAGCCCGAGCTGAGCTCGGTCGGCCATAGGGAATCCAGATTCCACATATATTATATGAAACAATGTTTTTTCACCCAAAATAATATTAAATACATTGACTATAAGGATGTCGATATCTTGAAGAAATTCTTGAATCCCCACGCTCGCCTTTTGTCTCGCAAGAAAACGGGGGTGACAGCAAAGAACCAGCGAAAACTTGCAGAGGCCGTCAAGCGCGCTCGATTCATGGCACTCTTGCCGTTTGTAGCGAAGTAAAAGTAATAAAGACCCGGATGAAATGTCCAGGTCTTTATTGTATAAGTAGGAATTGATATAATAAATGTATGCCATTTGAACAACCTGAGAAACAAGAAGGTTTTACACTTACAAAAGAAAATGCAAAGTTAGGTCTTTTTGTTGTAACAAAAGATGCCAGTCTTGAAGGAACGAATGTTCAAGGTGGACGGCCGATGGGCTTTGGTATAAGAGAAGGTCAGGATATCGGAATCGCAGCAGTTACCGAAGAAGGGGTGACTCTCGACTCATCCACTTTTCTCGTGAATTATTTCGTGACGTGGGATGATCTCGAGGCGGGCCATATACAACTCCGAAAACGCACTAGTTCAGATTTTGCTCAAGAGTCAGGACCACAAGGCTTCTAGTGTACAATTACAAAAAAACCGCCTCTCGGCGTTTTTTTGTACTTATACTTATACTAAATACTCATACTACTCGTCTACTTTCCCACTCTCTCCACGTACTCTCCAGTTTCTGTATTAATCCGTAGCACATCTCCTTGATTAATAAACATCGGCACATATATCTCGGCTCCGGTCTCAAGGGTGACCGCTTTTGATCCGCCGGAAACAGTGTTTCCTTTTACAGCGTCGGCTGCTTCGGTGACCTTGAGCTCTACTTTGATAGGGAGTTTGACGCCGATTACTGTTCCTTTGCCCGTGCCGCCCTCGGCATTAGGGTCTCCAAACATAAGCAGATCTATTTCAAGATTTGGTTTAAGGAACTTTATTTGAACGTCGCCGATCTGTTCGGGTGTCAGTTTGAAGCGGTCTGCTGGATTTTTTATATCACAAAACCAATATTCGCCCTTGCTCTGATAAATGAATTTAACGGGCTTTTTTGCAATTTCTGCTTCCTCAACTTTGTCTGACACCTGAAAAGAGTGCTCTACGACGCGTCCGCTTATTAGATTGCGGAGTTCGGTGGCATTCACTGGTTTTCGCTGTTGTTTGCGAAACACGTGCGATGTCAAAACTTCGTATGGTTCGTCATCAAATACGATATATTTTCTTTCCTTTACTTCGTTGTATTCCAACATTGATTTAGCGCGAGCAGTGAATGCCTGCGAGTTAATTTGTAATCGAAAAAATTCGAGCCGATACGCTTAAAAAAGTCCATTTATCGAGAGGTGGTTCTATAATCCCTCATCCAATTTCGCCCTTATCTGCTTCAAAATTTCTCCGGACATTTTCTTGTCTTCCTTTAGGAATTGTCGTGTCGCATCATACCCTCGTCCAAGAGGCATGTCTCCGTATTTGTAAGAGGAACCGGACTTGGCGATAATTCCGTACTTTTCTCCAAGGGCAATGATTTCTCCCTCGCGTGATATTCCTTCGTTATACATGAGGTCAAATTCGGTTTGTTTGAAAGGGGCGGCAACTTTGTTTTTTACTACTTTCACACGACATCGTCCGCCAACAACCTCTTCTCCTTTTTTAATTTGCGCGATACGACGAATATCAAGGCGCACCGAAGTGTAGAATTTGAGGGCTTTTCCTCCCGGAGTGGTTTCCGGATTTCCAAACATGACACCGATTTGCATGCGGATTTGGTTTATGAAAATCACCACTGTCTTTGATTTTGCGACAATTGCGGTAAGTTTGCGAAGAGCCTGTGACATAAGCCGTGCTTGCTTTCCGACGTGATGTGCCCCCATCTCACCCTCGATTTCGTCTTTCGGAGTAAGCGCGGCCACGGAGTCAATCACAATGACATCGATTTTTCCAGAACGAACGAGCGATTCGACTATCTCAAGCGCCTGCTCTCCAGTGTCCGGCTGTGAGATAAGGAGTTCGTTAAGATTCACACCAAGCTTCCTTGAATATTCCGGATCCATCGCATGTTCCGCGTCCACGAACGCGCAAATGCCTCCTTTCTTTTGGGCTTCTGCAACAATATGAAGTGAAAGGGTTGTTTTACCTGATGATTCCGGTCCGAAAATCTCTATTATACGCCCGCGTGGTACTCCTCCGACGCCAAGAGCCGCGTCGAGTCCAATAGAGCCTGTCGGGATGGCGTTTATATGAACTTTTGGTTTTTCACCAAGCATCATAATGGCATCTTCCCCGAACTTGGTCTTTATTTCTCGGAGTGTGTCCTCAATATTTGGTCGCTCTTTCTTTTCTTCTTCCTCTTTTTCTTTTTTATTTTCCTTTACCGCAGTGGTTTTCTTTACCATGTGATTTATTTATATAAAATTATAAGCGTCATATTTAGGGATTTTCTACGGAGAATCCGCGGTGTCGAAACGTGTGTCGGCACGCGCGGTTTTGTCGGTGGGGTTGTAAACAATCTCTATCGTCTTTTGTTTTGTACGCCCGAATTTATCGGTCGCTTCCACTTTTAGTCTATTGTATCCTTCAGCGACGAGAAGTTTCTCTACAAACTGGTTTTTCTCATCAAGAAATATTTTTCGTCCGTTCAGAGTAACATTATTCGCGTGCTCCACAATACCAACGACTTCGACAAGGGCGTTATCGACGCTTTTTTCAGCATCCGGCCGAACGATAGTAATGCGCGGTCCAGCGAGTATGTTCCGACTCTGAAAGGCGCTAAAGATCGTAATTCCCAAGAAAAGAATCACAACAAGGGAAATTTTTAATTGAGATAAAAACGAACGTTTCATGTTATTGAAATTCCTCATCGCTTATAGAATTTTCGGGTGAAGCACCAACGACCGAACGAGCTT
>MHRX01000021.1:4371-9487 GCA_001822655.1 Candidatus Taylorbacteria bacterium RIFCSPLOWO2_01_FULL_45_15b
AATAGCCGACACGTAGTTTTCTCTGAATGTATGAGGTTGATGCTTTGCCCGCGTCCGTTACGATTTGTTTTGCCTCCTCATACAGCACATCGTCATCTTCGATGGATTCGGCGTCGAGATTTTCCTCAATCGTCAGGTTTTTATTTGATTCCTCCGTGAAGCCTATCGTAGGACCAAGAGCGTCGGCTTCGTAATTGTCGGCGAGATATTTTGTAATTTTTTTGACTTCTGTCTCGGTAATGTAGGGCGACTGGATGCGTTGAGGCTTCGACATTTCTCCGCCAAGGTACAACATGTCCCCGGCACCGAGGAGCTTCTCGGCTCCTCCCGTGTCAAGTATTGTCCTTGAGTCTATTTGAGAAATAACCTGTAGAGCGATGCGAGTCGGAATGTTTGCTTTTATGAGACCCGTAATGACGTTGACGCTGGGACGCTGTGTGGAAAGAATGAGGTGGATACCGACGGCTCGGCTCATTTGCGCGAGACGAACAATTGCCGACTCAAGTTCTCGAGGATATGCCTGCATAATGTCCGCCAATTCGTCGATAATAATGACAATGTAAGGCATAGTTTCCGGAAGCTTCTTCTCTTCAGCCACGTCTGTCGTGTTTTTAGATTTTTCCTTCGCAAGTTCTGGTTCGACGATGTTTTTGTGATAGGACTGTATGTCGCGCACTTGCTCTGATTCCAGAATATCGTATCGCCGATCCATCTCTTTTGCCGCCCATTTTAGAGCAAGGATCGCCTTTTTTGATTCAGTAATAACGGGCGTAAGAAGATGGGGAATTTTGTTGTATAGGGTGAGCTCGACGCGCTTAGGATCAATCATTATGAATTTGAGGTCATCCGGAGAGTTTCTGTAAAGAAGTGAAGCGACGATAGAGTGAATTGTCACCGATTTGCCCGAACCTGTGGCGCCCGCAATCAAGATGTGGGGCATTTTGGCAAGATTTGCGAAATGTGGTTTGCCGGACACGCCTTTTCCAAGGGCGATATTCAGTGGCTTGTCTGAAGCTTTATACTCATCGCTCGAGAGAAGTGTGGCGAGTCCGACAGTTGTTTTTGTGCTGTTTGGTATTTCAACGCCAACAAGCGCTTTTCCCGGAATAGGAGCTTCGATTCTAATCGGGTGCGCCGCCAAAGCAAGTGAAAGATCATTTTGGAGACCGACAATGCGAGAAAGTTTAACTCCCTCTGCCGGTTTTAATGCATAACGTGTTACCGACGGGCCGATCGAGATTTCGTCCATTTCTACGATAATGCCGAAGTTGGCGAGCGTACGTCTAATAACATTTGCATTTGCCTTGATGTCGCCCACGCCAGGTTTGCCTTTATCACTTTCAAGAATGGAAAGGGGGTAGGGTTCGTATGCCCCGTCTTTTTTTGGCAATCGTTTCCCGACGATAGGAAGTTCTTCCTCCGGCGAATTTTTGATTTTTTTCAGTGTTCTTTTGTCGGTCGAGTCGTTTTTTAGCACAGCTTCCGATTCGGGGGTTAGTTTAATATCCGCCATCTCTCCTTGTATTTCCTCGCCTTCCTCAATCTCACCTTCTTTCAGTCGTCGTCTGGAGGGGAGAGCGAGGCTTGCGTCGAACGCAATCAATAGCGAAACAACAACTATCGCGCTCAACAGTATTACAGATACATAAATGTCGAAAAATTTAATGAAGGGTGCCGAGACCATAGAACCGATGACGCCTCCCCGGTCGGTTGCAAAAAGTTCAGTGAGCGCGAGACCTGAGAGCAGAGCAAGGCCAACCACTATTATTTTAGAGATTCTAAAGCGGTGCCGCAGGTTTTTGAGGAGAGCCGCGCCAAGAGCAAAAGATGCGAGCGGTAAAAGGAAATAACCAAGCCCAACCAGGTAGCGTATCCCACCGTAGACCTTGTCGCCGGCGACTCCCGAGAGATTGAAGGCGGCAAGAATGAGTATAATTCCGAAGACAAAAGATATGACCGAAAGAACCGCCTGTATCGTGTCGTCAGTACTAAAGATCGGTCGGCTGTCCTTTTTCTTTTTCGCCATAAGTAGCCGTATTATAGCGCGATTCTGTAAATAAAAAAAAGAGATAACGCACTAAACAAGTCGCTTGAATGTAAAGGACAAGTCGAAATTAAAGACGTAAAAATAAACTACATTTCCCGGGCAGGGTTACTGTGATTTTCACGGGCTATATTGATAAATATAAATAATTAAATGCAGTTGGCATCTGCAAGCAGATTTTCCCTCTGGCGCGTGGCACTGATATGGACGAGCAGAATTTATTTTCGAAATAAAAGTCATCATGAGACAAGTTGCGGCGATGGGCGTCTTATATATAATGGACATTAAGTCAAGGACAAATTTACTACAAATTCACTAAAAGACACGCAGGTTTATCTATCGGACGCTAATAGGACATTCTCTCTCGAACGATTTCAAGTTTTCTATCTTATCCACTGTATCCATGGAAAATAACATCGAAAATGCTCCATTTGGTTCGTATCAAAGGACGGCAGTTACGTCTCGATTTTTGATAAAAAAGACGGAGAAAATTTCTGCCGCAATTCACCTTGTAACCGAGCATTTTCCTCCTGATGATCCTTTACGGATGATGCTCCGCCGTAGGAGTCTTGAGCTTATTGACGAAGTGTTTAAGTGCGAACGAAGAAGTGTTTCCATGCAAAATACTCTTGATACAGTAGAGCTGATATTGACCTGTTTAGAAGTTGCTCGAATGGCGAAACTAATATCAGACACAAATTTTTCGATTTTGTCTAAAGAAACTCATGCTGTGAAGAATGCGTATGGGCGCGATGCCCGCGTGTTGAACGAGGATTTTTTTAATGATACAAAAGAAGGGGCGCCTCTCGGTCAATCGAATGAGACACAGAGTTATAAAGGACATGAGTTTAGACATGATAAAATGTCCTATAAATCAATTGGAGTGTCCGATAAGTCGGATTCTGTCAGAAATCACATGATTATTAAGTCTGCTACGGATAAGAGTGATAAGGACAAGGTTTCAATAAGAAGAAACGTTATTCTCTCTATAATAAAAAAAATCGGGAAAATAGGCATAAAGGACATTACGCCGGAAATTTCAGATTGCAGTGAGAAGACAATACAGCGAGAACTCGTCCAGATGGTCGAGGATGGCGTTATCGTGCGTGAGGGTGATAGGCGCTGGAGTCGCTATGCATTGAATACAAAATAGGATTCGCTGTCACACTTTGTCTGTACTTGCGTCTCTATATTGCGAGGTAGAAGTATTCGCTGACGGACGATAAATAATCAGGCTATTAGGGGTATTTTCATTTTTGTGAGTGTCATTGAAGCTTTACAGATGAAATACACATCTCGCGTAGTCATTTTAGGCGTTATCCTAAATTGACTTATAAAGCTATTTGTGCGAGCATTGGTCAAAATGGTGAGTTGAAGCAATAAGGCGCAGGCCGATTTTGAGAGGGTCTGAATTGCTAAAAAAGGCCTGGTTATCCACATTTTTTTTGCAGACGAACTATGGCGACATTATAATTGCTTGCAAAGTGCGGAGAATGCCGATTTCCGGTATTGTCTGCACTTCCACGCAGTTAGCTCTTCCTCAAAATCGGTTTTTTTACGCCTTTTTCTATAAAGATTTTTTATAGAGTTGGCGAGGCGATAATGAGGTTTCTGAACGAGAGAACATTGAAAATTTTATATACGGAGATTTAAAAGCTTATTCAATATATTCTGCATTTCTTAATTCTGCTGTCTCATAAAGACAGGCGATTTATTTCGCGATGGATGCTAATGAAAGAAAATCAGTTCTCACACACAACTAGATCGGAGATTCAAGTCGATGCCTATCGAAAGAACGGTGGTCATAATGAGTCATCCGAAATAGTAAAGAAAAAAAGATGAAAATCTTTTTTAAGCGAACTTTGAGACGATGCGCTCCACACGGAAAGTATTTTTCTCAAGTTCGATCGCGTTTTTCATACGAGATGTTTTTCGTCGAAACAAAAGCTTGTATGAATGCGTAGCAACTCCGATCCACAGCGAAATTAATAGTAATAGTAACAGTGGTGACGAGTGATAAATTATTACAATCATGAGTATTTTAAAGAAATCTAAAACTGCGAAAGTTGTTGCAGGGATCATCGGTTTTTCGATGGTTCTTTCGCTCTTTGCAGGAGTAGGAGTTCAGACGGCTAACGCTCAAGCGTTAACAGCTTCACAGCTTGTTGAGCTTTTGATTAGCCTCGGCATAATCCCAGCTGACAAAGCTGCGGCGGCCCGTGCGGCACTTTCTTCATCAGGAAGTGGTAGCGTCGGAACTTCATATACATTTACTAGAAACCTTACAGTGGGTAGCACAGGAGAAGATGTTCGACAACTCCAGATAGTTCTAAACGGAGATGGAGTAAACATCGCCTCATCGGGAGCAGGTTCTCCGGGCAATGAGACAACATACTTCGGTGCACTTACAAAGGCCGGCGTTACTCGTTTCCAAAACAAATACGCGGCTGAAATTTTGGCGCCGGTTGGACTTATAAACGGCACTGGTTATGTGGGAGCTTCAACTCGCGCAAAGCTTAATCAGCTGACGTCGGCAACCCCTCCAGTAACCCCTCCAGTAATTACCCCGCCGGTGATTACCCCTCCGGTCATTACTCCTCCAACAGCAGGGGGGTCAGTATCGGTTTCAGGCGGAACACAGCCATCAGCGAGCCTTGCTCCTTCATTGGCCGCTCGGATTCCATTCACTAAATTCAGCATAACCGCTGGAGCATCTGACGTGAAAATCGACAGCGTTACCATAGAGCGAGTAGGTCTTAGCACCGATGCATCATTGGCAGGAGTACTTCTTCTTGATGAGAATGGAAATCAGATCGGAATTTCAAAAACTTTGAATTCAAATCACCAGGCTCAAATTGGCGACGGCGGGTTTACAGTGCCAGCTGGCACCACCCAGTCTTTTTGGGTAGCAGGTAACATGGCTGATAACAGCGCAGGTACCTATTCAGGACAAGTTGTCGGTATATCTGTTGTAGGAATAAACACGACAGCAGCGGTATCAGGATCACTACCGATAGCCGGCACGATGCATACCGCAAATGCTACTCCTACAATTGGAACAGTTACCAACGC
>MHRX01000022.1:0-2965 GCA_001822655.1 Candidatus Taylorbacteria bacterium RIFCSPLOWO2_01_FULL_45_15b
TCCACACCGCGCGAGATTTCCGAACAGACGAAGGTCGCTTATCCGACTGTCAGGCAGGCAATCGATAAATTGATGCGATTAAAAAAGATTGAGCGTATAGGACAAGGCCGGTCAACGAGCTATAGAAAACTTTGAACACCCCGCGCACAAGCGCAGGGTGTTCTGGCGGGAGGCCATAAACAAATTTTCATATCACATAATATATACGCTCACCGCGTGAACCGCCTCGCCATCGGCCATGCCATCTATCATCTGTGCTTATCTCCATTTCCTCAATTATCCCCATTCCTTCAGACACGGCGTGGTCATTGATGCGCAAGCGTCAGCACGTGGTCGAGAAAATCCGAAAGCGTGCAACCAACGGCGGCTAGTGATTTCGGAAGAATAGATTCATCGGTAAGCCCCGGCAGAGTATTTGCTTCCAAAAAATATATTCCGCGCTTTGTAACGATAAAATCCGAGCGGGAATAATGCGAAAGTCCGAGAACCGTGTGAATTCTTGCGGCAAGTGTCTGGATTTCCTGACTTTCCGTCGGGGTAAAATTTCCCGGACATATTTCCTGACTCTTGCCCGTATATTTTGCATCATAATCAAAAATCTTTGACTCCGTGGGAACAATCTCACTTGGTAAGAGCGCGTACGTTTCTTGATCTCGGAAATTGTCAATTACACCGCACGAAGCTTCTTTTCCACGAACGAATTCTTCTATCATGACCGAAACGGCATCCTTCAAGGCCTCTGCTACAGCCTCCTCCAGCTCATAAAAACTCTGCGCCAAGCGCACGCCCAAAGATGAGCCTGACGCAGTGGGTTTCACAATATACGGCATCGTGAGAGTTCTGAAGATATTAATTAAATGCCGACTTTCATATGTATCCCTCTCTACAATCACATGTCTGGCCAATAGAAAATTGTGCGGTATCAAAACTTCTTTCGTCAACGCTTTATTCATTGAGATCGCCGACGGTACCGCGGGCGACCCCGTGTATTTTGCTCCAAGCGCTTCAAGTTCCTTTTGAACACCTCCATCTTCACCGTATTTTCCATGAAGCGCATTAAAAAAAATATCCACATGCCGAGCCACTTCGTACGGCTTCCTTGGGACACCGTGCATATGCCATGTCCCAGCGCGATCAATAAAAATATCGTGTGCTTTATATTTTTCTGGAAGATGCCTCATCACAGCCGCCCCGCTTCGGAGTGAGACATCGTATTCTGATGAGGGACCGCCACGCAATACGCCCACGGAGATTTTAGCCATGGTATCAATTATAAACGGGCAGATTTGAGAGAAAAGGCACAACTTTTCGACCGATACTGATTACACGACTTCTCCAAGAAACGGCATGCCGACCCTTTTACGCTCCGTCTCTCCCTTGAAAAGCCGGGCGCGACGAGGTGCACTCTCTCCCCGCAGTCCTTCATGAGCGGACTTCCTCATCGCAAGAAAACTTGAGCCTAGAAAAACTGCGTGCTTCCCATACTTGCGGGAAAGCGAATCTACGCTCTCGTAAATTTTCGAAACTTCTTTTGCGACAATTGCCTTGCCAAAAAGATCGAGTTGTACAAATTTTTCATGAGATAGATTCGAGAGGGTAACCCCCGTTGCGCGATAAAGCACTCCCGGACGAAACACGCTGGAAAATTGTTCGCGTATCAACCCCACTATTTCATGCGGCAAAGCGCTCCGACGAGAAAGTTTCATCTCCGCACCAATGTATTGAAAATCCTGCGTTTTCAAGAAAAAAGAAACAACGGTGGCCGCAAGATTGTGCCTGCGAGCTTTTATGCATGCATTTTCGATATTTTTGGAAAGCTGGGAAAAAACCCATGCCGGGTCGCGGGAAGGCGGGGTGAATGTCTTTGTTTTTTGAATCGAGGCATAGTCGGTTTTTGGTTCGAGATCGAGTGGATAGATTAATTCTCCGCGAAGTTCATGCCAAATCTCTTGGAAGGGCTTCGAGAGATTTTTTATTACCCATTCTTCTTCCTTATTCGCAAACTGAAGTGCGGTCGCTATCCCCTGCTTCGTCAAGAATTCCGATGTATTAGAGCCAATCCCCCAAACTTTCTCACATGGTAAATCTTTCAAAAACATATCGATACGGCGCCCGGAAATAATAGTGAGACCATCGGGCTTTTTCCATTTCGACGCAACTTTCGCAAGCACTTTATTCGGCGCAAGACCTATTGAAAAAGTCATGCCGAGCTCACTCTCAAGTTCATGTTTTATTTTCTCTGCAATATCTTCATACGACATCCGATGTACCCGCCGCATGCCGGCAAGATCCGCAAAACACTCGTCAATGCTGTACTCTTCAACCGCGCTCGTATAGCGACGCACAATGTCATACATGCGCTTTGAATAGAGGCTGTAAGTTTCATAGTCGGAAGGCAAGATGATTGCCTCCGGGCACACTTTGCGAATTTCGTGCAAAGCCATTCCCCGTTTCACTCCCATACGTTTTGCCTCATATGTCATGGCAGACGCAATCCCGCGCTCTTTGCCGATAACAACAGGCTTTCCTCGTAGCGCCGGGTTTGCCGCCACTTCGCAGGAAGCAAAAAAGGCATCGCCGTCGATGTGAAGAATCGCTTTTGAAAATGATCGAGTGGTAAACATGATATATGCCCAAGACCTTTAGGTGTTACTATTATAGTGAACATTCGTTTACTATGCAAATTTGTATCATTTCTTTCATTGAATATCCGCCTCGCTCATAAAAAAAGAGCGCAGAGTGCGCTCTTTGGTCAAAAGTGTAACGGCTTATACCAACTCCAATATTTTCGCCATGTGTTGGGAAGCACACTCACTGGCACAGGATTATTTTTTACCTCGATAATACACTCACCGCTTTTAATTTCGACAGAGAGCCACCCGCCACCCCGCCAAGCAATAGGTGCGGTCGAGGGGCAGAGGACG
This sequence comes from Candidatus Taylorbacteria bacterium RIFCSPLOWO2_01_FULL_45_15b, assembly GCA_001822655.1. Taxonomy (GTDB): domain Bacteria; phylum Patescibacteriota; class Minisyncoccia; order Phycocordibacterales; family 01-FULL-45-15b; genus 01-FULL-45-15b. The sequence continues at coordinate 2,925 of MHRX01000022.1, forward strand.
GCATCATCAATCAACCGCATCATTTTCACGCGTCCCGAAAA
>MHRX01000022.1:2976-6346 GCA_001822655.1 Candidatus Taylorbacteria bacterium RIFCSPLOWO2_01_FULL_45_15b
GCTTGTCTCTCTTTTTTCTCCACTGAAAGACCGTCTTGGTATGCGCATCGCCGACAACCACGCGCTGTAATCGGGTAATTGCATCTCCAAGCGAACGATTCACAAGCCAATCAACGACGGATAAATCATGGGCAAAGACAATCCATGGTCCTTGATGACTCCTTACAATTTTCCGAATTGCATCGTCCTGCTTTCTTTTCTCTTCCCTTATGTACTCGTTCATCCCTTCGTAGAGAAAAAGAGGACTCGCCACTCCAACAAGAAGAAAATCTTCTGCCCGAATACCCCACCAAAGTGGACCGTAAATTTGCTCGTTGGCCACAAGACTGCGCTCTGTCATGCTACCCTTCCTTGCTTTTAGAGAATACCGTCCCATCTCGTGATTACCAACGCAAAAATACGCCTGACCCACCCTTCGAATGGAAGCACAGGCATTTTCTGCAAGATCAACAATCGAGTCATTCGTGTAGCCACCCTCTTGCCAGCCGCCCGTAATATCACCAAGGCCTATCGTAACATCCGGTTTTTCATCCCCGATCGAAGTGAGTACACGACGAAAAGCCTTCCACAATTCTTGTCGCGCCCCATCATACACGCACTGCCTCTGTGTCTCGGGAAGACTTTCAAAATGTCCCGGAATAAAAGACTCTGACTCCATATTCAGTGGAATGAGATGGGAATCTGCAATACATACGATTTTCAATCAGCATCCTTTTGTTGTTTTTTAAAGAAACCATCGTGTATTTTGCCATAAAATAATATTATGTCAATTATTTTTTCTCTTTGACAGCAGGCGCCAAAATAGGTAATTTTCATTGAGAAACAAGACAACAAAGGTGCTTATGGACGCTGAAAATGCTACGTTACAGATTCTTTTTAACGAACAGGGGCTGTCAAACGGGTGCAAGCGATGCAGAGAGATTTTTAACCGCGGACAATTTTCAATAGGATTGTCCGTGGGAAATGGACCGACGGCCAAAAGATACGTTGTCGGGATTGATCCTCCGGTATGGTGCTGCGGTGAGGAGAAAAAATATATTCTCATCTTCGCGAATGAATCGGATGCAAAAAAAATAGAGACAGAACTTTTCGAGCACCTCAAAACTAAAAAAACCACCGAGGGGTTGCGGTTGTACGAATTGTCACTCGGCGGTCAAAATTGACGTAAGACGAAACTGCTCCGGCAGTTTTTTATTGCCAAAAACAAAAATCATACGATATATCGTATGATTTTTGTTTCTTAAAATACTGACGTCTGGTAATTCTACCCCGTTTGAAAATTTTTTTGCGCTTCATATCTATATACTAAATACAAAATACTATATACTGACCCTCAATACTTCCTCACCACCGCCTTCACCACAGCCGCTATCTTCAGTTCATTCTCGGCAAAAATAGGCTTATATTTTTTGTTGGCGGCCTCAAGATACGGCTTGCCGTATTTTTTGCGAAAATATTTCATCGTCCAAGCCCCATCAATTTCCGCAATGACGATCTCGCCCTCTTTCGGATTATTCGTCCTCTCGACAATAACCATATCGCCTTCATGAATCCCGGCATCAATCATAGAATCGCCTTTTACTTTCAAAATGTAGCTAGAATCTTTGTTGGGAATCAGATATTCGTCCAAGCTCATAGTGTCGGCCAATTCTTCTTCCGCCGCCGAGGGAAATCCGGCCTCGACTAAGCCGAGGAGGCGCAATTCTCCATAAATTTTTGCCGGGGCAAGACGCCCATTTTTGTCTTTTGTCAGAAATCCATCATCAGATAACTTGTTTACCAGCTTAAAAACCGCATTCTTGGATTTAAACCCAACAAGTTTCATTGTTTCCACGTACGTCGGCATGCGACGCTTTGATTTGTAAAACTCCGTTATTTTATTTTTATAGTTTTCAATCGACATAAAAAATGAATCCGATGTATTTATTTTTTTATCGAATCCAATGTTGCTATTGTAGTAAACCTACGTTCACTTTGCAATACCATACTCACGGTCGGCATTCTGCTTGCTATATTGTGAGTTTGCTCGGAGACAGTTTATCTCGATAATGAATTTTTTTGGCGCAATTTCCTATGATACTTGACGGCAAATCGGTGAGCTTCACTATTGACTAGCAATATTTCTCTTTTAAATTCCGAAATCAGTTGTTCGTTTCCCAATACCGCTTCGGGCTTGTGTCGCTCATTTTTTACGACGGCCACCACGTCGGCTTTTATCGCGCATCTCGCAAGAGTTGATTCAGCAACGCGCTTTTGAGCGTCTGAACCATCGACGACAATGACGTCAGGCGACGGCCACTCGGAATGATTCAATCGGCGAGTGATAGTCTCCTTCAGTGCTCCGATATCATTTATCCCCTTTCGTCTAATGCGAAAAAGCCTGTAATCTGATTTTTTCATATGCCGACCCTCAAGCACAACCATCACGCCCGCAGTATTTGAACCTTGAATGTGCGAAATATCATATCCTTCGATACGAGGATACGGCGGTCTCGGACTCACAACCCGTCGATCAGCACTTGCTGTTGGGGGGCTCGCCTTCTTATCATGCTCTGGTAAATCCTCTTTAATCACAGACACGTCCCGAATATGGGTGATGGAAAAAAGTTTCCGTTTTATCTCGTTCGCCTTTTCAAACTCCTGATGCTTCGCAAAGCTGTACATTTCCTTCTCAAGCTTTCTTACGAGCTTTGTTTTTTTACCCTCAAACAACAGTCTGATATTCTGAATCACCCCTGCATATTCTCGCTTTGATATTTCGCCAGAACAAACTCCCGGACAAAGCCCGATTTGACGATTGAAACATGGTCGAGGAACCAAGAACTCTCCTCGTTTATTTAATTTCATTTCATAAGGAGTACACGAATCGCGAAAAGGAAATATTTTTCTTATTATTTTCAACCCCTCCTTTAGTGAATGACTATTCGTATAAGGGCCGAACGGATATTTTATTTCACTCTGTGGAAATCGCTCAAAAAAATCTTTTCCCCTCACAAGAATAATTCGAGGAAAATCCTCGGCGGTAATCAGGGCGTAATTGAAACTTTTGTCGTCCTTCTCATCGGTATTTCCGTGCGGCTGGTACTTTTTGATCAGGTTTGCCTCCAAAATTATGGCTTCGAGAACCGAGTCGGTTTTTGTCCATTCGATAACAGAAGCCCTTGTAACGATATCAACAAGAAGCGCTCCGCGCGCATGAAGAAGGTCGTCTTTGAAATAGCTCTTAAGCCTGTCGCGAAGCGATGTGGCACGACCAATGTAGAGTATTTCCTTATCCGGCGCGACAAAATAATAGACGCCCGGTTCGTCTGGAAAACTCTGGACTTGTGTTTCAAAATCTTGACTAGTCATAGTTCTTATGATACTAAAT
>MHRX01000022.1:6506-13911 GCA_001822655.1 Candidatus Taylorbacteria bacterium RIFCSPLOWO2_01_FULL_45_15b
TCTGCAGGCCAAGTAACAAGCGAGCTCGTTATCGCGGCTCTTTATGCGGATCTCGAGACGCATGGTACAAAAGCACTTGATGTAGTCGTTGCATGGGAGGCATTCGACCTTCGCTTCGGAAATTGAGGGCGAGAGAACGAAAAATTGTCTTGAGCGATAAAGTACAACAACCCGAGGAGACTCCTCGGTTTTTTATTGTAAGGAGGCACCTACAGGCATACCCATTATTTGCGCCGTGACGCATAATATAATTTTATTACTTTTTATTTCTCGGGACTGGTAAATCGTAAATACAATTATTTCGGCAAAAAAGCGAAGTAAGTTTTTCAAAATACGAAAAAAGACTGGATTTTTTGCAATGTTATAACCAAGTTTTTCTCGGTCTTTTTATACCCCATTTCCCATTCGTGACTTTTTTCCTGTTTTTTGATAGTGTGAACTCGGAAACAAGAAAGATATGAGAAAAACATCGCGACTAGCGTTTACAACAAAAGCAGTACTTAAGCTCGTAGAGAAATCTACGCCATTATCGGAACAGAAAGTGCGATTCCAGATTACAAAATCACGGTCAGGAGAAATTCGAGGCCAAATAAAATTGCTCCAGGCGGTGATTTGGAGATTGAAACATGACCTTGCAACCATCCGGGGCAACTGCCCTTGTAGCAAAATACGTCCACCAAAGATCCTCTTGGAATGAAGGTATTGCGGAATAATTCACGCACCCCGCTCACACTAAAATATTAAACCGGACACCTCCGGTTTTTTTGCGCCTATACTAATACTCATACTAATACTATGCGAATACTAATACTCATACTATTCAGGCTTTTGGCAAAGTAATTGTAAACGTGGCGCCCTTACCCTCCCCTTCCGAAAATCCCCGAATTTTCCCGCGATGCTGTTTGATAATTTTCTTTGAAAGGTAAATTCCTATTCCTAGCCCTTCCGTATTTGCAAGTTTGGCCTGACCGCTTCTGTGAAACTTTTCGAATATATGCGGCAGTTCAACTTTCGGAATACCGATACCGTTGTCGAGGGTTTTAACTAGAACTTTGTTACCATTCTGCGAAACGGAGATGTCAAACTGCCCGCCATGATAGGAATACATGACCGCATTCTCGATCAAAGTCTGCAGTACGAACGCAAACTGTTTTTTATCTAGATTGGCGACGGCATCTGTATCGCTATGAAAACGCGGCTTCATTCCTTTATTGCGAAAATGATTCTCGAATTTCATATATACCTCCTGAACAATCGCGGCGACTCGAAGCGGCTTCAAATCGTAATATAGAGATCCCGTATCAGACGCTGACATGGAGGCCAAGATGTCCGTCAACTCGATAAGCCGCTCATTCGATTTTTGTATGTCTTGAAATGCGGCCTCTCTCGCCTCATCCGTCGTCGCTTTCTTAAGCTCCTCGGATGACCATTTTATATGCGTCAGCGGAGTTCTGAATTTATGAATTATTATTGTGATAAATTCATATTTCAATAGGTTTATTTCTCGAACCTTAACCCACATGCGGTAGCCTATTAGAATGAATACCGACAATCCAATAAATACAACAGACGCAAGGATTAGATTGCGAATATCAAGACTAAATAGATTCGGATAGAGACTCATGGAACAAATTTGCGCGATTATTTTGTAATTGTAACACACTCCTTCACGCCAAAATCCCGAGATGCCGGATTTTTTACTATTTCAAGACACCGACTAGGTATTTCCCCGTGTGTGATTTCTTGTTTCGAGCTACCTCTTCAGGTGTGCCTTTTGCCACAATCCTTCCTCCACCGACACCGCCCTCGGGCCCAATATCAATGACATAATCTGCTGATTTAATGATATCCATATTATGCTCGATCAGCATTACCGTATTTCCCTTCTCAACGAGTTTTTGCAGGATTTCAATAAGTTTGCGCACATCTTCATAGTGCAGGCCGATGGAAGGTTCATCAAGAAGATACACGGTTTTTTGCAGATGAGATCGGTAAAGTTCCGATGAGATTTTCACTCTCTGCGCTTCTCCTCCGGAAAGCGTGGTCGCAGATTGGCCGAGTTGCAAATACCCGAGCCCGACTTCGTCGAGGGTTTTTAGCCGGTCGTAGATAGCGGGAATGTCCTCAAAAAATGAAAGACCTTCTTCTGTGGTCATTGTAAGCACATCATAAATATTTTTTTTCTTATAGTGGATTTCCAATGTCTCTTTCATAAACCTCTTTCCAAAACACACATCGCACGGAACATACACTGTCGGGAGAAAATGCATTTCTACCGCAATCTCGCCGTTTCCCTGACACGCCTCACAACGACCCCCTCTTACATTGAAAGAAAATCTGTTAGCTCTCCATCCGCGCACCCTGGCTTCCGATGAGGCCGCAAAAAGATCGCGAATATGAGTAAAAGCGCCGGTATATGTTGCGGGATTTGATCGAGGCGTGCGACCAATCGGCGACTGGTCTATCAGTATCGCCCGCCCCAGATATTCCGAGCCGGAAAAAGACGAGCAATTATAAACATCATTCGACCGATATCTGCGGTCGAATCTTGCCTGAAGATTCTTGTATACGACTTCATACATAAAAGTCGATTTGCCAGAACCTGAAACTCCGGTAACGGCAATCAATCTGCCCAATGGAATATCAACATCCACGCTCTTCAAATTAAAAATCGAAGCATTGCGTACCATGATTTTTCCCCTCTCACCAGTGCGCCGCTCATGCGGAATTTTAATCTCAACTTCTTTACGGAGATAGCTGAGCGTCAGCGAATTGCTTTCATTTTTTTTCGCATCGAGAAGCACGCGCAAATCATCCGCAACAACGATCTGACCGCCATGCAAGCCGGCACCGGGTCCGAAGTCTACGAGGAAATCCGAAGCAAAGATCGTTTCTTCGTCGTGTTCAACAACTATAATCGTGTTTCCGAGATCTCGGAGGTTGAGAAGCGTTTGAATCAGACGACGATTATCGCGAGCATGAAGCCCGATAGTCGGCTCATCAAGAACATAAAGAGCGCCAACGAGACCCGAGCCGAGTTGAGAGGCCAGGCGAATTCGCTGTGCTTCGCCTCCGGAGAGCGTATGGGCGCGCCTATCAAGCGAAAGGTATTCAATGCCGACATCAATCATAAACGTGAGGCGCGCCTCGATTTCGCGAATCACTACATTTGAAATACTTTTCTCCGTCGGCGTCAAACCGAGCGAACCGAAAAATTCAAAAGCTTCCTCAATAGACATAGCCGTAACCTCCACGATATTCTTATCTCCTATTTTGACAAAAAGCGATTCTTCACGGAGACGTGCCCCGTCGCATTTCTCACATGTTTCATCTCCAAAAAGATGTTTTGTGCCTAATCCATTGCACTGCGAGCAGGCGCCGTACGGAGAATTAAATGAAAAAAGACGAGGCTCAACTTCCGGATAGGAAAATCCGTCATAGGGGCACATGAATTTTGCCGAGATAAGCCTGTCCTCTGCGGGAGAAATAATACGCACTAATCCCTCCGACTCATTTATCGCTCGCTCTACCGCTTCTGAAAGCCGCTCCTTCCACGTGCCATTTGGCGTTTTGAATTCGCTAAGAAAAAACTCATCCACCAAAACGTCAATGTCGTGCTTTTTATTTTTTGTAAGCACTATCTGTTCGCGAAGTTTCTTTGGCACGCCATCTACCCGAACCTCCTTATAGCCTCTTCCCAGAAGATCATAGAGCAATTGGTAGTATTCGCCTTTTCTTCCGACGATCATCGGCGCATAAATGCGAAGTTTTTCTCCATTTAGCTCAACTCCGAACACTCTCTTCGCGCCGCTCTTCTCAATTGAAATGACACTTTCTAAAATAGTATCGATAATCTGCTCATTGGTCAGGCGCTTGATTTCGCGGTTGCAAATAAGACAATGAGGATGCCCGATACGCGCATATAAAATCCGCAGATAATCGTATATCTCGGTAATGGTTGCAACAGTTGAACGCGGGTTATTGGAGCGCGATTTCTGATCAATTGAAATTGCGGGAGAAAGCCCGACGATTTCGTCTACGTCAGGTTTTTGCATCTGTCGCAAAAATTGGCGCGCATATGACGAAAGCGACTCAACGTATCTCCTCTGACCTTCGGCAAAAATCGTATCAAACGCCAACGACGACTTGCCGGATCCGGAAAGACCGGTAAAGACGATCATCTTGTTTCTCGGTATTTCGACCGTAATGTTTTTTAGATTGTGAGTCCGCGCCCCCTTTACGATGATACTATCTCCATGATCACCGTCCTTTTTAATGCGAGAATGTTTCATAAATACAGACAAACCACGCGATTACTCGCATGGGTTTACTGAAATAGGACCTACGCAAATGGATGAAATTCAAGGCGCACGAGAAAAATAATGAGAGCCGTACTTATAGCTACGGTGAGCATTATTTTACCGCAGTGCAACGCAGAAGTTCGCCATTTGCGTAGGTCCTATGAAAAACTTTAACAGATAGACCCGTCTTAAGCAATTCCTGCCGATACCGCTCTAGCTGAAGACCACTTTCTTTATCTCTTCAACTATTTCATCGAGTGTTACAGTCGCCTTAACAAGGAATCGCTCAGCGCCCAATTTCTGCCCCTTTTCAATATCGTCCTTCTGACCCAGATTCGATAACAGAATAACGGGAATCTTTTTCAAAGCTGGGTTCGCCTTGACTCTGGAGAGAATCTCAAAACCATCAATTCCGGGAATGAGTATGTCCAGAAGAACAATATCCGGCATCTCTTTTTCAATCATAGCGAGCGCCGTATCTCCACTTGCGGCGTGCAGGAGCTTGCATTCTTCATTGGAGAGCTTGCGGGCAATAATGTCGCTTAAGAACACATCGTCCTCAACCCACATTATTGTTTTACCTTTCAAAGTCCGCTGTGATTTTGTCGCGCCTTCTTTTCTACCAGACGTGTTTTCCCCTTCCTTCAATTGCATCTTCACCTTAGTCAAAACTTCATCCGGATCAAATTGAGCTTTGACAAAGTAATCTTTCACATTCAGGCTCAAAATTTTGTCGATTTCGACCGGTTCGCCAGAATTAGAAATGACGATAACAGGAATCCTGTTGATATTCTGATCCTTGAATTTTTGCTCCAGAATCTCATAACCGCTCATTGTCGGCAGATGGAGATCGAGAAGTATGAGATCGGGTTTCAGCGAACTAATCATTTTCATGCCGTCTCCACCATCGCGCGATAAATGCGTCTCGTAACCGGCGACGCTCATCTTTTGAAGAAGGACATCGCCGAGAAACACGTCGTCTTCAATGATGAGAATTTTTGTTTTCATGTCAATTATTTAATGTTAGAAGATTCTGATGCTATTGGCAGTGAAAAAAAGAAAGCTGCGCCTTTATTTTCTTCACTCTCGAACCACATCGAACCGTTATGCTTTTCTATTATACTCTTTGCTATAAATAAACCAAGCCCGGAACCGCTAGCAACAGTGGATGAATTCGAGGCGCGAAAAAACTGCTTGAAAATGCTTCCTTGTTGGGCCATGGGAATTCCGATGCCATTATCTTTTATCGAGGCTGTTATTTTCCCAGTTTGTTCAACAATTTTCACCTCAATAACTCCGCCACCGCGCGTATATTTCACCGCATTTTCTAATAGATTTTGAATGACCGCCCTCATGCGTTCTGAATCGACTTTGACTTTTGCCATTTCGCCGTTAGGTCGATCAATTCTAATTTTTATGCCTTTCTTATCGGCGGCTGGCAAAATTTCATACAGTATATTATCAAATAGATCTAGCAAATTAATGACGGTAAAATTATATCGATACTTTTCCGGATCAATCCTATTGGCGCGCAAAATATCATCAACGAGAGAAATCATTCGCTCATTGCTTTCATTGGCCTTCATAACGTACGCCCTCTGCTTCGTCTTCAATTCGCCAAGGTCGCCGTTAATGAGAAGGTTTAGAGTCCACTTGACCCCCGAGAGAGGTGTGCGCAACTGATGAGTAACGAGCGACACAAATTCAGCCCGCCGACGCTCCAAAGCTTTTTCCTCCGTAATATCCTGAATCCAGACCAGAAAAAATACTCCGTCTCCTTGATCAATAATCCGAGCAAAAGAAAGCTTGTATATTCGATTGCCAACGTCCATCTCCGGTATATCGAAAGTCTTTTGTTGCAGACATTTTTTATAATTCGCGGCAAGATCGACGCCCGCGAATTTTTCACTAAAAGATTTGACAATCGGGCCCGTCAAAAATTTGTCCGATCTTCCAACATCAACAATTTGTCTTGCCTTTTCGTTTATAAAAAGAACATTAAGATTTTCATCAAAGAGCATTGCTCCCTCCGCCATATTCTCCGCCACAATCGTGAGCTTCGACCGCTCTGATCGAAGTTCACGCGTGCGCTCTTCTATCTTCTTTTCAATGTTCTCTTTTTCAGCCCGAAGTTCATTTGTTCTCTCCCTTACTTTTTCCTCAAGCTCTTCCTTTGAAAGATAGGCGATGCGCTCATTCTCAAGAATGGGCTCCGGCAAGATGTCAAAGATTCCGGCAACGATAAAGGCGTCATAGTGCGCCCTGAGACTCTGATATTCCTTTTCTATGAGCTTCTCAAGAACTGATTGACCAAACGATGAGAGAATTTTGTTATGAAGCGCAACGTAAAGATTCTTAAAAATGTTTCTTATTTCATCAATACGAACCCTGTCTCTGCGCCGAGCCAGATCAAGATTAAATCCATCAAAATCAATACCATAAGCCGTGATGTAGGTCTCAAACGGCTGAAAAACTTGGTTACCGGCAAGAAGATGGCGCAGATTCTCCACACCGAGATTATTGAATAGATAGGTAATAAATGGCTCAACGTAAATCTCAAAGAGGAGCGCGGATTTTTCCAACTCATCAGACAATATGAGTCGAAGGCGTGGAAATAGGTCTTCAAGTGGTGTCGCTCGTCTTATTTCTTCAATCAGCTGATCGCGAGTGTAGGAACGTTTAATAACCGGAGGCTGACTGCCCAAAATGAACCTTTCAAACTCCGTAAAAAGGCCGACAAGCTCCCATTCACGCTCATCACCTTGTTTCATTTCAGCGCTCGCAAGTCGCCTCAATTCGTTCTTTATTCTCTCGCTCTCTACCACAATATCGCCAAGATGCGCAAAGACAGTCTGAACTGCTCTACCTTTTAGATCACGTGTGGGCGTTATTATTCTTGGATGAAATGTAAAAATATCTTTGATGGGCATACGGTACTCAAACAATAATCACGACATCGGGGTGTGCTCTTCAGCTACCCTGAAAAATCAGCGGTTGAAACAGATGTCTCGAAACCTTCGAACCTTTATCTATGCGCCAAGTTTTCTCATGCGACCAACCGCCGTCAGGATAAGGATGTACCCAAGAATAAACAAGAGATCGTG
>MHRX01000022.1:13926-15615 GCA_001822655.1 Candidatus Taylorbacteria bacterium RIFCSPLOWO2_01_FULL_45_15b
AGGCGCCGAGCCCCAGGCTATGACTACGGCCAGAAACCCGAGATCAATGACAAACATTCCAAACGCAACCAGGCGCAAAATGTCACCGACAACAGAGCCCTTCATCTGCTGTGAATAATAGAAAGTCCAGACACTCGCAATAAACGCCAGGATAATGGCAATCCACAGAGTGTAACTGCCGACAAAAGTCGCTGGGCCTGCCGCATCCTGTGCGGCTACAATGCCAACACCTCCAAAACCTCCAATCAATAGCGCAACCAACAAAAATCCTAATTTCTTCATATTAATTAATAGTCAATTTTAACAATACTAATGACTGGAATTATATCACCTCAACACAGCCTAAATATAGGTGTGTGGAAAACGTCAAGTCCTTATCATTGAACTGACTAAAATGCACCCTCAAAACAAACCTGCGTTTTTTACATTCATACTGTAAAAAATTATCGGGGAAAATCGGCAAAAAGTGCGGGTTGTTGAAATAACGGCGCGTCATTTCTTTTTTCTAATTATCGCACTGGAAATTTTTTCCGCTCCCCTAATCTCATCGCGAATAAGCGCGGCGGTCTCAAAATCCAAATTTTTAACCGCATTGCTCATCTCCCTCTGTTTTTTCCGCAGCCATTTAACCGGACTTTTAGTATATTCGACAGCTTCGACTCGAAGAAGTGCGCCGACGGCTTTATCATGTTCGCTTGCAAGCCCTTCGGTAATATCTCTGATATTTTTGATGATTGTTTTTGGTGTAATACCATGCGCGCTGTTGTATTCACGTTGAAGTGTTCGACGACGCTTTGTTTCTCCAATCGCTCTCTCCATAGAACCAGTCATGATATCCGCATAGAGAAATACTTTCCCTTTGACATTTCGAGCCGCGCGGCCAATAGTCTGAATAAGCGAAGTTTCGGATCGTAAGAAACCCTCCTTATCGGCGTCAAGAATTCCGATAAATTCAACTTCAGGGAGATCAAGTCCCTCGCGCAGGAGATTCACGCCGATAAGACAATCAAATATACCCTTTCTGAATTCGGTCAGTATTTGAATTCGCTCTATAGTTTTAATCCCACTGTGTAAATATTCGGCCTTTATTCCCTTTTCCTTAAGAAATTCAGAAAGGTCCTCCGCCATCTTTTTTGTAAGCGTCGTCCCTATAACTCTGCCGCCACCCTCGATAACTTCGGTGGATTCGCGAATAAAATGACCGACCTGACCGATATATTTGCCCAACTGTCGAACAGGGTGCACAATAATTTCCGGATCGACTAGTCCCGTCGGACGTATGACCTGTTCCGCCACCAGACTGCTTTCGCTTTTTTCGAAGGCTCCAGGCGTGGCCGACGTATAAAGTGTCGCCCCCACGCGTTCCCTAAATTCGGCAAATTTCAAAGGGCGGTTGTCTTTCGCCGAAGGCAGTCGAAACCCGTGTTCGACGAGATTTTGTTTCCGAGAAGCGTCCCCCGCAAACATTCCATTCAGCTGTGGAACTGTTACATGCGACTCATCAATGATTGTCAAAAAGTCGGCCTTTCCTTCCTTTGTCTTTGGAAAATATGAAAGAAGAGTGTCCGGCGGCTCTCCCGGCAGTTTGCCAGAAAAATGTCTGGAATAATTTTCGATGCCGTTGCAATACCCAATCTCACGAATCAACGCGAGGTCGTATTTCGTCCGACGCTTTAATCGCTCTCTCTC
>MHRX01000023.1:0-121 GCA_001822655.1 Candidatus Taylorbacteria bacterium RIFCSPLOWO2_01_FULL_45_15b
TTATTTTGGAGTCTATCTTCTCAACGACAACGCCTTCCCAGTTTACTCTCCTCGGACTTTTCGTCGCCGGGTCGCGCGCCTGGTTTATTGTAAATTCGATATCGTCCGTCGTTATCGGCGC
>MHRX01000023.1:153-9070 GCA_001822655.1 Candidatus Taylorbacteria bacterium RIFCSPLOWO2_01_FULL_45_15b
TAAAAGTGTATATTGTCCCGTCTTCGGAAACATCGTATTTTTCCGCTATATCTCCAATCAGACTCCCTCCGGGGCCAGCGGTCAAAAGGCCTGAATACACGAGCGCTACGATATCTCTATCGGTGTCGGTTACGGCCAAGAGCGGGTTTGTAAATCGAGGAATACCTATCAATGCTTCTTCGAGTACTCCGCCGTGCGCCGGTATTTCTACTGTAAATCTGTTACTGATTTTCGATAGCAATGAAAATGTTGAAGTGATAATCGCCAATAAGAGCAGAATGAGCAGTATTTTTTCAGTAAGGGAAAAAGAGCCGGTTCGCCGGTCAAGCGCATGAGAATATGGAAGGAAAAATTTCTTTTTCATAATATAATCGCAGTCAAATTAAAAAGTTCTTTTTGAATTGAAGAATGTTTTAAGAAATTAAGAGAAAATGCCCAGACAGATAAAAATAAAATACAAATTCAAGAAACGTTGAGTTATCGAATGAGAAGGATTGCAAGCGCTGAAGCCGCGAAGAGTATTCCCGCAACAATCGTCCCGATGAATAGGTATTTCTCAAATCCGCGCCGTGTATGGAAACCGGTTCCGAAATTGTTACTTTCTCCAAACGCGCCACCGAGGCCCGTACTTGATTGCTGGAGCATAACGCCCGCAATGACCATGACTGAAAGCACTATCTGTATATAGGGGAGAATAGCTCCGAGAGTTTCCATTGCAATAAGGATAGCATTTGGCAAAAAAAATGCAATGCATTGTATAAGGCCACCCACTTTTGCCCCTTGCAGGTATCCCCGTGGCCAAGTACGCCCGATAGGCACCTATAGTCTGGCGTTCTGTATAACCCCTTCATTTTTCTTTATGATTTTTTGTTTTGTCGCGTTTCGGATGACTCAATGTTGCGGAAAGTGCACCAACTATTTTGCCACCTTGACGGCGGTTGAGACAACGGGCAACCCATACTCTGAAAGTTTGGATTAATATATTTGTCAAGACGCAGACGGCTGGCGGTTGGGGGGCCGATTGGCGGTTAGTGGATGAGTCAGACAGGTGATTCCAGACATATGGAACCTTAATATTACGTGTCTCATCCTACAATATAAAACGCTATAGCGTTTTATATTGTAGGATGGCAATGTCCACAATTTTATGTATTTAATGAGACCATATTTTGTCTCTTACGTGTTTTACTCTAGAACAGAGCAAATTCTAGAACAGAGTAGAACTCATTTGTCCTCGGCATCCTTTTACCAAGCCATTTTTTGCCGATTTTAGAATATTGTGTCAAGTGATTGCAAGTTAGGAATAAACCTTTATAATTGTCATCGTATAGGTAATCTTGTTTTTCCTCGGCATATTTATAAAGCGGAGTTTTTTATTGCTCTGTCGTGTCGCGGAGGAACTTATTAAAAGCATTATGAAAAAAGAAGAAAAAAAATCAATGAAGAATAGCGACACTTCATCAAAAAAAATTCGTCCGCTCGGGGATCGAGTTTTGGTGCGTCCTGAAACCGCCGCAGAAAAGTCGTCATTTGGAATTATTATTCCGGGCACCGTATCAAAGGAGAAACCCGAACAGGGTGTTGTTGTATCGGTCGGTGAAGGAAAATATGATGAAAATGGTAAGCTCATTCCGGTGCGAGTGAGGGCCGGCGACACAGTTCTCTTTTCCAAATACGGCTACGATGAAGTGAAGATAGATGATGTCGAGTATTTTATTATCAGAGAAGATAATATATTAGCAGTAATCAAATAGTTCATAAGTTTTTAAGTTTGTTAGTTTAAAAGTCTTGAGGATTTTTAACTTTTGAACTTATTAACTAATCAACTTTCTAACTAATCAACCATGTCCAAATTAATACTCTATGGCGATGACGCCAGAAAATCACTAAAAAAAGGAATCGATGCCGTAGCAGATGCGGTAAAGATCACACTCGGCCCTCGCGGTCGAAATGTGGTGTTTGATAAGGGTTATGGAGCTCCAACAATAACGAATGACGGTGTCTCAATAGCGAAGGAAATATCTCTCAAAGATAAGTTTGAGAATATGGGCGCGGAGATCGTGAAGGAAGTTGCTTCAAAAACCAATGATTTTGCGGGAGATGGGACGACCACTGCGGTGGTTTTGACGCAAGCAATCATCACCGAAGGACTTCGGCGTACTGCGATGGGCGCGAATGGCACACTTGTCCGCCAGGGTATTGATAAAGCGATGCAGGACGTTGTCGGAGAACTTCGCGCTATGGCAAAAGAGATAAAGTCGAAGGACGAGATAAAACAAGTCGCCACAATATCTGCAGAGTCCGAAGAAATGGGAAAGATAATCGCGGAGACAATAGACAAAGTCGGCAAGGACGGTGTTGTTACTGTCGAAGAATCCCAGTCATTTGGCGTCGAGTCGGAAGTTGTGGAGGGTCTTGAATTTGATAAAGGTTATGTTTCTCCGTATATGATTACGAATGGAGAGAGGATGGAGGCGGAGTACAAAGATCCGGTTATTTTGATCACCGATAAGAAAATTTCGACGATTAAAGAAATTTTGCCGATTCTTGAACAACTCGCACAAAGCGGCAAAAAAGAAGTCGTAATTATCGCAGAAGATGTTGATGGTGAAGCGCTGACTACATTTGTCTTGAATAAAATTCGCGGTTCGTTCAATGTGCTTGCGGTAAAAGCTCCGGGCTACGGTGATAGGAAAAAAGAAATGCTCCAAGATATTGCCGTTACTGTTGGCGCGAAGGTAATTTCCGAGGAGCTTGGAATAAAGCTAGAGAATGCCGATCTTTCTATGCTTGGAAAGGCAAATCGAGTTATCGCAAAAAAAGACAGTACGGTAATTGTCGGCGGGAAGGGTAAAAAATCGGAAATCGAGGCGCGACTCACATCACTCCGAAAACAGAAGGAAACGATTGATTCAAAATATGATGTTGAAAAACTTGAAGAGAGAATTGCAAAATTGGCCGGTGGGGTCGCCGTGATCCGTGTCGGAGCTGCGACGGAAACTGAAATGAAATATTTGAAACTAAAAATTGAAGATGCGGTAAACGCGACGAAGGCTGCGATTGAAGAAGGAATTGTGCCGGGAGGCGGGACTGCACTCGTAAAAGCGGCGAACAAAGTCGGCGAAAAGTTTATGTCCTCCGAGGCCTACAAACAAGCAGAGAAGGGAGTAAATTCAGAGTTTGCCATCGGTTACAATGTTCTCATAAATGCACTTTATTCACCGTTAAAGCAGATTGCCATGAATTCCGGTAAAGATGATGGTTCAGTGATTGTTGAGAAAGTAAAAAATGCAAAAGGTAATCAGGGATATGACGCGAAGAACGGACTTTTTGTTGATATGCTCGAGGCAGGAATCGTTGATCCTGTAAAAGTGACACGAAGCGCGGTGCAAAATGCCGCATCAGCTGCAGCAATTTTACTCACAACCGAGGTTGCTGTCGCAGAAGAACCCAAAGAAGAAAAACCAATGGGAGGAAGCGCTCCGGGAATGGGAGATTACTAGAATAGTATGTAGTATCCGCCCGGATGAATCCATTCGGACGGGTTTGGTATTTAGTATTTAGTATGAGGGAGGGAAGAAAACCACCGCGGCGAAGCCGCGGTGGTTTTCTCTTTTACAAATATGCTATGCTGTAAAAATGATTTTGTACCAATGCGATAACTGCGAGAAAAGTATCAAAGATCGCGACGAAATGATATCAATCTACAAAGGCAATTACGCCGCTTCCATTTTTTTGTGTGAGCAATGCGCGAAACCAGTGTCGTCATTTCTAAAAAAGAAGAAATTATTGAAGGATAGGAAGAATGAAAAAGCAGGGAAGAGATAATGTGAAATGAATGTACAATGAATCAAAAAATGCTAATATTTCCATATGAAGAAAATCATTCAATTTCAAATTATTAAAGGTGAGAAATACTACGTCGCACAGGGAATTGATCTGCCAATCGTGACGCAAGCCAAGACTTTAGACGAACTTGCTAAAAACATCAATGAGGCAACCGAGCTCCATCTCCGCGGTGAAAATCTTTCTGAATTAGGATTTTCAAAATCGCCCTCTTTACTAGTAAATTTTGAATTGCCAACAACCGTCAATGCCTAAATTGCGACGTCTTTCGGGCAAACAGGTTGTGAAAGTATTTGAGAAATTTGGTTTTGATATCGTGGCGCAAAAAGGAAGTCATATAAAACTGCGAAGAGTAGTTTCGTCAACTGTTTACCAGACTATAACAATTTCGAATCACAGTGAATTAGATCGCGGAACTTCAAAAGCAATTTTCAACCAAGCGTTGCGCTACATACCTGATCAAGAATTACGAAAAGAATTTTATACAAAATGAATCCTGTAGAAGAAATACAAAATCGATCGATCGAATTGAATCCACCTTTTTTAAAGGGGCAGATTCCTCTTTGGCTCGGGGCGCTTATTATCGGGGTGACGACTGCAGTGGCGGGAATTTTCCTAGGTGTGGTTGCACTGACAAATTTCGATCAGATTGTCCCTGTATTTGTTCAGCCGAAAAATGAATACGCTGGATGGAAAACGTATCGGAATGAAGAACATAGGTTTGAGTTTAAATACTCTTCGACTTGGAATGAAATAATTGAATTGGAGGCAGCTCAAAATGATTATCTTCCAGCCGGAAGAACTTTTGTCGCTATATACTCCGGTGACAAGCGACAGGATTTTGATGCGCGTATTGATGTATATTCAGATTCGCTACAAAATGTGATTAAGGAAAATCGTTTTATTCGAGACTTATCAGACGTGGAAAATGAAGTAATAAACGGTTTACTCTGGACTCGTATTGGTTCAGAAGACTATTTGATTGAACGTATCGGCCTTACCTTTCATGTGACAGGTGAAGCTACTTTTTTGTCACCGATCCTTGCAACTTTTAGATTTCTCGATTTATCTATTGCATCGCCAGTTAAAAAAAACGAGACAGATACGTTATCAGCACCCACTTCATCAAATAGGATTCAGAATAGTTACGACATTACATTGGAAGTTGATGCGTCTTTTTCTATTGCCACTCTCAATATTTATCATGACGGTCGGGTGTTTTACAGAGCGAAACAAGATGGGGAAAGCGAGTCTACTGCATCAAAAACCTTGGCGATAACCGATATCGTATCACTTGCAAAACTTGTGGACGAAGTCAATTTTTTCAAAATGCAGAGCCCTGTGCTGGATAAAAGTGCCCCTTTTCGATCAGGGGGATCTTCATATAGGATTACTGTCAGAACACTTCCTTCAACAAATACAGAATCAGTTAAATACGAAGATAGTCATAAGGTTGGTTGTTATGAATTTAATTGTGAACAAAGTTTCGAAAGATTAAAAAAGAAGATCTCAGAATTATGGGGTCGAGAGATTTTAGAGGCTGGAGAGTAGTTCAGTCTTGTCGAGGCGAAGGAAGTCAGACTTCCCACTAAAATATGGCTAAAGTAAAAGGGAATACATGAGGCTTAGTAAATTGTTGGGTGTTGAGTATTTAAAGGAAAATCTCATCTCCTTGCGAAGGAGAGGATTGAGGTGAGGTCTATTTTCGACATTTGACATTCGGTAAACGGTAAACAATTGTGGTATAATTATAAAATAATTAGCTAAACAATCATGACTCTAATAATCATAATAATCATTGCAGTAATTCTGGCGTGGGGAATTGCTTCCTACAACGGTTTTATAAGGCTCATTACCCGCGCAAAGGAGGCATGGGCCGATATTGATGTCCAATTGAAACGTCGATATGACCTTATTCCGAATCTCGTAAACACGGTAAAAGGGTATGCTACTCACGAATCACAGGCCTTCGAAAATGTAACGAAGGCACGCTCAGCCGCTATGGGTGTTCAAGATCCTGCAGGAAGGGCTGCGGCAGAAAATATGTTGACGGGCGCTCTCAAGTCTCTTTTTGCCGTTGCTGAAGCGTATCCGGATCTAAAAGCAAATACGAATTTTCTTGAGCTTCAAAGGGAGCTTTCAGATACTGAAAACAAAATCCAAGCCGCGCGACGCTTTTACAACGGCAATGTCCGCGACTTGAACATTAAAGTTGATACGTTTCCACCTAACGTCATTGCGAATATTTTTAAGTTCGGAAAAATGGAATTTTTTGAGCTCGAAGCAGAGTCAGTGGAAAAAAAACCCGTTGAGGTCAAATTTTAATCTGGAAGGGAAATACGTTATTAATTTTTAGGGTTCAATGACGAAATTGGTCATCGGCGTTGTTGGTGAAAAAGTGGCCGGCAAGGGCTTGTTCGACGAGATATTAACGAATATCGCTCGGCCTGTTTTTGTAAAAAAGATACAGTCTTCAGAAGTGTTGCGTGAGACACTTGAACTCTGGAATCTTCCGCTTACGCGTCGAAATCTTCAGGATTTGGCGATAGTGATGAATTCACACTTTGGCGATTCGACGCTTGCGAATGCGGTTAAAGCGCGCATCGACCATTCGCCTGCAGAGATCACTCTCTTTGATGGCGTGCGCTGGCAAAGCGATCTTGATTTGGTGCGCTCCTATCCAAAAAATCTCCTCGTCTACATTACCGCGCCCATCGAACTTCGCTACGAGAGAAGCAGGGGGCGAAGTGAGAAAAGCGATGAGTCGGGCGCCGCGTTCGAAAAATTTGCCGAGGAGGAGAAAGTCGCTACCGAACTTTTGATTCCGAAAATCGGCCGCGGTGCTGATTTTATCTACAGCAACACCGGCACCAGGGACGAATTTGAAAAAGCCGTCCGAGTTTTTTTTGATGAGAAAATAAAAGAGATTTTGACGAGTTAGATTGTTTTTGCCGCTGTTTTTAGAGTGCGGGTTGACTTGTCCTTGTGGAGAAGTATAGTTTCGAGAGAAAGGCTATTTATGGACTTTAACACAATCTGTTTGCCAAGGGCGGAATTGGAGAAGCTCACCCAACTTTCTTGTCCCGCCGAACTATCGCGCAACTTTGTAGAAATTGAAAGAAAATATGAGTTTGGCAATCAGTCGTTTGAAGACGTTGAACGTCTAATGACGGCTCGGCTTAAAGACGCCGATGCAAAAATTCTGGTTGATAAAACAGTCTCATACGCTGGCGTCGAATGGCTTATTTTTCACGATGTAACGCGAACGGTCGTTCGTTACCGCATTGGTGGAAAAGATCACGGCAAATTCTGCTTAAAATATCCGCACTCGAAATCTGTAGAATTCGGTCAGCAAGATTGTCGCCATGAAATAGCGTTTTGCACAGAACCGAATCCAGATGTCGCAGTACGTATCTTTCGGCATTTGAAAAATTGTCTGGTCGAGGCTCGTTCATGCTCGGTCATCAATTCCGGCAAAATAATGAGTTTTTCTGCGGAGGGAGAAGAACACGAACTCGTTATTTATACGATTGAACGTTTTCAAGATACAAAGATTTCAACATTTGTAGAAATTGAAGTCTCAAGCCCAAATGCGAATGATGCAACGCACACGCTCAATACTCTGGAACGTAATTTGGGTATCCGGGGAAATTTATGCATTCAATCCGTGGCCGACATGTTTTGTGTCTAGACCGGCATCAGCGCCGGTTTTTTTATTTCGGCTAGCGAGGAGCGAAATGGAAAATTCTTATTTTCCATTTCGTCCGAGTGAAGACGAAACAAAAGGTTAAATACCCCGCAGCTTGCTGCGGCAATGGGCGAGCCTTGCGAGCACATTATGTGTCCAGGGCTCCCGCCCGTACCGAACAGTACCCGCCAGAATGATTCTGATCGGGCTGGCGTTCGGGCGGGTGCCCTGGGGTTTAATACCTTTTATATTCACACGCGCCTTTCTTGTAATTGATTTTTGTATCCATATACTACATACCAAATACTTCATACTGTATACTAATCCAATGGCAACTTTATATACACATCAGGCATCAAACATCCGAAAAACCTGGCTTCTCATGACAATTTTTCTTGTCGCCGTCATCGGACTTGGTTGGCTTTTTGGCTTCCTCCTAGACGAACCTTCGATTTTGCCGATCGCAATTATCGTAAGTATCGTCATGAACATAGCGAGCTACTGGTGGTCGGACAAAATCGTGATTGCTCTTTCGGGCGCAAAGCAAATTTCCAAATCAGACGCCCCCGACCTCTGGAATATTGTTGAAAATCTCTCCATTACTTCCGGTCTTCCAATGCCGAAGCTCTACATAATTCATGAACCCGTGCCGAACGCTTTTGCAACGGGCCGGAATAAAGATCACGCGGCGGTAGCGGTCACGTCCGGCCTCATGCAGATTCTCGACAGAAGCGAACTTGAAGGAGTGATCGCACACGAACTTTCTCATATTGGAAACCGCGACATTCTTCTCTCGACGGTGGTCGTGGTGCTTGTCGGATTTGTCGCACTTCTATCGGACTGGTTTTTGCGGGTGAGTTTTTGGGGCGGGGGACGGCGTGACCATAAGGACGGAAGACTCGGACTCATTCTTATGCTAGTTGGAATCGTGCTCGCGGTTCTCTCTCCGCTTATCGCGACAGTTATACAGTTGGCCATTTCTCGGAAGAGGGAATTTCTTGCGGACGCGTCAGGCGCTCTTCTTACGCGCTATCCGGAAGGGCTTGCTTCAGCTCTTCAGAAAATATCAACCCACAGCGGAGAAATGCGCCGCGCCAACAATGCCACCGCGCACCTCTATATTGCGAATCCATTTGGTCCGGAAAAGACGAGGAAGAGCTTTATGGTGCGTCTCTTTAGTACGCATCCTGCTGTGGAAGACAGGGTAAAAGCACTGCTGGGGAAATAAGACTTTTTGTTTCTGCTATAATATTCTATGAAATGGCAAGCTCCACCCATATTTCTCATGTCTCGGATCACCATACATTCCTGCATAAGGAGGGAAGTGTAAAGATGAAACCGAACTATATTGACGTCGTGCTTTCAGAAACGGTTCTGAAACTT
>MHRX01000024.1:0-9094 GCA_001822655.1 Candidatus Taylorbacteria bacterium RIFCSPLOWO2_01_FULL_45_15b
ACCATTGGTGGCACCATTCGCGACATTTCAGGTCAAGGAAATCATGGGAATGCGGTGAACATTGCCACCTCCACATTCTATGTTCCAGGAAAGATCGGGCAAGGACTTAATTTTGATGGGGTGGATGATCTCATAAATCTCGGAACAAATGACACACTTTTAAATGAAACTTCTCCTGTCACTATTTCCGCATGGGTATATCCTAGATCAATTGGAGAAAATGCTGGGGGAAGAATTGTAGCGCGAGCTTCCTCTACAAATGGTCCAATGCTTGCGATTACAACGAGTGGCGTTCTTAGATTTGAAGTTGACGGATCAACCGATCTGGTTCGTACCAGTGCGAGTGACACGCTCATATTAAATAAATGGCAGCATGTTGTAGCCACATGGGATGGTAGCAGTACAGCAACAAATGTGCATTTTTACATCGATGGCCTAGAAACATCATATGTTACTTCTACAAATCTTGTGAGTCCTGTGGACAATAGTGCTCAAGCCTTATTCATTGGAAATGTTTCTGCCGGAAGTAGAACTTTTAACGGTACGATTGACGACGTTCGCATCTACAACCGCGCGCTTTCCGTCACAGAAGTAAAACAACTCTACACCTCCACCGCAGGGTCAAAGGTAGCAGTAACTCCGAAAAATACTGTAGGACAGGGATTATCCAGTGGCCTCGTAGGTCACTGGACCTTTGATGGAAAGGACACCATTGGTGGCACCATTCGCGACATTTCAGGTCAAGGAAATCATGGGAATGTGGTGAACATTGCCACCTCCACATTCTATGTTCCAGGAAAGATCGGGCAAGGACTTAATTTTGATGCGACGAATGATGTGATTGATTTCGGCGACATTGCCGATGCTGTGCCCCAATTGACGGTCAGTGTGTGGGTTAAAAACAGTACGGTTCTTTTAGCATCACTTGACTCAATTATTGCAAAAGACCGGTCTGGTTTTACTCAGTGGATAATGTCTAGGTCTAGTACTGAAAAATATGCTTTTCAAGTTTGTAATGATACTCCTACCTGTGTAACAGCAACAGCTGATTCCGCTTCGGCGACGACCGACTGGACACATGTTGTTGGTTCCTATGACGGAGCGGAGGTACAGGTTTATGTCAATAGTGTCGCCGCTGATTCCACTCCACCGGCATTAACGGGTAATGTGCGTGATAGGGTTGATCATATGTGTTTAAGTGGCTCTTGGAATGGATCCGCCTGTGTTGATGCGGGGGTTCAGGCTAAGATTATAGACGACGTTCGCGTCTACAACCGCGCGCTGTCCGCCACCGAAATTACTATGCTCTATAACCTCGGTAAATAAAGTCTGAATGTCCAATATTTTAACTACAATACAGATGATCTGTGATAGTAGGATAGAATCTAGAAATTTGCACTTTGAGTTTGAAAGAGTCAAGAAAACAAAGGTCACACGCAGAGGCCGAATCTTTTGTGTGCTTTTTAATCTACAAAGCCTGCCCCCTTATGTTTTTATGTGTCGACTTGGCACGCTGATATAGATTTATCATATGCAAGGCGACTAGAGGCAGTTTGAATATATTTTTTATATATATTTTTATAGTTGCGGCGTACGTGCAATGTGGTACACTTTCGAGGTTGTATTTTTAGGATCCATCTCGTTTATTGTGGCATAACAAGCCTCTCATTTTTATTTATTAATGGCGGCTCATTAATGAAATGGATTTCATTACTTATGATATTCAAGAAGACAAAAATCGTCGCGACTATTGGTCCGGCAACAGAATCAAAAGCGGTTTTGGGGAAACTCGTAGACGCGGGGTTGAATGTCATGCGACTCAATTTCTCGCACGGTGATTTTGCGGAACATCAGACTCGTGTAAATAACCTCCGCGAAGTAATGAAAGAGAAAGGTCAGTTTGTAGGTATACTGCAGGATCTCGCCGGACCAAAAATTCGTATTGGTGAATTTTATAAAGAGTGCGTCACACTTGTCCCCGGTGAGTCATTTACGCTGACGACCGATAAAATAGTCGGAGATGAACATAATGCCTATGTGAATTACCCGACACTTCCGAAAGAATTGAAGAAGGGACATCTCGTACTCTTGGATGATGGCAAGAAAAAACTTGAAGTTATCTCTACCACTCAAAAAACAATCAAATGTAAAATCCTTGTAGGTGGTGAGACAAAAGGAAAAAGGGGAGTGAACCTTCCCGGAGCGTATTTGAAGATAAGTTCGATTACAGAGAAAGATCGAAAAGATTTGGAATTCGGCATTAAAAACAAGGTTGATTTTGTAGCGCTTTCGTTTGTGCGGCGGCCTGAAGATATTGAGGAATTGAGAGTCCTTTTGAAAAAAGTGAAATCCGAAGCGATGATCGTCGCCAAGATCGAGACAGAAGAAGCGGTTGAGAACATTGATGCAATTATCAGACTAACCGATGCTGTCATGGTAGCGCGCGGAGATTTGGCAATTGAGATTGGTGCCGAAAATGTGCCGATGATCCAAAAACAGATCATAAAAAAATGCCGACTCGCTGGAAAGCCGGTGATCACCGCGACGCAAATGCTAGAGTCCATGATTAAGTTCCCTATCCCAACACGTGCAGAGGTTTCGGACGTTGCAAACGCAATTCTCGACGGGACTGACGCGATCATGCTTTCAGAAGAGACGACTCTTGGAGATTATCCGCTGGAAGCGGTAAAAATGATGACCACTGTCGCTCTGCGCGTCGAGAAAGAATATCCGCGGAAAGATGTGATCCGACAAAAAGGCAGGATCGATGAAATTGTCGTTTCGGATTGCGTATCTGATGCTGTTGTTGAAATTGCAGAGAACACAGCGGCGTCATTTATTGCGGCCCTCACGTACAGCGGTAAGACCGCTCGGACAATTTCACGCTTCAAACCACTTCAGCCGATTCTTGCGATCTCCCCAAAAGAAAAAACATGTCAGCAACTTTCCGTGTCTTTTGGTTGCCTCCCGATTTGCGTTCAGAAAATTTCAGGGACGGTTGATGCGATGGATTTTTTAAGAAAATATCTGACTCAAAACAAAATTTCAAAAAAAGGAGAGAAGGTCGTGATCACGTCGGGGTGGCCTTTTGGAAAAAATATTGACACGAATATGCTTATCGTGGAGACGCTTTAGGTAGTATGGGTATAGAGTATAAGTATTAGTATAGAGAGGTGAACGGAATTAAAAAAAGAGGCGATGATGCCTCTTGGATTTAATCACGGCTCAATCTCTTCCGCCTATCAATTTATATACGGAGTTTTGCGCGTAGCCTTTTTTCTTACACTGATACTGTATCTTGTATTCGTGCCGATCTCGCTGGCCTCGCTGGGGTGATAAATGTTTAAGGATTTCTTTATGAGTCATTTCAGATAAATGAACCTTGCAAAATGCGTAGAATCCGTGTTTTTTGCTCTCAAGGCCGCAATGGTCGCACTTCATTAAACAGGTCCAAGTATGCAACATGTCGCAGTCTGCCGCATGGTCCAGCGCACAGAATTGGTAGTGCCATCGGTGTCTGCACGATGCTTGTAAGGTGGCAATCTTTGATTCTGCCGCGGCAATCGTTGATTGAGCCAATTCGATAATTTTTCGTTGAGCGGTGATCTCTCCGGTCATCATAATCTAGTTTTATACTGACAGATGGATACAATTTCGTTAAATTCTGCGGCCATAAACAAGCGATTCATTAAGCCCTCATTGTTGACTTTTGATACCAAAAATGCTATAGTTGGCGACAGCAGTTCTTATCATATGGCTGCTTCCGAAAAACAAACCCGGACGAAAGTCCGATACAGAAAGGCAGTTCGTGAGAAAAACCATAAATATCCGCGAAATCCTGGTACACGCCGCGTGTCACTGGGACGAGATTGTGGCTATAACACTTGCGCGTTTGTACGGGCGGGAAACATTTCCCGGCATTGAAACAGCTCCAATCAAGTTTACTGAAGGTGTGGAACGGCATGCTGATCAATTTTTCGACGCGGCAGAAATCCTTCCTTTCGGGGTTGGAGGAGGCCGCTTCGATGAGCATGGGCTCGAAGGCAGGAACGAGGATGAATGTTGTGCGACGTTGGTCGCGAAGTATCTTGGAATCGACGAGAATCCTGGACTGCGAGATCTTCTCGCGGCAACACTTCGTCTGGACACGAAGCCTAATGCGGCGATGACTGATATCGCCGAGGTCATAAAGATGGCCAATCGCCAGTTACGGTGCGCGCCAAATGTCGTCATTAAGTGGGCCGAGCTTGGGCTGAATGCGATCATTCGGTTTCAAGCCATCAGGTACGATGCGGTACCTGAAGAAAAAAGGCTCAGCACTCTTTTCGAAGAGTATGTTCGAAACAAGAGGACGGACGGGCGTATTGCAGAGACAATACGGGCATGGATCGCAAAATCCGAGGCCTCCGCGACCCAGTCGGTAACGGACCTCACTTTCGTCGTCAAGGCTCTGCAGAGAACCGGAACCTCCCGTGAAGACGTGGTGGAATGGACTCATTTTGTCTTTAATAACTACACCGCCGACCAGGCGTTATTCTGGGAGGCGGTGGAACTCCTAAAAAATCAGAAGGTCCACATGGTGGATTTTCTGGGCCGAAAAGGCAAGCAGAAAATCAGAGTTCTCATGGTAGAGAGCGACAACCCTCTTTGCCAGAAAGCCTCGCGAATGAGGGACATCCATGCGGATGTCTTTATCCGGCGGAACAGCAAGGGTCAGGTACAGGTGTTTACGAGCATGCTGGTCCAGAATCTTAATCTTGCAAATTTTGCAAGAATGATCCGCTGGCTCGAACTGCCGAAGGACGAGCATGGACGGCCAAAAACTGATATATCCTGGAAAGAGCTTGGCGCACAGGATACCTTGTCCACTGTGCCAGAATGGTACCTCTTCAAGGGAATGCTCTTAAATGGAAGTCATTCCCATCCGGGGGTTCCTGCGACGAGAATTGCCTCAAAGGCAATTCTCGAAGTTGCATACCACGCATTTCATCCAGGTCAAACGAGTATATGGATGGCCATGCGCGGTATTGGGAAAGAACCCGAGCTGGCTGTCCAGGCGTTGTTTAAGGACGCAGAGACGCCAAACCCGGTCATTAAGTAAGTTTCAAAAAGAGCTCTCTCGAAGAGCTCTTTCTTTTTTTATAAGGATATTGTTAAACGGCTTC
Source organism: Candidatus Taylorbacteria bacterium RIFCSPLOWO2_01_FULL_45_15b (assembly GCA_001822655.1). Taxonomy (GTDB): domain Bacteria; phylum Patescibacteriota; class Minisyncoccia; order Phycocordibacterales; family 01-FULL-45-15b; genus 01-FULL-45-15b. The sequence continues at coordinate 5,166 of MHRX01000024.1, forward strand.
AGCGAGGTTGACAGTTTCTTTCGTTTATGGATAATTTTGTCGGATACGTCTGTTATTAAAGACGGAGTTCAACCGAAAAACAACAAAGAAGGGATGACGCATGTCGGAATTATTGCGGATTGAGTACAGCACCGTAAGGCGGTTTGATCATGATAAAGGCTTCGGATTTATCATCTGTCCAAAAGGTGGAGTGGATATATATTTTCACCGCGACAACTTCTACACTGTCGAGAATCGAAATGGGAGAGTAATGTTTGTATTGGCGAGAAAGTCGAGGACGGCATTTCGTGTTCTGGCAGATGTTGAGGTTGCTTTCATTCGTGAGGTACGCAGTAACGGTAGGGTAATTGCGTCCAAATGGGTTTTTGCTCGCGAATATCGCATGATTCAGAACCAAACTCGAGGGGAGCAAACAGAAATCAACGGAAGCCTTTTTGGCAATAACACTGCCAATCATCAAGTCCACAGAAGTCACTGTGCCACAACCCACGATACGCCGACCAGCCGACAAGAAAGTGGTTCTGATGACCCTGATGCCGAACTTTTTGCTCTTGCTGAAAAAGCGGGAGGGAGTAATCGCGGAAAGAAGACGAAACCGTCAGAGTATTATCGCCGGCGTTGACCACGACCCCACTATGGTGGGGTTTTTTATACAAACGTAAATATAACCATTTTCCTGATACTTTTTGAGACTTCTCACATCTCTCGTAGTTTTGTACTATGCTGTACACATGACTCTACCGGATTATAAAGATTTCTTTCGCGATAAAAAAATAACGGTGATGGGACTCGGACTCCTCGGACGCGGCGTAGGAGACGTCGAATTTTTATCCGAACAGGGAGCTGATCTCATTGTTACCGATCTGAAAAACGAGGCGCAACTCGGCGAGTCGCTTTTACGACTTCGAAAACTGCCTCGTTTCGGCGAAATTAAATTCGTGCTCGGTGAGCACCGATTGGAAGATTTTCGTAACCGAGATTTCATCCTCAAGGCGGCCGGCGTTCCGCTTGATTCGCCGTATATTGCAGAGGCTCGGAAAAATAATATTCCGATCGAAATGTCGGCGTCGCTATTCGCCAAATTGTCGGGGGCGACAATTGTCGGAGTTACCGGCACGCGAGGGAAGACGACGACGACTGCGATGATTTATGAATGTCTAAAGCAATGTGGTGAGGGCCTAAACCGATCCGAAGGATCGGTCGGCCCTAGAGCGACCGCGCTCGGGCTAGCTCGAACAACTTTTCTCAGAAAAGTTGTTTTAGGCGGAAATATTCGCGGGGTATCAACACTTGCTCTTTTGTCGGAGGTTGAAGAAGGGGATATAGTCGTACTCGAACTTGACTCATGGCAACTTCAGGGATTTGGTGATTCTAAAATCAGTCCGCATGTGGCGGTCTGGACGACGTTCATGACAGATCACATGAATTATTACGGAGATAGCATGGAAAAATATTTTGAGGATAAAGCCCAGATATTTAGGCACCAGACCGGAGAGGATTATTTTATTATTGGCGAACAAGCGGATCCGGTGATTCCTGCGAATGTTTTGGCAAAACGTATTATTGCCCGAGCGAGCGATATTTCTCGCGATTGGCGACTTGATGTCATTGGCGAACACAATCGCGCAAATGCGGCATGTGCCCGCGCCGCGCTCTCCGCTTTAGGGATTCCGGAAGATCGGATCAGAAAAAACTTGGAAGCTTTTCACGCGGTTGAGGGCAGACTGCAATATGTCGGGACGATCCGAGGAAGGAGAGTCTACAACGACAACAACGCCACGACGCCGGACGCGACTATTGCGGCACTGAAAGCGCTCCGGTCCTATGAAGGGCTGGTACTAATCATGGGAGGGGCGGATAAGGGGCTTTCGACATTTACATTGCGGCACGAGATCAGCGCTTCTGGAGCGAAACCGGTTTTTCTAGCAGGTTCAGGCACCGATCGATTCTTGAAGGATAATCCTTTTTCAGAACCACCTTTTGTTGCAAAAAATCTAAATGAAGCAATCGAGGAGGCATTTCGGCTTTCCTTGACTGGCGAGACAATACTTTTCAGTCCGGGGTTTGCGTCATTCGGACTCTTTAATAACGAATATGAGAGGAACGATCAGTTTCTGGAGCTTATTTCTGCTCGGAAAAAATGAAATGACGCGAGGTTTTTCGGGAATCTGCAAGTATCGAGGGTTACTATTCATAAAGCCTTATAAATTTTTCCATGCCGATTCTTTGCTTTCAGTTTTGAGATATACTGAAACATATGGCGGGACTTCAGAAAGCAAAAAAAATTTTTATCGCGGGCATCGGCGGGATTGGTGTATCCGCCTTAGCGAGGCTTTTTTTGTCAAAAGGGATTGAAGTCGTTGGGAGCGATTCGACGGTAAGCCCGGTAACACTCGACCTCGAAAGACTTGGTGTGAAAATAACATATAAACAGGATGTGTCTGTTGTGCCGGATGATGTCGACGCTATTTGTTACTCAAATGCTATTCCGCATTATTCGGCGGATTTTTTCAACGGATTGAAAACGCTCGGGAAGACGATGGCGAGTTACCCGGAGTCGCTCGCGGATATTTCACGAGATCTAAAAACGATCGGCATCGCCGGCACGCATGGAAAGACGACGACGACAGCAATGGTTGCAAAAATTCTGGCTGACGCAAAGATAAATCCGACTGTTATAGTCGGCAGTGTCCTTGTTGAGGAGAAGACGAATTTTGTGCAAGGAAACGGAGAGTATTTTCTTGTTGAGGCCGATGAATATAAGAGAGCGTTTCTTCATCTTTCTCCGACGATTGCGGTTGTTACAAACATCGGATTGGATCACCTTGATTATTATAAGGATCTGGCCGATATTCAATCGGCATTTAAGGCGTTCGTTGAGAAAGTCCCTACTTACGGCGCTGTTATCGCTGACGTAAAAGACTCTGCAGTAATGGCAATTTTGAAAAATGTCTCGGGTGAAGTAATTGATTATACCGAAATGCAATTGCCCGATCTGCATCTTCGTTTTCCGGGTAAACACAACGTATCAAACGCCAAAGCCGCCGCCGCTGTCGGACGGTTTCTAGGAGTCGGCGCCGAGCGGATTGTAAAATCACTTAATAATTTTAGAGGGACGTGGAGGCGCTTTGAATTTAAGGGTGAAACGGCGCGCGGCGCCGCGATCTATGACGATTACGCCCACAACCCAGACAAGGTGCGGGCGGCGATAGCGGGCGCGCGGGAAATTTTTCCGCATAAAAAAATTATTGCGGTTTTTCAGCCCCATCTCTATTCGAGAACGCGGCATCTTTTCAAGGAATTCGCGACATCTTTTTATGACGCAAATCAGGTCATCGTTGCGCCAATTTTTGCCGCTCGTGAAGATCCGGATCCGAATATCACTTCCGATATTCTTGCGGAAGCCATTGACGACACTGGTGTCCGCGCGGTCTGTCTGCCTTCGCTTCAAGCAATACGGGATGTCTTGGAGACCGCGGAGAATGATTCGGTGATTATTACTATCGGGGCGGGAGATATTTACAAAGTCGCCGAATGGTTGGCGGCGCGGGCATGATTCTCGTTTGCTGATATTACTTGCATTTGGTAGATTGCAAATATGAAAACACTTTCCGTGGTAGCGACCCCTATCGGTAATTTGAAAGATATAAGTCTCCGGGCGCTTGAGGTTCTCGGTACCGCCGAACTCATCCTTTGCGAGGATACTCGCATGACTCGAAAATTGCTTTCGGCGTATCATATTACGTCGCGCGTTGAGAGTTTGCATGCTCGAAGTACACCGGCGAAAATGCGCCACGTTCTGGATATGCTTGAAAAAATTGATCACATCGCGCTCGTTACCGATGCGGGAACGCCCGGAATATCTGATCCGGGTGTCGTCTTTCTAAATGAAGCAAGGGCGCGGTTCGGAAAGAATATAAAGATTGTTG
>MHRX01000024.1:9106-11634 GCA_001822655.1 Candidatus Taylorbacteria bacterium RIFCSPLOWO2_01_FULL_45_15b
CGTGCGCTCTGACGGCGGCTCTTTCAATTTCTCATGTACCCGTTCATGATTTTGTATTTCTAGGATTTCTCCCGCACAAAAAGGGTAGACAGACTCTTTTTCAAGAAATTGAGGAAGGGAGACGCGCTTATTTGTTTTACGAATCTCCCCATCGCATCGTGAGGACGCTCCAAAGCCTGGCCCAAAGAAATTTAAAAAAAAAGATTTTGCTGTTCAGGGAACTTACGAAAATGTACGAGGAAATCCTTGAGGGAACAGCCGCAGAGCTGGTTTTACAGCTTCTAGGGACTCCCGAAAAGCAAAAAGGCGAGTTTACCGTCGTTGTTTCTCCACAGTAATTTTTAATAAAAGTTTGCGTTCGGTAGATTCATGGCTACAATGGTGAGGATGAAATCACAATTTAAGCTTATCGCAAGTCTTGGAGTTCTTGTCGTTGTTGTACGATTTTTGCCAGTGCCACTGGAATGGAAGATGAATTTTTTTGTCCTTGCCGGAATTCTGATAACGATTTTGTCTTTTGTCATCTATCAAAAAATCATGACCGCCCGAAAGCTGACCTCGAAAAAAGATATCGTAACCGAGACATTTGTGGAACGTCGCGCTCCGCGGGTCAAAAATGTTTACAAAATTGAAGAGACAACTGATGCCGAAGAAGTCTCGTAACCGTGTTCTGTCGTTTGCATTGGCCGCGATCCTAATTGCAGGATTTGTAATTGTCGCCTCATATTTTGTCATTCCCAATCTCGTAAAGAAATCCTACGATGAAATCTCGTTTGTGGTGGCGTCCACTCCGGAGTGGATACCGCCTGTTGTCGAAGAGAAGAAAAAAAAGATCGCTCATCTCCAGACACCCGAACCATTGAAAGGCATTTACATGACGAGCTGGGTTGCTGGTACCCCGCGAATACGAAAAGATCTCGTCGCGCTTGTTGAGACGACTGAAATCAATTCGATCGTGATTGATATCAAAGATTATACTGGAAAAATTGCTTACAAACCGAATGATTTTGATCTTGAGGCTCGAAAGACATATGAAGAGAGAATAACGGATCTTTCGGCATTTATTGAGGAGTTGCATACTAAAAATATTTACGTAATTGGCCGGATTGCCGCGTTTCAGGACCCGGCTATGATTCATAATTTTCCAGAGGAGGCGGTGAAGAGAAAAAGCGATGGTTCCGTCTGGAAAGATTACAAAGGTATCGCGTGGATGGATCCCGCTTCGGAGACGATGTGGGAATATTTGGTTGAAATTGCCGAAGATGCCCACGCGCAAGGATTTGATGAAATTAATTTTGATTACATTCGTTTTCCCTCCGACGGCAACATGAAGGATATAGCGTATCCGGTGAGCGGGGACCGGGTAAAACGCGAAGTGATGAGTGAATTTTTTGCTTATGTCGGAAGAAAACTGAAAGAGAGCGACATGGTGATCTCCGCAGACCTTTTTGGTTTGACGACATCCGCGTCAGGAGACCTTAATATCGGGCAAGTTCTAGAAGATGCTCTGCCACATTTTGATTATGTTGCACCCATGGTGTATCCCTCGCATTACCCGGACGGCTTTAATGGATTTAAAAATCCTGCGGATCATCCCTATGAAATAATTAAATTCGCAATGGATGAGGCCGTAAAAAAAACAGAGGCGGCAAGCACGACAATCTCAAAAATCCGGCCGTGGCTTCAAGACTTTGATCTCGGTGCAGACTATGGGCCGGAAGAAGTCAGGGCGCAAATTCAGGCCACAAACGACGCGGGACTCACAAGCTGGCTTCTCTGGTCAGCGTCGAATAGATATACAAAAGAGGCCCTTTTAGCTGAATAAGAATCGAGCATTTTTCCGAGCAATCGTTGTATTTTTCTATTACTTTGCAAGAGTACGAATGCAAGATTCCACTTCTTTATGACAAAGTTTATACAGTCTCTTTCAAACATACAATATAAAACGCTATAGCGTTTTATATTGTATGTTTGTCGTTTCGTAATTTTGCCTCATGAGTGTTCGTGGCTTTGCTCGGTATGGTGGGTGGCGAGGTGATTTTTTGCTTAAATTTCCTAATTTTGTTACATTTTACGGGCAATGAATATTGCGGCTGTAGCTCAACGGTAGAGCACTCGCCTGTCACGCGAGAGGTCGTGGGGTCAGCACCCATCAGCCGCGTCAAGAAAAAACTCCTTCCGGAGTTTTTTCGATGGACGCGGCTGAAGCAGGCAAACTGCTTTGCCTGCGTTGGGTGCTGACCAGCGGAGGCATATTTTTTCAGTAGAAAAAATGCCCCACGCTGGTGCCCAGAAAAAAATTTTCGACGGAAAATTTTTATGCGCGGGCAGCACCACCCCATCAGCCGCGCAAAAAAGAAAAAAGGCCGAAAGGTCTTTTTTCTGTGCGGCTCGCGGGTGCTAACAGCCCCGGAGCGCACGAAGCGTAGCGTAGTCCGTCCTCAGCAAAGGACGGGCGCGGGGGGTGGGCGATTAGTAAATCGTGCCGTGAGGCTTCGCGAAATTTTGTTTTGACGAAAACAAAATTA
>MHRX01000024.1:11659-11881 GCA_001822655.1 Candidatus Taylorbacteria bacterium RIFCSPLOWO2_01_FULL_45_15b
CAAAATTATCTATAGATTTACTTGCTGATCCGTTGTCTGCCTACCCACCACTCATGTTTAAGTTTTCGTAGCTGAAGTTTGCTTTGACGAGCGATTGTGTGAGTGATAGTGTGCCTTTGGCCTCGCGTAATACCGAGGTTTTTGTTCTTTTACAACCAATCTTGGATAGGGATCGGGTACGTATTGGTATCAGTATTAGTATTTCGACACCTGCTTATTTAA
>MHRX01000025.1 GCA_001822655.1 Candidatus Taylorbacteria bacterium RIFCSPLOWO2_01_FULL_45_15b
AGTTATTAAGGTTATTAAAGTCAAAAACTAATGGGAAGATGGTATTATGAATCGAATACCGAATTTCGAATATCGTAGAAACTTATTTTCGACAATACCAAATACTAAATACTAAATACTATATACTAACCCTGTATGGATTATAAAAGAGAACTTAATGAACTTATTGAAACCGTCATTCGCGAGGGCGCTTCCGATCTTCATATTTCGGCCGGAAAGCACCCAGTAATTCGTGTTTCCGGCATGCTAATTCCGCTTGTGAAAAAAGCCGAATACAAGGAATCGGATCTTGAGGGGATATCAAAAGTCTTATTGCCGGCCGATAAGCGCCCGGCGTTTGATCAACATAAGGAGATAGATTTTTCATACACGTTTTCGCCGGACGCCCGTTTTCGAGGGAACGCCTATTTTCAACAGGGAACGATCGCCCTTGCACTCCGACTTATTACGAAACATATTCGCTCACTTGAAGATTTGAATCTGCCGCCGGTACTCGAACAGTTTACAAGAAAGCCTCAGGGATTTTTCCTAGTTGTGGGTCCCGTGGGACACGGCAAGACCACAACACTTGCGTCGCTTATTGAACTTATCAATTCGGAGCGCGCCGAACATATCATTACCATCGAAGACCCGATTGAGTATATCTACGAGCAGAAACTTTCTGTGATTGACCAAAGAGAGGTGGGACAGGACACAGGAGGCTTTGCGAGCGCACTTCAAAGTTTGTTTCGGCAGGATGTGGATGTGGCGTTGATTGGGGAAATGAGGGATATAACCACAATCGCTACGGCCGTTACAGCGGCAGAAACTGGCCACCTTATTTTTTCGACATTGCACACGAACAATGCCTCGCAGACAATCAATCGCATCATTGACTCATTCCCGGGCGATCAGCAGGATCAAATTCGTGTGGCTCTCGCTGGGAGCTTGACGGGTATTTTTTCACAGCGTCTCATTCCGCGCATTTCAGGGGGACTGATTCCCGCGTATGAGCTTCTCATCAATACGAGCGCCGTATCCAACCTCATCCGCGAGAAACGTATTCATGAAATCAACACGGTCATTGAGACAGGTCTTGAACATGGAATGATCGATCTCAACCGCTCGCTTGCTGATTTGGTGCGCTCCGGAGAGATTAGCGTCGAGAATGCCTACCTGCACTCGTTAAATTCAAAGATATTGGAGAAGATGATTTAAAATTTGTATATAGTATGTGGTATGTAGTATTTAGTATGAGTTCTAAAATATTTTCATTTTTTTTAAATACTAAATACTAAATACTGTATACTAAATACTATCCAACAATGTTATTTAACTACAAAGCATTAGACCAGGCCGGGAGGGAAAGCACAGGCGCGATTGATGCCATCAATGTTGATGTTGCCATCAATTCCTTACAGCGTCGCGGACTCGTACTTTCGTCAATTACACCCGAAGAGAAAAGGGGATTTCTGAACAAGAGTATCTCTCTTTTTGATCGTGTGTCCTCGAAACAAGTTGTGATTCTCTCTCGACAGCTTGCAACGCTTTTTGAAGCCCAGGTTTCCGCGCTCCGGGTGTTTCGGCTTTTGAGTTCCGAGACGGAGAACGCGTATCTTGGCAGGCTTCTTCAGCAAGTCGCTGACGACATCCAGGGCGGAAGCTCGATTGCGAAGGCTTTGGCAAAGCATCCAAAAGCTTTCTCGAGCTTTTATGTCAATATGGTGAGGGCGGGGGAGGAGTCGGGCAAGCTCTCGGATGTTTTCCTCTACTTGGCAGATTATCTTGACCGAACGTACGAGGTAACTTCAAAAGCGAAAAATGCTCTCATCTATCCTGCGTTCGTAGTCGTTACTTTTGCCGTCGTCATGATTCTAATGTTTACGCTCGTAATCCCGAATATTTCGGGCATTCTTCTCGAATCCGGACAAGATATTCCTATTTACACAAAAATCGTCATTGGCATCAGCGAGTTTTTCGTGCATTATGGCATTTATCTTTTTATTTTAATTTGTATCGGGGCGGGGTTTTTGGTCCGTTATGTCCGCACTCCGATCGGTGCATATTCTTATTCGCGCTTTAAGCTCGCGATTCCCTATATCGGCACACTTTACAAAAAACTCTATCTCTCACGTATCGCCGACAACATGAATACCATGTTGCTCTCCGCGATCCCGATCGTGAAGGCAATCGAAATTACGGCGGATGTCGTAGAAAACCACGTCTACGAGGAAATAATGAATGAAGCGCTGACGGCCGTTAAGGGGGGAAGTTCGCTCTCCGATGCTCTTGGAGCACATTTCGAGATTCCGGGAATCATGTCCCAAATGGTGAAAGTTGGAGAAGAAACCGGCGAAATGGGAGAGATATTGAAAAGCATGGCCAACTTTTACCGCCGTGAAGTTCAAAACGCCGTTGATACGCTGGTAAGTCTGATTGAGCCTGCGATGATCGTCTTTTTGGGTGTCGGAGTCGCCATTCTTCTCGCCGCTGTGCTGATTCCTATTTACAATATCTCCGCCGCAATCTAAATTTATCGGGTTTTTTTGTAAGAGTCTATCCGCTATCTCGTGGTACTGAAGTCAGAGAACCTTTATTTTTTGGCAAAACGAGACGGAGCCTAGAGCATAATAGATTACGCTCTAGGCGAGACGAAGTTTTGCAGACAAAAATAAGGGTTTTGTGACAGGGGGAAGATAGTGGATAGGCTCTAAGAGCCTATCTCCAATCTAATGCCTAGTTGAAACATCCAAAACTGTCTAAACGTTCTTTGCTCACCTAAAACGCAGTATCAAAAGGGGACGTTTGAGAGCCTTTCGAGGTAGTACTTGCAGTCTTACGTTGATTCTTTTGTGTTTCACTATAATAATCGGCGCAACGGCAGTAAGTGTTTCGGTGCTTTGATCGGAATGTTATCGAGGCGCAAAATAGAGAAAAATTTGGTCTAAGTCATTTCATTAATCCCAGACCTCTCCAAACCTGCTCCTCTGATAATCCATATCTAAGAAATTTCTTAAATATCTGCTCATTCGCTTGTTTGAATAAGTTTGGTGTTATGGTACTAATTAGTCCCGTTACATCGTTCGAGTCAGGCTTTTTTGGATCCCTAATATTTATATAATGAGAGCCGCTACCACCCTTAACAACAAGCAACTCGTGACACTCGGCTAGTTTAATCCAGTCTTTTTGACCAACATTATTTAGTCTGGCCTTTAGCTGTTGATTCTTTATCCCAAGGCCAGCCATTTTTAATTATTGTTATTTGAGGTTTCGAATTGAAATACAAATGGAGAAGCAATAGATGTGTTTTCGACTTTAACATTAAAGGCGGAAATGATTGCTTGGCGTATTTCCGTTTCTATTTCCGCATCAGATGGATTAGGATTTGTACCCGCAGCAATTATTCCTTCCACTTGCCTACACTGGATAAACCACCCATCTTCAGTCTTTGTAATATTGTCGAAGGTGAGCCCTCCGACTTTCTTAATTTCCGTCCAAACCCTAAAACGCTCTTCATCTGAAATTTGAAGACCAGCGAACAAAGGGCTATAAATGAGCTTTTCTTGTTTCTTCATATTTATATAAGTATATACCAATGAGACGTTTATACTACTTATTTATTAACAACTTACAACTCTATGCCTCTAGGGTGATGTTGATAAATGATATTGACAATACGATAACACATTATCTAATAATGTTCAACATTATTCATTATGTCGATAAGGGAGACCTGTGAAATTATCCACATACGGGCTATTGTCGGTGCCCCATTCTGCTATACTTGTCGGTATTCAAACACTTGGGCTGAAGCGGATAGAGGACGGTCGATTAGAGCCTCTTCCGACAGCAAGGAGGCGTCCTCAGACTCCGTCAGCTCAGGTGAATAGATAAATTATTAACAATTCATTATGAATAAATTTAAAAAAGGTTTTACATTAATCGAACTTTTGGTCGTTATCGCAATCATCGGTATCCTTTCGTCAGTTGTACTGGCTTCTTTGAATAGCGCACGAACTAAGGCAAATGATGCCAAAATAAAAGCACAGCTTTCAGGTGCTCGAGCCGCTGCGGAGCTCTATTATTCTGGAACTGGCGCAAATACCTACGGTGGTTCAGTTGCTGGCACAGAAGCTGCTGGGGCAAGTATTGGTACCGGCTGTGCGACGGGGATGTTCGCCGCATCTGATCTGACGCAATATACACTTCTTACCAACTATCCTGCTATCGGATCGACACTAGGTAAGTGTACGACTAGTGGAGCGTCTGCAACAGCGTATGTTATGACGTATCCTTTGAGTGGAGGTGCAACATTCTGGTGTATAGACAGTACTGGAAATTCCAGATTGACATCAACCAACGCGGTTCAGGCAGACAGTGCTATTGTTTGTCCGTAATTTTGCAATCGACTTTATCGCAACAAAAAATCCGGTTTTTGCCGGATTTTTTGTTGCGAAGGAAAGTTTCAAGAATCTCCCCCTATTCTATACAAATTCAATCAATAAATTGGTATAATTCACTCATTATGGTAATTTTGAAAAAACATAAGTACCCTCTGGATGATCATGGCTTTACATTGATCGAACTATTAGTCGTCATTGCAATCTTCGGCATTTTAATGAGTGTCATTATCGCAAACCTCTCGCAGTCCAAATCAAAATCACGCGATAATAAGCGGGTCTCTGATCTACAAGCGCTCCAGCTTGGGCTTGAGCTTTACTACGACAAAAATCGCGGCTACCCGACTACACTTGACGGCCTTGTTACGCCTTCTAAGGAATTTGTGCATGAGATTCCCGCGCCACCTCTAGGCGGAGCGTACATCTATGCCACCACCGGCTCCGGCGCTTCATGTTCCGGGTATCATCTTGGAGCGGTTATGGAAAATGACTCAAGACTTCTCTCGGACGACGCTGATCAAACTGTGCGCACTATCTGCACTGGGTCAGCGCCAGATTTTCATGGAAATGCAACCAATTGTTCCGGTGGGACCCCAGCCGGAACTGATCTTTGCTACGATGTGAAGGAGAGGAGATACTAGGAATAGTATGTAGTATATGGTATTTAGTATTTAGTATGAAGAAAAGATTTGGAGACGTTATTTTTAGAACAGAATATTTGCTTTAGCGCGATTTTTTTTATTTTGGGCGCAATCGTCGGGAGTTTTTTGAATGTTGCGATACTTCGCTACAATACCGGACTATCATTCGTTCGCGGCCGATCCATGTGTTTTTCTTGCGGAAGAGAACTTTCTGCCCGAGACCTCATTCCTGTCGCGAGTTATGTGATGCTTCGGGGCAAATGCCGGACATGCGGATCAAAAATTTCCCCGCAATACTTTTCGGTAGAATTACTTACCGCTATTCTCTTTTTGGGAGTGTATCTGAAAGAGGGCTTTAGTTTGACTTTTATTTTATACGCGACAGCTCTGTCTCTCTTTGTTTTCATAGCCGTATATGACCTGAAACACAAAATAATTCCTGACGGCGCGTCGTATGCGCTTGCGATTCTGGCGCTTTTTTCAATTTTCTTCGAAGGAGTTCATCTCTCACTTCCAAATGCGAACGATTGGAGCGCGGGTATTATTGTCGCACTGCCTTTCGTGCTTTTGTGGCTCGTTTCGCGCGGCCGGTGGATCGGGCTCGGCGACGCGAAGCTCGTCGTGTCCTTTGGGTGGTTTCTCGGATTGCCACTTGGCATTAGCGCGGTGATGTATGGATTTTGGGCTGGCGCCGTTTGGGCGCTCTCTGCTCTGTGCTGGCAGTTAGTCATGGTGCGGAAAACTCGGTTGAGTACTAATAGAAATAGGCTTACAATGAAGAGCGAGATACCATTTGCGCCGTTTCTTATCTTGGGGTTTACAATCGCGTATTTTTTTAGTCTCAATCTCTTTGACCTTCCGTTCTAAAGTAAAAAAATTTCGACACGGGTTTACGCTCTTTGAGGCCGTCGTAACGATCGGAATTTTCGTGGCGCTGACCGGAGTAGTTTTACTGCGCTACAATTCTTTTCAGGGCAGTGTTTTGGTGATAAATGCCGCTTATGACGTCGCGCTCTGGATTCGAGAGGCTCAAGTGTCGGCGATAAGCGTCCGTCCAACCACGGTTTCAGGAAGCCAAAATTATACAGTTGGCTACGGAATTCAGTTTGATGCGACAGAGGCGAATAATAAAAGATTTATCGTTTTTGCGGATATACCGCCGGCGGGAAACACAGTCGGCGACGGCAGGTATATTCCCACGGACGATCAGATTGTTGAGACCGTGAAAGTGTCGAGCGCGATGCAGATTAAGAGACTTTGTGCGAGGGATACAAATCCGACGCCGACTTGTTTTACCGCAAGCTCGAGCGTTCAGGAGATGAACATCGCTTTTCGAAGGCCTGATCCCAATGCCGGTATCAGAATGTTTTTGAACGGCATATCACAAGGAATCGATCTTGGGGGCTTGTATTCTACGGCGTGGATAGAAATAGCGCCCGCATCACAGCCGGAATCTGCAAAAACCATTCGTGTCGAATCAACCGGCCAGATTGCGGTTTGTAAAAAAACATATGAAGACTGCATTTAGTCGAAAATATCAAAAAAAAGGTTTTACTCTGATTGAAGTCATTGTCGCCTCTTCGCTTTTTATAACCGTCGTAACCATAAGCACGGGCGCGCTAATAAGCATCATAAGCGCGAATAGCAAGGCACAGTCGGTTACTTCCGTTATGCACAATATCAACTTTGCGCTAGAAGACCTGTCTCGGCGCGCTCGCGTCGGTACCGAATACCAGTGCGATGGAAGCAAAGATGACTGCATAGCGGGAAGCACGTTTTCTTTCAAATATTCGGATGGAAGCAGATATCTCTATAAGCTTGGGAGCGGTGCAAACGCAAATCAAATCGTTCAAAAAATCGGAGACAGCGGAGCGGAGACGCCTATTACCGCGGCGGAAGTTTCTGTGCAAAGTCTGCGTTTCGTAGTGAGTGGTATGTATCCGAAAATTTCGACAACAGGAGGCTTGACAGACCAGGTTCAACCGCGCATGTTCATTGTCCTTAAAGGAAAGGCGGGAGATAAGCCCGGACAACAAACGGATTTTGTCATTCAAACGAGTATTACTAAACGCGGACTTGATGAGATAATTTAACTTTATGAATTTTACGATCCGGCAAAAAAATAATAAGACAACAAAGAACGGCTTTACGCTCGTTGAGACATTTGTTGCCATATTTATTCTGACGTTCTCCATAGCGGGGCCTGTAACAATTGCCCAAAAGGGTCTTTCTTCATCTTTTTTCGCAAAAGATAGAATAATTGCCGCATATCTTGCCCAAGATGTGGTGGAATGGATCCGTGAAGCGAGAGATACCATCGCGCTCCAGGGATATGATGAGAATCCTGCGACGGCTTGGTTGACCAAAGATCAGGGCGCCGGAGCGACAGATATTGCAATGAATTGCGTCGGAGCCGACAAATGGTGTGCAATCGACACGACGAAACGCTTCACCGTATCCGGTTCCGCGCTTTCGTGCGCCGGAGAGGCGCAATGTCAGTTTTTGAAACGCGACGACGCGAACGGGGGAGTTTACGGTTATGCTGTCGGGGTCGCCACGCAGTTTCGAAGGGAGGCTAATATCGTCTTTCAGGATTCCCGTAATCTTTCCGACGAAGCGGTGGTAACCGTTAAGGTTCACTGGAAGACGGGACTTTTTGATCGGACGTACACGCTGACTGAAACTTTATTGAAATGGCAGTGAGTGTGCGATTGATTTCGAAGGCGCGGATTTGAAGTTTACCGTGTCAGATTGACCATAATTCAGTGCGAGGAAGTTTCAAAAATATGAAAATTGAAAATAACGAAAAAAATAATAAAAGCGGGTTCACTGTGTTATATGCCGTCTTGATTTCAAGCTTATTGCTTTCGATTGGCGCTTCTATCTATAACTTGAGTATTAAGGATATAATCTTGACCGGCTCCGTCGGAGAATCGCAACGCGCCATATATGCGGCTGATTCCGCAGTAGAGTGCGCTTTCTTTTGGGATTTGAATATAACGTCCGGTGAAGACAGCTCTTTTGCATCAAGCACGTTTCTGGGAGCACTGCCTGATGTTATAAAATGTTCAAACACCACAATTGATTTGCAAGCTGTCAGTCCGGCCGCTTGTACCTACAACCTTTTGACGACTCTTAGCCGCTGTGAATTCAGCGTTATTTTCAGCAATACTGGAGCATGTATAAACGACGCGGCCGCCGCGAAGGTATCGGTTGAAAGAGTGGTAACTGACCCTGTGAATTTCGTTATCGGCACGACAATTACCGCTGACGGTTTTTCAAGTTGCGATACTACGGTTCGTAGGGTACAAAGGACATTGAGGGTTACTTACTAGAAATCGTCCGAGCCATATTTATGAATAAAAAAGCCATTCCCAAAGAGGCGTTAGAACGCGCGGCTGTTTTGCGAAAGACGATAGAAAAACATCGTTATAATTATCACGTACTCGATCGCGAGGAGATTTCCGCCGAAGCTCTTGATTCTCTGAAAAAAGAATT
>MHRX01000026.1:0-10815 GCA_001822655.1 Candidatus Taylorbacteria bacterium RIFCSPLOWO2_01_FULL_45_15b
GTGGTGTCGCTTCCGCTACGAAACTTCTGTGCGTTAGTGAGGGACGGCGCTCACCCCTTCGCCACGGACGCCCTAGCGGAAATGCCCGAGGACGAATCAGAAGACACTGTGCTTGCCCCTGAAGCCCGCGTGAGTACACGTCGGGCTTCTTCCCACCCAATGCGCGCACAAACCCCCGCCGTTAGGCACCCGAGGGGAACGGCGGGGGCTCCCTGCGAGAAAGCAAGCCCGTCAAAGACTTACAACCCAGACCGAAATGAAGCAAGAATCTCTTTCGTGTGCGTTTCCATATCGTGGAAGTTTTCTTTTCTAACCGTGGTCTCCACAAACTCTTTGAGAGGGTATGCCTTGATATGTACTTTTCCGCCGTCACGTTGATGTTTAACCAGTGAATACTCAAAGAACTCACGCGTATCTTGATGTATCATCGGTGCGACAAGTGATAGATATTTCTTTGGGCGGCTTTTGAACTCCTCGCTAGAACCTAGATGCCGAATAACCGAAGTAGTTTCGTTATTTAACATCTGGTCACGGTTGCGAATTAGCGTGACTTCAATCAACCAATACGCATCGGGAGAATATACATCAATATCACCTCTGCCTCCGGGGGCGTGAGAGTAAGGCTTGCCGACATGGTCGGCCTTGTAGTTAGGACGGATATAGAACTCATCCCCGTATTTAATCGCTATCAAAATGCTAATGTAAAACTCAAGTTTGAGGGGGTCTGGAATCTCGTTAAACTCTGCAATCGGACCCTTCCCGCTTTGGAGAGAATCGAGACTCTGACAAATTATCTTCTCGGTAATTCCGTAAGAACTGATTATCGCAGAAATCTTGTTGGTATACTCAGCACCATCAATTTTGTCAGACTTGCGATACTTCTCAACAATGCCAAAAAATAGATCGTCAGCCTTGTCCAACGCTTCAAAATATCTATTCGGGTTACTCTTCTCCTCTTCAGTTAGCACAAAATCAACACTCAACAGTTCCTTGATATAATCCAGTTTGCTCTCGTTTGTCTGAATCAACTTTTTCCCCGCATAGCGTATGCTAATAAAACCGGAGATAAGCATGAGTCGGCGGACTACATCAGGATAATCATCCGTAACTGTGGCAATTTTATTGGTCACCCCGTATTCTTTCTTAACAAAACGATATGCTTGAATGGGAGTATTAAACTTGTTTTTAGAAAGCAAAGTAAGAAGCTCGGCAACATCACCGTTTTTACTAAACATGAGAGGAACGAATTGCTCATAGCTTAACGATTTACCCTCCTCTCGTAGAGCGAGTAGCGCCTGTAAGGCGAAACGAAAGAAGTTGAAATCATTGCTCACATTACGATAGGGAGATTTTCGATTGTATTTCATTGCTTGTACGGAAAAGGCTTCTTGCTCGTCAACGTCTCCTTTTACAAGTCTTTTTGCCATTCGTGAAAGTTTGAGCGGTTTTTCGTATTGAGCGTACACGAATCCAAGTTCCGACAAAGTTCGCATATACGTCCAGAAACGAGAAGCGTATCCTCTAGGGAAACCACCATCGGCGTTTCGAGTTGAGTTCACTTCAATTGCACTTTCTTTTATCTTTTCAATCGTTGTCGAATTAGTAATATGAATCCTTGAACTGGAAACTTCGCCAACTAAATATAGGTGCGAGACAATCTTCAAAAGATTTTCGTCATTCAGGACTGTTCCCTCAAACTCCGACAATCGCAAAAGTATCCCACGATACCGTTCAGGGTTTCTTACGGCAGTTTCAAATGCCATCTGTTTGTACTCCGCCTCTCGTCTTTGTCGTTTCTTCATGTATTTTCGTAGTTAGTCACAAGAACTTCTTTTATCTTTTTCTTGCCGTTGTTGTGGTAGTTAATGTAATTACTCTTTATATCCTGTACATTGTATTTCCCCATCCAATCTAACAACAAGTCATTCTTATCTCCGTTATAGTGCGTTACGTTAGACAAGGCAAATCTAACACCCTCCGAGTGGAGTTTGTCAATCAACTTGAGCAAGTCAGATTCTGCAGTTCTGTCCCAAAACTTGTTATACTCACTTGAAGCGATTAGATAAGGAGGGTCGAGGTAGACAAAATCATTCCGTGAAATTTTTTTATTAGAGAAAAAAGACCGGAAATCCTTCGCGGTCAACTCAATACGTTTGTCTCCCACAAACTCAAAATAAGTATTCAGTGCCGAAACGACATTTTTGTTGAAATCCACATTACCTACGGGTAAATTGAACTTGCCCCCGCCGTTAAATCGGAGCATTCGATTGAACCCGTAGATGAGTAAAACGTATAAGATTAAGGGGTCATTCTCTCTTTCGTTGTTAACACATGCCCGTAATTTCTCGTAACCCTCTTTATTGAACCTTGCAAAATATGTTTTCTTCCACTGCTCTTTCAGCGAACTAGGAACTATATCTTCCTTGTAAGACCTTGAAAGTCCATATTTTTGAGTTATCTTTTCTACCGCCCTAAAAAATGCACTGGGATTTGACGCACTCTTGATTAAAAGATTGTGTATTGCAACGAGGTGCTTGTTTACATCATTTAAGAAATACTTTTTTGCGGTGATATTCAAGAATACTGTACCACCACCAACAAATGGCTCAAAAAAGGTGTTCACCTCCTTGGGGAAGAAGTTGACCAACTGATTCATCAACTTATATTTATCTCCAACATAAAACAGTGGAGACCTTTTAACACTTGTTGTCATTTTACTTTTGTCACAAAAAGAAACTCCTTGTGATTATTAAAGTCTGTGTTTCCGGCGTTGAAATGTCTGTAATCCTTCTCAAAAACTTTTGTTTCTCCTTTTTCGGCCAAGATACTCTCAATTTCGGTGTGGGTAATCTTGTTGAGTGATGAACTACTTTTTGAAGTATAGGTGTTATTGTACGAAACAACCAAGAACTTTGCGTTCAGGTCTTTGACCAATTCTGCCAGTTTTTCCTTCGCGGAAATACGACAGTAATCGCTCATGTTTTCTTCTACAGGTTTGAGTGCTGTCCCATATAACTTTGGCTTGTCCCATTTAACCAAAGTTTCGAGTAGATGATAAAAGCGGCTATATTGTCGTGAATTATAAGGCGGGTCAATGTACACAATGTCTGTTTTTATTCTCTTGGCTAAAAGATTTGCATCTTCTCTGTATATCTCTACATTTTCAACCAGAATTGGAACCGGAGATCGCATCGCGAAAGTATCATCCACCAAAACTTTCTTGAAATATGCGTCATAGTGGCCAACAGTATTAGCGATTTTATCCACCGCATATAACAAAGAGGTGATTAACACATGATACTCCCTTTCAGTTAGTTCGGTTTTTCTCTTTTCGATGTCATCTCGGACAAAGCCGATAATCCTTGCGGAACTTCGGCTAAAGTACTTACCACCGAAGTTTTTGGAGAAATAGCTATCCGTTAGGTCTTTTCCGTTAATACGATTATATCCTTCAATAATGCGGTCGGTTTTCCCTCTGTCCCAGTCTCCTTTATCAAAAAATGCCTTGTAGACAGTATGGTTAGAGTACAGAAAATCATTCAGAATAATGTTCTTAAAACGTGTAGCCGCTTTTGCGGATACCACGCCAGTGCCAGCAAAAATATCCGTGAATGAATTACCACTACACTCTTTCTCTAAAATAGAGAAAATCCAGTCCGCCAATTTGTACTTGTTACCGATATATCTCCGGTTTTGTAGTTCAAAAGAATTTTCTTCCTTACTCGAAAGTGGCAAAGTGGCCTGATTGCCCGACTTCTCGTGTTCATAAAATCTCTTAACCAACGCAACTGATGCCACAATTTGTAGGGCTTTGGCCTGTCCAATTCCGGCAAACTTTCGCAAATCATCTACAGAGATACTCAAAAAGTCCTTGCCGGACTTTTGAATAACTTGTTTTGCAAGTTCTTGAACATTTTTCCCTTGTATTCCACTACCCAACACAATAGCCAAAAGTTCGCTTTTGGATAATGCTTCTGGTCCTTTCGCAAGAAATCTCTCTCTTGGACGACTGTCTTTCGGTAAGTCTTTAATTTTCATATTGCATCCATTCTAGCATCTTTTCTAACAAAAACAGCCGCTGACCTCGACTGTTTTTATGCCTCGCTATTGATATTCCGCAAATTTTTCCTTACGGATTTCATTCAATTAGCTTGTTATTCGTCTTTTTAATGCTTCTCGTATGGAGTCAACCCCCTGTTGTTCTTTAAAAGTACTCCACTCCATATCACTCCTCCCCGGAAACTTCACAGCGTAGCGTTTTTCCAATGTTTCCATTAGGGTATCACCACGAATCCTTCGAAGTCTTCCCATCTCGGTACGAGCTGCGTGTCCAGGCATATTTGTCGCGTTTGTATCAAGTTTTGGCATGGCTTGTCTTTATCTCATTAATTTTGATAAGTATCGACCTATTCCAAAACACAAAAGCGGGACACCCTTCGGTCCCGCTTTTGGTCAGATATTATGCGTGATCGAAGGTGATAGTCGTCTCGGTTCAAAAGCAAAAAATTGTTGTTGAACCCTCGATGATATGTCTCGTTTGAGATTTTGAAATCTGTGGTAATTATGAATGATGCAATTCAAAAAGTCAAATTGATGTTGCGATAAAAAATCACCCTCGCCCCGCTTTTCCATTACTGACTTAAAAAACACGCGCGCATTCTTAAGAAAAAATGGAAAAGGAAAGCGGGGCGAGGGAGGCCGCCGAGTCCGCGAGGCGGGGACGCCGTAGCGAAGCGGAGGCGTATCGGCGAGTCGGCGAGCCGCAGTGGTTGTCATTCTTCGGCTAGGTTTTGTTTGAAATAGGTTCTAACTTGGTCGTATAATGTAGCCCGAATAAAACTTGTGTCAGAAGAAGCGAATTTTTCCCGCGCGGCGCGAAGCGCCGCGTATGCAGGAGAAGGATTTTCTCGGACTTTTTTGTCGTGCAGAGTGAGGTTCGATCCGAAGATTTTCTGCTTGCCCGTTCGTAGACTTGGCGAAGTCGGGGAGAGAGGTTTTTTGGAGGGGAGGTCGTTCCTTTTAGCCGTTTTCTCAAGGGTTGAAGCGGTTTCAACCCATTCTCGCATAGGTTCGATCCACGAAGTGGCATCTCTTTCCAATCTCTCAATTTTCTCTTCAAAACTTTTCTTTTCAGAGAAAAGTTTTGAACGTTCTCGCAGGTAAGTTTCTCGGTCAATATCTTGAGCGAGATAGATATCAAGCAGTCTTTGGATCTTTTCGGAAATAGCAGAAACCCTGTTTCTTAAATTCGTTCCGCGATTTCTGATTGCTCATAAAGCCTCAGAAAAATCTTTCAGCTCTCAAGGCATTTTTGAAGAAAGAAGGGTACGCACTCACTGCAGAAAGGCGGATCAACATCTTCGTGATTTACTGACGTTCGCCGATTGAGTTAATACCGGAGTACCCAAAAAGGCCATGGTTATCAACACATTTTGGCTGCATGATTCTTAACCTAATACACGAACGTCAGTAGTAATGAAAGATGTCTCTGCAGGTGCCCTGCAGTTTTTTATTATTCGATGATTTTTTGAACTTTCTTCTAAGACTTGGTGAAAGGTCAAGCTTTTGATAGCTTGTTTATATATGAAAAAAATAATTGTGGGTGTAATCATAATTGTCCTTATTATTCTGGGTTTTTCTGTAATCCAGCGTTCGCCAAAGAAGGCGGAGGTTTTGGGAGGTGAATATTCGTTGGTGACATATAGCGAGACAAATGCGACTACGACGTTTGGTACCCTCTATGTGGAGTTTGCCGCAGAAGCGTCCGACACGCTGAATGCGTGGATTGATTTTGATAGCGACGGCGCATTTAGCGACACTGAAAAAGTGGTATCCGATTTTCCATTTAAATCTCAAAAAAATTGGAAAAGTGGTTTTGGGGTGAAATTTCCGAGCGAACTTCCGGAGGCACCTGTTGTAAAAATTGAATTGGCAAATGGGGATACTGAAGAAAGTGCACTTTCTGTTACGGAAAGCCCGCGCGCTGACTTGCTCGATTTGGACACTACGACAGATTTTGAAAATTCCATGAAAGGCTGGGGAATCGATATCGCTCACGCACAGGAGTCCGTTACGAGTGCGTATCGTCCGGGCGTTTCTGACATCGGCCAGAGGATTGCTGAATGTGCTCCAACCGCCGCGGCAAATAGTATTATTTCGCTCGCGACAGAGCACGGCACAGCTCTCACAGATTTACCTACTCCAACTGAAATAATTGATGAATTGAAAGGTGAAATGGACTGGACTCCAGCGAACGGTGTTTTGCCGGATGATTTTGTTGAAGGGAAAACGCGCTGGGCTGTCACGCACGGACTTCCAATTGTTACCGAAAAAGTAGGAGATCAGCATGGGCTCACAACTCTCCAAGCACTTCTCGATGCTATGGGAAGCGAAGAAGGTGCGGCGGCGGAACTGCGTATAAAGTTTGCGCAAAATGGGAAAACAACAGGCGGGCATATGGTAACGGTCGTAGGTGTTCATATTACAGGTGACGAAGTTTATATTGATGTGAATGATCCAAAAACTCCCGAGGGAACCGAGACATATCGGATTAGTGGAAACACGATCGAGAATTATCCTTATGAGGGCGATGCGATTCTTTCGTGGGGCTTCGTGCAGAGATGGCAGCCGCCGACAGGCACAGCACTCGACGCTATGACACCAGAAGAGATTTCAGGTATCAGAAGTGCGGTTGGCGACACGGAGAAGATAAAAGTCATCGTAGTCGAGGGTAAACATATTCCAGTGTCTCTCGTTCACATCGGGCAGGGGCCGGAATGTAAAATGGGGGATAAGGAAATGCCCCATTGGCATGCATATGTGGGCTCGAGCGCGAAAGCGCTTGACGGTACGGTAATGACCGACCCAGGTGGGTGCGGTTACGGGATGGCGATCAATATTCCGGTGATTGATGTCGAGATTCAATAAGAATATCGAGGTGGTATAATAATCATATGGACAAAAAGTTTGATGCGGATTTCATAAATAAAAAAGTTCAAAAGGAAATCATTTTTTTCCTTAAGGATGAATCTGAATTGAAGGCTGACGTTGAATACGTGTTCAAGATTGCCATGCCCGACAGACCAAAAGCTTATCTCATGCTTCAGTTTGCGAAGGCCTTAAAGGTAAAGGAGGAAAAAATAATGCCTTTTGTGATGGTTGCAGATCTCATGATGGCGGCTGCAATGAATAATGACGACATAATAGACGACAATGCTGAACGATGTGGCGAAAAAGTCTTGTGGAAAGTTAAAGGTATCAATCTGACTATCATTGTGACGGATTATATGTATGCTTTGATTTTTTCAATATTAAAAAAATACAGGCCAAATATAGGTCACGCTGATTTTCCTGCATACCAAAAATCGGAAAATTTATTGCTGGACTATTTTCGAATAATGAACATTGCTCAATACAATACGACCGTGAGCTCACGATCATTGGCAAAATTCACTTTGAAAGACCTTGAGAATCTTGCGACAAAAAAAGCGAGTCTATTATTTCAATTTTGTACGGTCGTGCCCGCTTATTTTGCGAATCAATATGTAGAAGATTTAGAAAATTTCGGTTATCAGCTTGGAATTGCTCGTCAGTATATAAGTGACATTCAGGATTTTATGAAGGTGCCGGGTGACAATTATAAAGATGGAATGCGAATGGAGGATTATTTTACACATCAACCTAATCTGGTACTCATTTTGATTGGAACTTCAGAAAAGTTGAGTGTTGAAGAAAAAAAATGGTTTTATAAGAATTGGACGAATTCAGTTTCGGAGAAGGATAGAGGTAGTATCACAACAAAAGTCGTGCAATTCGTTCGTAAAACAGATGCAATTCTGGAAGCAAAAAAAGTGTTGAAGAAAATTCAGAAAAAGTTAAAAAAATCCCTTTCCAATCTTCCTAATGAAGAATTCAAAAAAAATATGTCAAAATGGGCATTCCGCTCTTTTCCGATTGACTAATTGAATATACGGCCATTCGCTTTCAGTATTTGACGGGAGGCCCTTTCTATTTATCTTTAAATACAGTACGGTTAGGCGCATGTCTCGAGGAGAAGTTATAGTTCGGTTCGACAAGGTGTCGTTTAGTTTCGGTATTAAAAAGCCCGTTCTCGATGAGGCGGATTTTTCCGTGCGTCGGGGAACAAAGACTACATTCATGGGTCAAAACGGTGCGGGTAAAAGTACCATCTTCAGTCTTATCACAAAAGTGAATGTTCCAGAATCTGGCAACATTTTTATTTCTCAAGGACTCTCGATCGCAACGGCCCGGCAAGTCATACCTCGCGATGAGATGGATGTCACAGTTCGCGATTTTTTTCAGAAGGCGTTTCCCAAGACAGTTTATGATATTGATCCTCGTATTGATGCGGTCTTGGAAGTTGTCAATCTACACGCCAAACACGAAAAGTTGATACGAGCGTTTTCGGGCGGACAACAAGCTCGATTGCTTCTTGCGTACGCTCTTATTCAAGATCCGGATCTTTTGCTTTTGGATGAGCCGACGAATAATCTCGACAAAGACGGCATCGCGCACTTAACTAAATTCTTAGTGGATTACAAAAAGACATGCATCGTTATTTCACACGACGCAGCTTTTCTCAATGCATTTACCGACGGCGTGCTTTATCTTGATGTATTTACGCAAAAGGTGGAGCAATATGTAGGAAACTATAATGATGTGGTTGCGGATATTTCAATCCGTATCGAAAAAGAGAATAGGAAAAATGCCCAGTTGGCGAAAGAAATTCAGGAAAATAAGGACAAGTCTAACTTTTTTGCAAATAAAGGCGGTCAGATGCGGCTCGTCGCGAAACGTATGCGCGAAAAAGCAGAGGAATTGGAAGAGGAGATAGTTGATGTTCGGCGGGAAGACAAAACGATCCGGTCGTTCACCATACCTTCACAAGGAGAACTATCGGGAGAGCTTCTGGAAATAACATCATTTCTCACGATAAAAAACCATAAACCCATAGAACGAAAGAAAAAAATCGTTCTCCGGAAAAATCAGCATTTGCTGCTTTCCGGACCGAACGGTATCGGCAAGAGCACACTCTTGGAGTCATTGGCATCAGGAAAAGCAAAAGGCACCAAGATTGCCGACGGCGTACGTATCGGATATTATCGCCAGGATTTTTCAAACCTTGATTTTGAAAAGACCGTGTACGAGGAACTTGCTAGCGTTATGGATAAATTATTCGAAGACCAGCTTCGTTCCACCGCGGCTGGTTTTTTAATAACAGGGGAATTAGTCAATACGAAGATCGGAAGTTTATCGGAAGGGCAGAAAGGCCTGGTGGCGTTTGCTCGGCTAGTCCTACAACGGCCAGGACTTCTTATCTTCGACGAGCCGACGAACCATATGAATTTTCGTCATCTGCCCGTTCTAGCAAAAGCGCTCGACGAGTATCAGGGGGCGATGATTCTGGTGAGCCACGTTCCCGAATTTGTTAAACAGATCCGGATCGACGACATACTTGATCTCGAAAAGTAAAAGCTCATTTCGCGTGCTTTGTTCAACTCTACTCATACGCACAAAGCACAAACGCATACATAACGGAATTTTGCAAAAGACTAGAATATAAACGCGGGTGGATATATACTTTAGGTATGTCATTAAACTATCGAAAGCTTGAGCGGGTGGTGAAGGGGTACGCGAATCACTCTCGGTTGCGAATAATGGATTTGCTAAAAAAAGAGCCGGAATTGTCGGTGGATGAGATTGCGGATAAGCTCGGAGCAGGATATATGAATACGTCGGATCACCTGCGCCGGCTCGCCGTCGCGGGATTGGTATTGAAACGAAATGACGGGAGCAATGTTCGGCATAAGCTGACGCGTCGCGCAGATAACATTTTGGAATTTTGCAAAAGACTAGAATGATTGCGGAGCGTCCAAAGTCCACAGGTGTGCTCTGTGATTTCTGAAGGTTGGAGTAGGACACGCGACTTACACATCGGGGTTGGAACGCCGCCTTTTATGGAAAGACACAATTGCGTTATTGCGCGTCCGCAAATTTTGAGATAAAGTCACATCGGGGTTTGCTCTATGAATAATGCAGAACTTATTGAAAAGATAAAGAAAATTCGGTGTGCTATTCGGTATCACAGGGATCAGGTTGAAGACGACCGTTGCTGGCTTGATGATTACTTGGTTTGGGCCGAACTTCCGGATTCACCGCCACCTCGCAATCTTACACTCCAGCAGAAATTACTGAAATGCGAGATTTTTTATGCAAATCGTCGGGCAGATGAGCCTGATCCTCGAAGCGAACAAGCGATTTTAGATCCTGCACTTTGGGATCGGGATTTGGAAAAGATGTCGCTTATCGAATTGGCGCAGACAAAAGCAACCTTATTGTTTGTTGTGGGATACCATCGGGATTTGGAGGAAGTAGAAAGGCGGGCACGAACAATTAAGGACGACAGGGATCTTTACTCGATCGCGCTACCAGAAAAAATTCCTGCAGATTTTCGTCTTCCGCCGCGAGATGAATTCTTGGGACGCGCGAAATCGGGGGCGGGATGTCCGAATTTTTGGGATAGTCACGAGCACTGTGGGAGGGAATGTAATCTTTATGAGTGGGGACCGTGTAAATAATGTTCCAGCAAGTCAACATTCAACCGCCTGCAGAGCGGTTTTTTTATGAGGTTTTATGTTAGGTTAAGGAGAAATGATGAAGCGAGATATCATATGGGATGTCGCGGTAATTGGCGGAGGGCCTGCGGGAATGATGGCGGCCGGGCGGGCCGCGGAGCGTGGGCGGCGCGTGCTTTTGCTTGAGAAAAATCCGTCGCTCGGAAAGAAACTCCTCATT
>MHRX01000026.1:10821-12077 GCA_001822655.1 Candidatus Taylorbacteria bacterium RIFCSPLOWO2_01_FULL_45_15b
GGCGGCAGATGTAATGTCACGAACAATAAACCTGATATCCGGGTTATGCTCGCAAAATACAAAGAAAGCGATAAATTTCTCTTCTCGGCATTTTCACAGTTTGCAGTCGCCGACACCCTGCAGTTTTTTAATGCTCGCGGAATGGCTATTAAAGAGGAGCCAGAGGGCAGAATGTTTCCTGTTTCAAATTCAGCAAAATCCGTGTGGGATGTCCTTGTCGAATATATGAAAAAGACAGGGGTTGCGGTCGAGACGAATAAAAATGTTGTTGGTGTTACGATTGATAAACAGACGGACGAAGTAATTATCGCTCTTGCTGATAAATCCGTAATTCGTTCTCGCAAATGCATAGTCGCGACGGGTGGAACTTCGCGACCCGAGACCGGCTCAACGGGTGAAGGGTTCAAATGGCTGAAAAAACTCGGTCATACGATCGTCAAAAATGACGTCGCACTCGTCCCTATTGCGCTTAAAGACGTGTGGGCAAAAAAATTGGCTGGTCTCTCGCTCCAAGACATAAAGCTGACAACATTTCAAGACGACGTTAAACAAAAAGCATATAAAGGCAAACTACTTTTTACTCATGTTGGGATTAGCGGGCCGACGGTTTTAAATATGAGTCGGGATGTCGGAAAATTACTCGAGGGAGAGGAGGGATCTGAATATGTTAGTGAGAGTCAGACATTAAATGTCCTGCAGGAAAGAAAAGTGACGATTATGCTCGATATGTTTCCGACGCTCGATGTCGGCGCGCTCCGCGAAAAAGTTCAGGCAATCCTCGTTGGAGAAAGTAATAAAAAAATAAAAAACTCTCTTTCACCGTTTATTCCCTCAGTACTAGTAGATGCCATATTGGAACTTGCCAAGATTGATGGCGAGACGCCGAATCACAGCATTCGAACTGAAGAGCGGAAAGCGCTTGTTTCGCTTCTGAAAGCCGTACCACTCCGTGTTGCGGGATTGCTTGGAAAAGACAAGGCAGTTGTTTCTTCGGGGGGCGTTGAATTAAATGAAGTAAATTTTAAGACAATGCACTCGCGGATTGTTCCGCAGTTGTACTTGGTAGGGGATGTTCTGAATATTGATCGACCTTCGGGCGGGTATAGCTTGCAGTTATGTTGGACGACAGGGTATGTTGCGGGGAATAGCTGCTAATTGTGCGCGCCAAATCAATCCTGGCCGATAGTGAATTCTCGTTTATCATGTATCGGGATATTCTAAATACTAGACTCTAGACGAAGCGATTATATCTCGAT
>MHRX01000026.1:12147-16518 GCA_001822655.1 Candidatus Taylorbacteria bacterium RIFCSPLOWO2_01_FULL_45_15b
TAGAATATACGAACAAATGAAAAAAATATTGATTGTCGGGGGAGGTTTTGCGGGAATTTCTGCCGCGCGTCGCCTTGCAAAGCTCGTACCTGCTGATGTAAAAATAACGCTCATATCGGAGAAGACGCACTTCGAGTATCATGCGGCGCTGTATCGCGTCGTGGCCGGCCGTTCACCACTCGAAGTTTGCGTGCCGCTTTCGTATGTTATTCCGGAAGAACGTGTTGAAATTGTGAGTGATAGGGTTGTTGAAATTTTGCCGGAAGTAAAAGAAATCCGGGGTGCCTCCGGGAGTCGTTATCGGGCAGATTATATTGTTTTGACCCTCGGTTCCAAGACCGGGTATTTTGATATTTCAGGCATAAAAGAATTTTCGTTCGGATTCAAGTCAATTGACGATGCCCTGCGGCTAAGGCGCCACATTCATGAACTTTTCGAGGAATGTAAGGAACGCGCCGATGATGTATCTCGCGACTTTCGCCGTATGCACTTTGTGCTTGTGGGCGGCGGGGCGAGCGGTGTCGAACTCGCGGGAGAGTTGGCTGACTACACTCGCCGGTTGGCCAAAAAGCACGGTATCGATGATTCTCTTATCGAGATTGATATTGTTGAAGCGGGCCCGAGGCTTTTGTCAAATTTCGAAAAAGATGTTTCTCACAGAGTGGAGTTGCGGCTTCGGGCGCTCGGAATCAATGTGTTCCTGAATCGGCCACTCCTCAAGGAGGATGTGGAAGGTATCATGCTGAAGGGAATGAGTGTGGAGGCCGATACTATTATTTGGACAGCCGGGGTTAAAGCTCACGATCTTTATGGCGCGACGAAGGGGTTTTCGACTGACAAAAAAGGACGCGTAATTGTCGATAAGTACTTGCAACCGATGGGGCACTCAAATATTTTTGTCGCGGGTGATGCCGCCGCTACTTTATATTCTGGCATGGCTCAAACCGCAATTAGAGACGGCGTACTCATATCAAGGAATATTTTGCGTGATATAAAAATGAGACCGATGGTCGGCTATAAAGCTATTCCGCCGGCGTATTCAATTCCCGTCGGCCCAAACTTTGCCGCGACAATCTTTAGTTTTTTCAGTTTCTACGGGCGATTTGGTTGGTACCTAAGACGGATGGCGGATCTTCGTTTTTTTATGTCGATATTACCATTTTCCTATGCTTGGAAAGCTTGGGCGGCCGGAAGGGTTTTGTCTGAAAGTTGTCCAGTATGCATTGAGAGCTTGCGGCGTTATGATATTGCTAAGTAATATTTTATTTATGACACTTTCACAAAAAATATCTTTGGCTGTGGTTCGAATTGTAATGGGTCTTATGTTTTTTTATGCCGGCATTACGAAGGTTGTGAATCCAGAGTGGACAGCGGCGGGCTACATGAAGGGCGCAAAAAATTTTGTCGGCATGTACGAATGGTTTTCGAGCCCGGGTATTTTACCGATTGTCGATTTTCTGAACGCGTGGGGGCTGACGCTTCTTGGCGTCGCGCTCATCCTAGGCATTGCTGTTAGACTCGGCGCATTTTTTGGTGTCATTATGATGCTCATGTACTACTTCGTCATTCTTGATTTTCCGTATCCGAATGCGCATGCATTTATCGTAGACGAGCACATTATTTATTCTGCAGTTCTCGTATTTCTTGGTCTTGTTGGTGCGGGAAGGTATTTTGGACTTGGTTATTGGTTTTCCTCATTGCCAATTTTTTCAAACCGCCGATCGGTGCGAAAAATTCTAGGGTAATCGATGCAATCAGCGGGACAAAACAGGAGTATTATCCTCGCCGAAACCACCGTCGAGTATTCCTTGCGAAGAAGTCGAAGGGCAAAGGGAATTTCCGTTGCCGTGTATCCAGGCGGTGAGGTTGCCGTTACTGCTCCGCTGTGGTTGGCGCATGAAGACATTGAGAAATTCTTTTATTCGCGCTCGAACTCACTACTTCGCGTGCTTTTTCGTGAAAGACAACGACCTCGGCGGATACGACTTGCAAATGGCGCCGGGGAATTTGAGAAAAACAAGGCATTTGTGACTGCGCTTGTCCATGAACGTCTTAATTTTTGGAATAAGAATTACGGGTATTCAATCGGTAAAATCACTGTGCGAAATCAGAAGAGCCGGTGGGGAAGCTGTTCGAAAAAAGGTAATCTTAATTTCAATTGGAAAATCGCCTTACTCCCTGGGGAAATGGCAGATTATATTATCGTGCATGAATTGTGCCATCTCGGAGAATTTAGTCACTCAAGAAAATTTTGGGAGCTCGTCGCAAGGACGATTCCTAATTATCGAGCGCTTAGACAAAGGTTGAAAAATTACCGTTAGAGAACGGCAGGTACTTCACCATACGCTGGGAAATAAAGAAACTGTGTGGTGTGGAGCGGAAATTCACAGTGTCATATCGAAAAAAAGTGTAAAATGTCCTTTGTGATTTTTTCCGAAAAAATAAAAAAGGCGCTTCGTTTTTCGATTAAAACTCACGAGGTATATCAAAAGCAGAAGCGCAAAGGAAAGGACATTCCTTACATCACGCACCCACTCATCGTGGGAATTATTTTGTCTCGGGCAGAGGCCAGCGAAGATGTGATTATTGCTGGCATACTTCACGACACTATTGAAGATTGTTGTCCGGAGAAGAGGGTTACTTACAAAATGATTGCCGACCGCTTTGGGGAAAGGGTCGCAATGTTGGTGGACAGTGTGACCGAAAAAAACTTTGCAGTAAGTTGGGACCAGCGAAAAAAAGAAGCGGTAGAACACATCGCCACCTATTCGCATGAGTCAATCCTTGTGAAATCTGCAGACCTCATCAGTAACACATCGGACATACTCGAAGACTACGCGGATGAGGGCGCAAAAACATTCGAGCGCTTTAAAATTGACGCGCGAAAAATCGTCGGGCATTATATCGCGGCAATAAAAGCGACGATAGAACGCTGGTCAAAAAATCCCTTTGTTGATGATTTAAAAATTAATCTCGCTAAACTTTCAGTCGTCGCGAAGGAATTGTCACGGTCAGAACGTGCAGGAATTTCTGAGAAATAGTAATATTCTTAGGTATTAAAAACTGCGTTGTGATGGATAATAAGCGGTATAATGTAAAGAATTAAAAAAGAAGAACGTCGCCCCCGAATGGTCATTGGGCCGACGCGATTCTAAACTAACGGAAGAACGTCGTGCTCCAATGGACGTATCGCACGACGCGATTTCGAAAATAAAGCCAGAAGAACGTCGCCCCTCAATGGACATTGGTGCGACATGATTCTGCAGAATCACATGAAAAAAATTGAAATTATTGTCGGCGTTATTCTCATCAGCGCAGCTATTTGGTTTTTCACGAGAGATAATATTAGTTCTGTCGCAGAGAAAGCTGAGACGCAGGATGCTTTTTATTCAACCACAACGGAATCTGCGGGAGAAATCTCGGCTATAACAGGTTCTGTAAGTGTTGAATCGCAACAAATTAATAACATAGATAACAATAAAAAAACTATGACAGCGACAATGGTTACAAATAAAGGGGAGATAACACTAGAATTATTTTCCGAGAGGAATCCGCAGACGGTTGAAAATTTTAGGAAGCTCGCAGACTCCGGATTTTATAACGGCGTAAAGTTTCACCGCGTTATTCTCGGATTTATGATCCAAGGAGGAGATCCTTTGACGAAAGATGATTCAGTAAAAGCGCGGTGGGGTACGGGAGGCCCGGGGTATGCATTCCCCGATGAAATTACTGCGGACAATAAAAATGATGTCGGAACGATATCGATGGCAAACGCGGGACCGAATACGAATGGGAGCCAGTTTTTTATCAATGTAAGTGCGAACAATTTTCTTGATTCGAAACACACCGTCTTTGGCAAGATAGTAAAAGGAATGGATGCGGTGACCGCAATTGAGAATACTCCGACGGACGGCGCAGATAGGCCACTGGAGCCCGTTATTATTCAAAGTATTACAATTCAATAACTCTCCAAATGATTAAATGGAATAAAGTAACCTGGTATTCAAAACTCGGAGCGATTATTCTTTTTATTCTCGTGGTTCCGATTCTAACTTTCTATATTGGTACACAGTATGAAAGGACGGCTGCCGTCGTGCGTTCCGAGTAACTATTTTTGTAGTTTTTACCCGGCCTAGTCTATGATAGAAATGGATTTCGGGTTTTCGACATTCGAGGTTGAAATCATGGTGTCGAGCGAGCAAGAAATTCCTGAAGAGGAGGAGAGAATTATGGACTTTGCAAAACGTTTCGGAATATTGGGAACCCCGGCGCGGGGAAAGTTATAGTGTATATACTTTGAATAACGAAATGCAAAAACACCGACACCTCGAACACAACACAGCCGTCTGTGATTTTAAAAACAACACTCAA
>MHRX01000027.1:0-8622 GCA_001822655.1 Candidatus Taylorbacteria bacterium RIFCSPLOWO2_01_FULL_45_15b
AAGCATTCCCGCCGTGGTCTCCTCCAAATGGTGGCTGACAGACAATCACATTTGAATTACCTTAAAAAAAAGAGTGCTAGACGGTATAATGCAATAGTGAAGAAACTGGAACTGAAGAGGAAGTAGGAAAGTAGATTCAGGATGCAGGATTCAAGTTTCAGGAGTATCACCCCAATAATCCGCACGAATATAGAGAAGTTATTTTACACGACATTCATGAACCAAGAAAAAATTCGTGAATTTACCGATCTTAGAGTATGGCAGGCGGCTCATCAACTTGTTATTTCAATCTATAAACTGACGAAATTATTTCCAAAATCAGAAATATTTGGACTCATCAGCCAGATGCAGAGGTCTGCGGTTTCAATCACTTCAAACATTGCCGAGGGTTTCGGTAGACAAACCTATAAAGAAAAAATACAATTCTACTATCAAGCACAAGGATCACTGACTGAACTTAAAAATCAAGTGATTCTTTCGCGCGATATTTCTTACATAACCCAAAAAGATTTCGAATCCCATGGGTCACGCCGTGAGTACGCATCGTTTACTCCAGGCATTTATTACTAAAAGCAAGGAGATTCTCCGCTCTCGACTCAAGACCCCTTCTTGAATCCTGAATCTTGAATCTTTATTCCATTTATTCTATGACAGTTATTAAGCATAAGGAACAACGAGTGGGAATTTTTATTGATACGCAAAACCTTTATCACAGCGCAAAAAACTTATACCGCGCAAAAGTAAACTTTGGAAATGTGGTGAAAGACGCCCTCGCTGATCGGGTACTCATTCGCGCTGTGGCATATCTTGTTACTACAGATTCAGGTGAAGAGAAAGGGTTTTTTGAAGCGCTTGAACGTCTCGGTATTGAAACGAAAACAAAGGATTTGCAGGTTTTCTACGGCGGAGCAAAAAAGGCCGATTGGGACGTCGGTTTGGCAGTGGACGCAATAAAAATGTCCCCTAAATTGGATACTGTCATTATTGCCTCTGGAGACGGAGATTTCGTACCACTCGTTGAATACCTCAAGGTGAATGCGGGGTGTCAAGTGGAGGTCATCTCATTCGGAAAGTCCTCTTCGCTAAAATTAAAAGAAATAGCTGACGACTTCGTAGACCTCGATAAAAATCCCCGACAATATTTGATCGGGCCACAGCGAGGACTCCGCCGTCGCCCGGGAAAAAATGCGGATACAACACCCACTGAAGAGGAAGCAGAGTAGAGTTAATGAGACACATTATAGAAGAACGGTTTTTGTCATTTTTCCAAAATGTGCACAAAATAAAGTTTTTTTTGCTTTGTGGTGTGGAAAATTACTATGACGGACGCGACACGACTTGACAATATTAGGTTGTATGCTATCATCGTGAGTTAGATGAAACCATACATGTGGAAGACACTTCAAATCAGCGTCGTATTCATGTTCGCAATTGTCCTTGCGATGTCAAGCAAAGAATTCGCGGAACTTCCCAAAGTTCTTGCACTCGCGACGGGAACAATCCTTGTCGCCGTGGCGGTCGGGCGGATTATCCGCCCCCGCATCATGGGGAGAAAAATCCCTGACTGACCAACAATCACATACCTGTCGCAAGTTGCGATGGGTATTTTCATTTATTCAAATTAGTAAGCAGACTCTTAACATTTCTATAAAAAAACCGGCCCTCGGGCCGGTGTCGATCATGATAGCGCCAAAGCAATACGTTCGGAAAGTCTTTTGGCGTCTTCAATTTGGATAATATCCCAAAACATTTCAACCACCGGAGCTGTGTATACCAAGGACTCCTCCTCACTCGCAAGTTCCAGTCTGCAGTACTCACAATATAAAACGTGAAGAAAATCACGTAAGTTTAACTCCAATAGAAGGCCGTCAAACGTGAACTGTTGGTGACGAAAAACAAGTGAGCCCGCCTCCCCATCGCTGAAACAGGGACGATGAGGCATTGGTGGCAACATGGTCCCAACAACTTGATTCAGTGTCGCCCCGAGTAACATGGCCCGCTCGACTGACAACACCCTTCGAATCCGCCGTCGTATGCTTTTGGCGCTCATACTTTTTCCTCTTGGTACATAATACGATAGAAAATCATTAAGTCAATTGTGGCGCTTAAATCGCATTTTGTTAGCATTAGAATATTATTCACATTGTCTCCAGATAGGTAGATTTCAAGTTTTGAAATCTAAAATCTGGAGATACTAAATTCTTGGCGACTTTGGTCGCTATAAAAAATGAAAGTAAAAGAATTCCACACCGACATCGGCGGTAAAAAATTGACCGCCCGATTTACGGATCTTGCACAACAAGCAAACGGCTCCGTACTCATCACTTATGGAAATACAATAGTACTCGCGACAGCAGTCATGGGGAAAACTGCGAAAGAGGGGGGAGATTTTTTCCCGCTTTCGGTCGAATATGAAGAAAAATTTTATGCTTCGGGTCAAATTTTGGGTTCTCGGTTTGTCCGTAGGGAAGGACGCCCGTCTGACGAAGCGATACTGTCCGGTAGAATTGTTGACAGAACGATTCGACCACTCTTTGACCAACACATCAGACATGAAGTGCAAGTAATACTTACGATTCTTTCTATTGAGGAGGATGACCCGGACGTACTTGCCGTTCTCGGCGCCTCACTCGCCCTAGGAACATCCGATATTCCATGGAATGGCCCTGTAAGCGCTGTCCGGATCGGAAAAATCAAAGACACCGAGCACTTCGTCATGAACCCCACTTATTCATGGCGACAGAACGCTGAAGCTGAATTTGAACTAGTTGCATGCGGAAAAGACGGAAAAATAAACATGATCGAGCTTGGTGCCCGAGAATCCAGTGAGTCGGTAGTGATTGAAGCGCTTCACGCCGCATCGCTCGAAATTGATCGTCTCCAAACATTTCAAAAAGATATTATCTCCGAAATCGGCAAAAAGAAGAAAAATATGCCGGCAATACCCACGCCCTTAAAAGTCCAGAAACTTTTTGAAGAAAAAATTAAATCAAGACTTGCAGAATCGTGTTTTAATGGAGCAGGACGGGAAAATGAGTACGCGCTAAAAGACGAATGGCGCATAATCGCCGAAAGTGAGTTGTCTGAAGACGAGACAAAATTTGCGGACGGCTATTTTGACTCTGCGGTAAACGATCTACTGCACAAAGAGGCGATAGAAAACTCTCGTCGCCCTGACGGCAGGGGATTCGACGATATTCGCGAGCTTTTTGCACAAGCAGGAGGAATTTCGCCGATGTTGCATGGTTCGGGCATCTTTTACAGAGGAGCGACACACATTCTCTCGGCTCTGACACTTGGCGGGCCCGGTGATTCACAAGTTATAGAAGGAATGGAAGTCGAGGCGAAAAAAAGGTTTATGCACCACTATAATTTTCCGCCTTTCTCAACCGGAGAAACAGGTCGCGTGGGCGGGACAAACAGGCGGATGATCGGCCATGGCGCACTTGCGGAAAAAGCTATCATTCCTGTTCTTCCGCCAAAGGAAATTTTTCCTTACACGATTCGCATTGTTTCGGAAGCGCTCTCGTCTAACGGCTCTACATCAATGGCATCAGTTTGCGCATCGTCTCTTGCCCTCATGGATGCGGGTGTGCCTATTTCACGGCCAGTTGCAGGCATCGCTTCGGGGCTCCTCATGAAAAATGAGAGAGAATACAAAGTGCTAACCGATATCCAAGGACCGGAAGACCACCATGGCGATATGGATTTTAAGGTGGCGGGAACAAGCGAGGGTATAACTGCAATTCAGATGGATGTAAAAGTTGACGGAATACCAATCGCCATATTGGCAGAAGCTCTTGAAAAAGCCCGATCGGCACGACTCAAGATTCTTGATGTGGTTACTGCGGCAATCCCGACTCCACGAAGCGATATTTCCCCAAAGGCTCCGAAAATTCTGACGCTAAAAGTAAAAGTTGAGGAAATAGGAAAAATTATCGGCCCGGGAGGCAAAACTATCAACACAATAAAGGAGAAGACTCTTGTCGAAGAGATAGAAATCGAGGACGACGGCACTATTTTTATTACCGGCAAGAACGGGACTGCTGAAAAAGCGCGTGATATCATTCAGGACATGACCCGGGAATATAAACCTGGAGAAAAATTCACGGGGGAAGTCGTCAAGCTTGCCGAGTTCGGCGCATTCGTGCGCATCGGTCATGGCGTTGATGGCCTGGTGCATATTTCCGAAATAGCGCCGTTCAGAATCGATAAAGTCGCGAAATATGTGAAGGAAGGCGACCGCGTGCCGGTAATCATTA
Source organism: Candidatus Taylorbacteria bacterium RIFCSPLOWO2_01_FULL_45_15b (assembly GCA_001822655.1). Lineage (GTDB taxonomy): Bacteria > Patescibacteriota > Minisyncoccia > Phycocordibacterales > 01-FULL-45-15b > 01-FULL-45-15b. The sequence goes on from MHRX01000027.1 coordinate 4,263, forward strand.
AAGAGATCGACGAAAAAGGTCGTATCAGTCTTTCAATAAAAAAAGCAGACCCCAATTACATTAAAAATATAGATGGAGCCTCAAATACCGAACTCAAATAAAGATAATCGACAAAAAATCTTTCACACACTTGAAGACGATCTCGAAACGATTGGAAAAGAAGCATCCGCTGACGATATCCTTCAAAAGAAGAAGCGCGTCGATGCCGCTTCACAATTTCTCGATAAATCTGACGCCCATGTTTCGCACCATTCAAATGAGGCCGTACCGAGCGAAATTAGCACAGCGCCGCGAAACTCGCTCGGAAGATTGAGCCCGATCCGCACTTACGCAAGCGACGTTGGAGAGGCTATCCATAATAAAAATACTTCGCTCATTGATATCGCGCTCGCCGAAAACGCACGAAAGACTGACGAGAAAGAATACGCGGAAGACACTGCGCGAAAAAAAATAAACGGGCGATATTTCATCGCCACACTTTCCATAATACTTTTAGCCGCGGGAATCATCTGGACCGTAATCGCTCTCATAGACGTAGCGCCTCGACCAATTATAGCGGTCAACTCGGACGGCCTGATAACTGCCGACGATAGAATAGTCATCAAAGCGTCAGACCTCGATAGGACAAAACTCCGTGCCGCGCTCATCGCGGCCGAAAAATCGCTTCCACCGGCGGGATTATTCGAGCTTTATCTCGAAAAAACACCCGCAACAAAAGAATCGGCCAGCGTCCCGCTCGCAACAGAGGAACTATTTCTTATTCTCGAGACGAGCCTGCCTCCCGAGCTTTTGAGGGCTTTTCAAAAAAAATTTTTCCTTGGAGTTGAAAAAAACAGAGAGGCGCATTTCTTTATCATAATACCGCTAGACTCATACGAAAATGGTTTCGCCGGCATGTTGCGCATTGAAGAAAATCTGCACGCACTGTTCAAAGATCTGCTCATGTTAAAACCACTCTATACGATTCTCTCAACGCCAGTTGCAACATCGACCGCATCCACAACTCCCGATAAAAAAATCACCGCCCCGCGCTTTGGTGACGTATTGATCCACAACAAGGACGCGCGAATCCTGAAGACCACGTCGGGGGAATCGTCGCTCATCTATGCTTTTCCAGATACCGGTACATTGATTATTACTGACACGCCCGAAACATACCTTGAGATTTCGAGAAAGCTCGACGAAAACAGCCTTGTTCGTTAGAGAGGCTTGAAGCTGATTGTGTGCGCAAACCGAAAATTGCAGATACATTTATTCTCCGATACAATTGTCAATTATGGAAATCAACAAAGGACACTATAAAAAACTTCTAGAAGATGAACTTCGAACGCTGGAGAGCGAATTGAAAACTGTTGGACGCATCAACCCCGACAATCCAAAAGACTGGGAACCGACCCCCGCAAAGATGGATACTGATTCAGCAGATCAAAATGAGGTTGCCGATACCATTGAAGAATTTGAGGAAAATGCCGCAATTTTAAAACAGCTTGAGATTAGATTTAATGAAGTAAAAGAAGGGCTTGTAAGGATTGAAAGCGGCAATTATGGAGTATGCAAACACTGTGGCAAGATCATTGAGACTGGCCGTCTAGAAGCAAATCCAGCCGCTTCGACTTGCATGGAACACACGAAATAGTATTTGGTATACGGTATTTAGTATGTAGTATTAGAAGATTAATTTTATCGGTCTTATGAATAATACTCTCTTAAATACTATATACAAAATACTGTATACTATTTCTCATGTCGTATGCTAAAGTTTACTCTGCTCAAACCTCTCTCCTCTCGCCAACCACGATTTCCGTTGAAATAGATCTCGCGAACGGACTTCAGGCTTTTTCAATAGTCGGACTTCCTGACAAGGCAGTAGAAGAATCTCGAGACAGAATTTCCGCCGCCATAAAAAATTCAGGACTTGGACTTAAATCACCGAAAAACAAAAATCAGAAAGTGGTGATATCCCTCGCCCCCGCCGATATAAAAAAAGAAGGTCCGTCATTTGACCTTGCGATTGCGCTTTCCTATCTGCTTGCCGCTCGCGATATTTTTTTTGACCCATCGAAAAAACTATTTCTCGGCGAACTTTCTCTCGAAGGAGACATCCGTCCGGTAAAAGGTGTTCTGCCTCTAGTTTCACATGCGCGAGTGAAAGGATTTGAGGAAATTTACGTTCCGCAAGAAAATTCTGCCGAAGCCGCTTTAATTCAGGGGGTAAAAATTTTCAGTGTTTCACATCTTCGCGATGTTGTTCTACATCTCCACGAAAAAGAAACGATCGGAAATGACTCTCCCAAACCGCACCAAAGAAAAATTTTGACTCCCCAGCCACGGACAAAAATAGAGAGATCGAAATTTGTTGGTGATCACGACTTTGAGGACATTGCCGGACAAGAAACTGCAAAGCGCGTCCTCGAGATTGCCGCCGCGGGCGGACACAACGCCGCAATGTGGGGACCGCCCGGAACTGGAAAAACAATGCTTGCAAAGGCATTCTCGTCAATCATGCCAGAATTGAGCTTCGACGAAATGCTTGAAGTTACTTCCATCTATTCCGTTGCAGGACTACTGCAGGAACCCCTGATCACTCGGCCACAAGTACGCGCACCGCACCACACATCATCCTATGTCTCGCTTGTGGGCGGAGGCTCGATTCCAAAACCCGGCGAGATCACTCTAGCTCACCGAGGAGTGTTGTTCCTCGATGAATTTCCTGAATTTGACCGCCGTGTTGTGGAAGCCCTCCGCCAACCCCTAGAAGACCGTGTGGTTTCTGTTTCTCGCGCCAGAGGATCGGTACTTTTTCCCGCACACTTTATTCTTCTTGCGGCGATGAACCCATGCCCATGCGGGTATTACGGAACGAATGTAAAAGCCTGCAGTTGCAGTCCCCACCATGTCGCTTTATACCGGCGAAAACTTTCCGGCCCGATTATTGACCGCATTGACCTTTGGTCGCATGTTTCGCATGTCGATCACGAAAAACTTTCGTCAAAAAACAAGCACGGGGAGAAAAGCGAGATAATAAAAAGACGAGTTGAAGAAGCAAGGGAGCGTCAAAAATTCAGAGCAAAGAAACTGGGACTAAAAAAGGCTTCGAATGCGTCCCTCGGCGCAAAGAATCTGCTCGAAAATATTTCTCTTACCGATAAAGCGCTTCTGCTTTTAAATTCTTCCGCAAAAAAATTAACGCTGTCCGCCCGCGCGTACCACCGAGTCGCAAAAGTTGCGCGCACCATCGCGGACTTGGGGGGAGTGGAGAAAATAACTCCTGAAAATATTTTGGAAGCGCTTCAATATCGTCCAAAAGAAATCGGCTGAAACATAGAGTCTCTCACTAACAAAGAACTATAAAAAACCGAACGAGAGTTCGACGGTTTGTGTCTGTCTGACAGCCACAGAGATATGGGAAGAAAAAACCGCCCAAAAAATGAGCGGCTACCCAACCAATTTATGGTCGTCAGGCGGCGGGCTCTGACCATGTGATAACAAGCGCCTCCGCAGTGCCGACTCCATTATTTACCCAATAGGAGATGCCTGGGTTAATGGTATAGGAATCGCCGGAATCAAGTGGAACACAACGAACGCATCCAACCTCTTTGATATAGAGATTCATCGTACCTTTCACAACGAACCAAAGCTCTTTCGCTTGGTAATGAACGCGGAGCGATGTACTTGATATAAGAGCGAGAACGACATCCCACGAATCTTGGGAATTTTCCGCAATCTTTACGATGGCCTCACTCGCATCTGTTTCCGGAACAAAAACAATTTTTTTGCCGGGAAATCGAGCGGCAAAAGCCTTGATCTGTTCAGGATACAGCATAATGGTGCGCCTTTCTTACTTGAACGTAGCAGTTTATATAGAGAAAATCAAATGGCAACAAAGCGAGAGAGCAATCTGCCAAACTTTACTCGCCACGCTATTCAATATTCTAGATTCTGGATTCAAATTCCAGATTCCACCCTAGAACGGGTTCTTGGCCCCGCGAATTTCGAAGTGTAGATGCGGGCCGGTTGATTTTCCGGTACTGCCGACAAGTCCTATAATTTGACCTTTCACAACAACATCAGTGATTGATACTAAATTTTTGTTGTTATGTGCATAAAGTGTTTGTGTGCCGTTGGCGTGCCTAAGAACGATATAGTTTCCATATCCTCCATTCCAACCACCAGAGCGAGAAATAATGACTTCTCCATCGGCCGCCGCGTAAACTGGGTCCCCGACAGCACCGCCAATATCAATTCCATTGTAACCATGAAGTCCTTGCGTCTTTCTGCCATCAGCCGGGCGCATGTAATATCCTTCGAAAACAGGTCCGCCGACATCACGAAGTTTTGCGGTAGAACTTGAGGATGTTGT
>MHRX01000027.1:8633-9644 GCA_001822655.1 Candidatus Taylorbacteria bacterium RIFCSPLOWO2_01_FULL_45_15b
CAATTTCTCCGTCGGGAATGATAACAATATCTCCGACAGCAAGCGCCGTGTCAGCAGTAACCCCGTTGTAATCATATATTTCCTCAAGATCTCCCTTATATTTTGCGGCAATGGATTTTAAAGTTTCACCCTTTTTAACCGTATGCCTGACACCAGATACCGGCAAAATTACAAGAGTTTGACCAGGACGAACAATTCCTCTCTGTATATCGTTTGCCCACACAATTGTATTTACAGACACTTCAAACATCTCTGCAATTGCCGAAAGCGTGTCACCCTCTCTTACCACATAAATACTGATTTCCAAAGAGGTTGACTCGCGTCCTTCAATATCCGCAAGGCTTCCGGAAGGCCCATTTTCGGCGACGAGAGCATTGTCATTCACAATAATAATTTCAGCGCCACCCTTTGATGAATCCGGATCGGGCCGTAATTCAGATTTGAGGATCTGGATAGAAGCAAGGCTCGGAGACGCAACGTTGTTCTCCTCGGCAGAAGCCGCTACTTTTTCGCCTGTAAAAATTTCGGCCAAAAACGATAAAAACCCCGCATGGGCGATAAGCGGAGCTGAAAGAATGCCCACAACAAAAAAAGAGCCGATAACGGTTTTTTTAAAAATATCCCTATATTTCGCCTGTTTTTTCCTTATTCGAGTTTTCGAATCGGAACCAGGGTCCTGTGGGGTGACTAAAATAAGCCTAAAATTAAGACTAAACTGACTTTCTACAATTAAATGGCTCTGTAAAGCCTCTTTCTGCCATCGGGAACTCTATCTAAAAACACTAAACGATGGTAAGTATATCCTGGAGACCCCTTAAGTCAACGGGGGTGGGGATAGTCGAAAAACGGTTTTTTAGTTATTAGTTTTTAGTGAGAAGTTGTAGAAAAAATATTTTAAAAAGATAAAACTGGGTCGCAATATTTGGAGCGCCGGCAAACAACAATTAAAGATTGTTAGAAAGATGTATTATACTTTTTAAGTTATGAATTATCTGGATGGTCTGAACACCG
>MHRX01000028.1:0-3286 GCA_001822655.1 Candidatus Taylorbacteria bacterium RIFCSPLOWO2_01_FULL_45_15b
CAGAAATTTCGGTACCAATGCAGGAATTCATAAAAGTATGGCGCAAGGCGGGAGAGACGACTCTTATCGAGCTTGCGGGAGAAGGGGAGGCGGTGCCTGCCATGATCTACGCAACGGATGTTGATCCTGTAACAGGAGTTTTTCGCCATGTAGATTTTTATACTATTGAAAAGGGTCAAAAGATTGAAGTTGGCGTACCACTTAACTTTGTTGGAGTGTCTGCCGCTGTCAAAGACCTCGGGGGCATTCTCGTTAAAGTTATGCATGAATTTAAGCTTGAAGCGGAACCGCGTTATTTGCCGCAGTCAATCGACGTAAATATCAACGTGCTCTCAACATTGGAGAGCCAGATTTTGGTAAAAGACGTAGCATTGCCGGCGAACGTTACGCTCTTGGGTAAACTCGAAGAAGTGGTGGCGGCAATATCTGTTGCCAAAGAAGAAGTCGAGGAAGCGCCGACTACGATAGATATGACGAAGATCGAAGTATCTGATGCAAAGGGCAAGAAAGAGGATGAGGAAGCAGTGCCTGGTGCAGAGCCTGCTAAAGCTAAGAAAGAAGACGGAAAAAAGGCTGAATAGGGTAGGGTTTTTGTCCGGTTTAACAACTCCACAACAAACTCCACAATAAACTCCCAAGTTTTCTCAATGGGGGTTTTTTGTTAGAATAAAAGCAATGCTTATTACTCGTTTTGGAAAGCGAATTGCCGTTGCTTCATTGATAGCTCTGGGCTTTTTGGTTTTTGCCCCAACAGGTGAAATCCAGGCACAGTTGACGAGCGAGCGAAGAGCCGAACTCGAAAAAGAGCTTGCTGATATTGAAAAACAGATCGCAAGTCAAAAAGTGATACTCGACGGCAAACAGCGCGAGCGCGTCTCTTTGGAGCGCGATGTGGATATTTTAAATGCCGAAATAAAACAGGCGCAATTATCGATTAAGGCGCGTAATCTTGTAATCCAGCGTTTGACGAGCGACATTGGCTCAAAGTCAAAAACGATTGGCGAACTCGGAGATAAGCTTAATCGTGAGAAAGATGCGCTGGCGGAGATTGTTCGAAGGACGCACGCAATGGATTCTTTTTCTATTGCTGAAGTCGCTCTATCGCGCGAAGATCTCTCGGATTTTTTCCTGGATGTGGACTCATTTCAAGCGATAAAATCATCACTTCATCAATCCTACGAGTCTGTCTCACAAAACAAAAAGGAGACCGAGGATGTAAAGGCAACTTTGGAGGATAAAAAAGCTGACGAAGTGGAATTGAAGCTCATTCAGGAATTACAGAAAAAGAGAGTTGAGGAAAAGGAGCTGGAAAAAAAGAAATTGCTCGCTGATACGAAAGGACAGGAAAAAGCATACCAGGCTATTCTCGCGGACAAGGAAAAAAGTGCGGCTTCCATACGCACAGCTCTCTTTAGTCTACGAAACTCCGCCGCGATTCCTTTTGAAAGGGCTTATGAATATGCAAAAGTGGCCTCGGCCAAGACCGGCGTTCGACCTGCTCTTATTCTTGGAATCATTGCAGAGGAGTCAAATCTCGGAGAAAACGTGGGGACGGGGACTTGGAGAGTTGATATGAAAGCGCCACGCGACACGGAACCGTTTCTTGATATTACAAGACGACTTGGACTTGACCCCGACAAGATGCCCGTTTCAAAAAAGCCCTGGTACGGCTGGGGAGGTGCGATGGGTCCTGCGCAGTTCATTCCTTCCACGTGGATTTTGTACGAGGATCGGATTGGAGAGGCAACAGGGCATAATCCGCCAAATCCCTGGAACCCCGACGACGCATTTATGGCAACAGGACTCCTCATGATGGATAACGGGGCGGACAAAGGCATTCGTGCCGCGGAACGCCTAGCCGCGCTTCGGTATTTTGCGGGATGGACGAATGCGACGAAACCTTCCTACGCATTTTACGGCGACGACGTTATGGCGCTCGCAGATAAATATCAGAAGCTTGTTGATATAATAAAATAGTATTTAGTATTTAGTATTTAGTATTTGGTATATAGTATTTAGTATAAGAGCCTATCCACTATCTCGCGGTACCCAAGTCAGAAAACCCTTATTTTTTGGCGAAAAACGAGACGGAGCCTAGAGCGTAATAGATTACGCTCTAGGCGAGACGAAGTTTTGCAGACAAAAATAAGGGTTTTCTGACAGGGGGAAGATAGTGGATAGGCTCTAGGAAAGAAAGGATTGCAGAAAAGTATAAATTTTGAATTGGTTGATTAGAGACCGATTGGTGCAACGGCCAGGGGAAGAGTGTTCGATATATCGAACACTATAAAGAAAATGAAAAAATAAAAAACTCCCGCGAAGTGGAGTTATTGGAAATTTCTCTCGGTAAATAATTCCATGATAGCGAGCATAATAAAGCTGATCACTAGGTACCAGACGAGTGTCCACTGAATAATTTTTATACAGCGTTTTTTCCGAAGGAAGTGGTCGGGCGGGATTATTCGATTCCAGTGTTTCTGCAGGGATTGCCAAGGAATTTGGGGAAATTTCATATTAGCGTCTTTCTTGTTGAATTTTCCCACGATGTTTCAATTTTATCAAGCTGTAGCCGAAAAAAATTATGAAAAAGCCGCACCAAGAACTTGGTGCGGCTCGGCAGGGTCGGGAATTATTCCACAAAATCCTGCACAATGAATCGGTAACCATCTGCCTGTGCAAGGGAACCTTTTTTAGGGGTTCCAACGAATTTATCGGGCATCACGAGGATGTAGCCGTCCTTCCCCGAAAGGCCGATCATCTCGCCTGCGCCCTGAGAGCCATGGGCGAGAAACTTACCCTCGATGAGGTAGAGTTCATTCTTTTGTCCTGGCCCTTGGGCGGGTGTTGTGGCGAGCGATTCCATGTTCTGTGTGTATGCCAAGAACCCGACGAGTAGAAAGAAGCCGATAAGGTAGATATTGATCAGAATGGTCTTTTGTTTGGTGCTCATAGATGGTTTTGCATTCTGATACTATTAGAACAACATGACACCTACAAGTCAATAGGTTCGAGCAAGCCTGTAATAGCTACGATTGTAATAGCGGCGACTTGTCGAAACATGTGACTTTTGCTACTATTTTCGAATCATGAAAAAAGGCATCCACCCAACCTATTTTACCAATGCTGTGGCCACATGTGCTTGCGGACACGTCATGCATATTGGCTCTACAAAAGAGAAGATATCCGTTGAAATTTGCAGTAATTGCCATCCTTTCTATACCGGAAATGAGAAGATTCTCGACACCGCGGGACGCGTTGAGAAATTTAAGGCGCGCCAAGCTGCCAA
>MHRX01000028.1:3373-16129 GCA_001822655.1 Candidatus Taylorbacteria bacterium RIFCSPLOWO2_01_FULL_45_15b
GCGGCGTCTTTGTCCTGCATGGATCTCACAAAATACAAAGAAAATTACAAGACGAGTTACCTTGCCGAAACACTGGATCGGCTTTTGAAAGAAGAGGTGGAGATGAAAAATCTCGCCGCATCGGACCCTTCGATGGAAGATATGGCCAAGGAGGAACTTGCCAACATTGACGTTCAGAAGGATGCCATCTTGAAACAGATGGACGATATTTTGGCATTTGACAAAGTTGAAGAGGAGTATCCATCTGACTTGGTTCTTGAAGTGCGGGCGGGCGCCGGAGGAGAGGAAGCCGCTCTTTTTGCCGAACAGCTTGCCGGCATGTATTTGAAATTTGCTGAAAGTGAAGGTTGGCAGACAAAAAAGCTTGCGGAATCGGAGAGTTCGCTTGGAGGATTTAAGGAGGCTTCCTATGAAATCAGTGGTAAAGACTGTTATGCGAAACTGCGTTTTGAAACTGGTGTCCACAGGATCCAGCGTGTTCCAGCTACTGAAAAAACGGGACGCGTTCATACATCGACTGCTTCTGTCGCTATCCTACCCATACGAAAAAAGGCAAAATTCGAAATAAATCCAGCTGATGTTGATGTTGAATTTTCCCGTTCCGGCGGCGCGGGAGGGCAAAATGTCAATAAAGTGGAGACGGCGGTGCGTCTTATCCACAAGCCTACAGGTATAGATGTCCGATGCACCTCGGAGCGAAGTCAATTGAAAAACCGAGAAAAAGCCCTGGCAATTCTTTCGGCAAAGCTCGAACAGCGCCACGAGGAGGAGATTCATTCCACTCTGTCGAAAGAGAGAAAAGATCAAATAGGCACCGCTTCTCGATCTGAAAAGATAAGAACATACAACATATTACAGGACAGAGTTACCGATCACCGAATTAAGGAATCGTGGCATAATATTATGGGTATTCTGCGTGGCGAGATAAAGCCGGTCATAGAGGCTCTTACTTCGGCCTCAAATGAGGAAAAATCCTCTGAAATAGCCAGATAAAACGAGCGAATAAGCCCTCTTGCCCTTTGGGGTTCTATTTGATACACTCGCACTTATGACTGAAGCAAAGATTGCAGACAAAAAGGCAATTATTCAGAAAATGTTTGAGGCCGGCGCCCATTATGGGTATGGTCGCACTCGCCGACATCCTTCTGCTGGAAATTACATCTATGGCACCAAAAACCGGGTTGAGCTTTTTGATTTGGAAAAGACAAACGATCTCCTTGAGACCGCAAAAAATATAGTACGCACCATAACCGGTGAAGGCGGTCAGGTGCTTTTTGTTTCCGGTAAGCAAGAGGCGACTGCGCTGATTCGTCAGGAAGCCGAAAAAGTCGGTGCGCCATTCGTGGCGGGTCGCTGGATTGGAGGGACTATTACCAACTTTGGAGAGATTCGAAAAAGAATCGAGCATATGGAAGATCTTGTGTCAAAAAGAGAAAAAGGGGAGCTTGCTAAATACACGAAGCTAGAGAGGCTTCGAATCGACAGGGAGATAGACGATTTGAGAAAAATGTTTGACGGGCTTGTTAGCATGAAGAGTCTTCCCAAAGCGCTATTTATTATTGACGTAGTAAAAGAGAAAACGGCGCATAAGGAAGCGAAATCTAAAAATATCCCTGTCATAAGTCTATCGAGCACGGACTGCAATTTTAAAGAGATTGATTATCCCGTTCCAGCGAACGATACATCTTTTACAAGTATCGCTTTTTTTGTTAAACAAATTGCCGAGGCGTATTCAGAAGGAAAGAAATTAAAGACGACCGCACAGACATCATCATCGCCTGCGATTATTTAGATCCCGAGTCTCCTTTATTAGCTCTTATTCAATTGAACATGTCTACGATTACCACTGAACAAATCAAAGCTTTGCGCGATGCCACTGGGATATCTGTAATGCACTGCAAGAAAGCTCTTGAAGAGGCCGAGGGCGACATGGAATCGGCAATAACTATTCTGCGAAAAAAAGGGGGGGCGGCGGCTCTAAAAAAACAGGATAGAACTCTCGGCGCCGGTACTATTGCCGCATATGTGCACGCCAAAGGAAGTGTTGCGACACTGGTTGAGGTTCAGTGTGAGACGGATTTCGTTTCATCGAATAGTGAATTTAAAGCGTTGGCGCACGATATCGCTATGCAAATAGCGGCGACAAGCCCGAAATATATAGATATTGACGAGGTTGCCGAAGAGGATAAATCCAACGGCGAGATATCGGCCGATGTTTTGCTTATGCAACCATTTATAAAAAATCCCGAGATAACCGTGAAGGAGCACATTGATACGGCGGTACACAAATTTGGCGAAAAAATTCGCGTGGCGCGCATGACACGGTATAGCGTTCTCGGGTAATCCCTTATCTATGCTCACAGAGCATTACATTCTCATTATCGCTTACGTGCTTCTCATGATTCTTATTATGAGAAAATCTGTTTTCGCGAAAATGGGGAGCGATTTGGCGGCTGATCGGTGGTTGGCAAAAGTCGATAATCGTATAATAAATTCAAGCAGGTTGGTTCATGAACGCTCGCTCAAAATCGTGGCGCAAATAACGATTCGCGGGTACGGAGCTTTGAAGTCTGGCTTGAAGAAGATTGTGCTTGATGTAACGCACAAAATGCATGATCTTCTGACTTCGGCGCTTGTTCGCTTGAAAGGACGAGGCGCCAAAAGGAATCGCGGTTCAGTTTCGTTATATTTTGAAAACGTAAAGGCGCATAAAGAAAGTATCAGAGATTTGTAGTTTTGCGTGCTGGTTAGTCGAGCAGGCATTGATATGCGACAAAGGAAGTACTTTTAAGCAGGATGTGGAAGACGGTTTTCTAAAATATAATTTAATAATGCCGCCTTAGCTCAGTTGGTAGAGCAACACTTTTGTAAAGTGAAGGTCCTCGGTTCAAGTCCGAGAGGCGGCTCATGAATGTAATGAGTGAGATGACTCAAGGACTTGAAGCTGGGAGAGGGTCGGAGAACGGGAGTTCTCCGTTTAGGAAAACAGCGAGTCTCCGAGCGTTAGAAACCGTGGGTTTCTAAAGAGGAGCTTGCGACGAGTGAAATTCCGAGAGGCGGCTTACGAACGAAGTCGGATAAGCCGCCTCAGCAAGCAAACTTCTTTGCTTGCGTTCGGACTTGAACGCCGCAGTCATGTTTCGTCAGTAGACGAAACAGACGAGGCGGTGCTCGACATATTTTTATTTATAAAAATAGAAGTCCTCTGGTAGGGCAACCCGACGTGAGCGACGGCGAGCGGAGAGGTGCGGGCAAGCCGAGAGGCGGCTTACGAACGAAGTCGGATAAGCCGCCTCAGCAAGCAAACTGCCCGCCCGGATGAATCCATTCGGACGGGCTTTGCTTGCGTTCGGGTGAGAACGAGAAAGGAAAAATGTTGGGCGGTAACGATAAATACATAAAGCCTTCGCAGGGCAACGTCACGTAAACGATTTGAAACAATATACTATAATTCCGCTATAGCGGAATTAAAGTATACTGCTTTTTTCATTAAATATGATCCGCGAGGGAAAATAAAAATAAAATGTCGTAGCTCGAAGGCGCTCAAACAAATCCTACTCGTCCGCGTCTTGCAAACCGAATGTCGTGAGCTCATTCGAGGGACATGTCGAGGCGGTTTGTGCCTTTATTCATTGTGTCTGGTTTGGCGCCTTTGATTCGAGTATACTAATTTAACCGAGCGCAAAATTTTCGATAGTGCGCTGTGGGCCAATCCTTGCGGGACGACGCTGGTGAAAACAAGACTTTCCCTGAAGGGGAGTTCACAGAGCGACACCCATGTTTAGATTGTAGATTCTTAAAATAAAATATTCGACAGATCATAGCCGTATATTTTATTGTCTAGCAGTTAGGATTGATCACAATCGCCATCATGTTGTGGACGACAAAAAGTCCTGAAACCCGCACCCTGTGGTGCGTTATGGGCGAGTCCCGAGCTTTCGCTGGGTTTCTGGGGTCTGACAGTGGGCATTAATTTTTTTTAACTATGCTTGTACCGCTTGATATTATGAAAGTTCTTGTTCCGACCGCAATCTCCTTCGTAATCGGGATTGGTATTTCATCTATTCTCACGCCCTATCTATATGCATTTAAGATGTGGAAAAAAAAGGCGGGAAAGAAGACACTCGACGGCGCGGCCACGCCTTTTTTTGACGAGTTGCACAAGGAAAAAGAAATTGGCACGCCTAGAATGGGTGGCGTTATTATTTGGCTTTCTATTTTTTTCACCACACTCGGATTTTATATTGCAGGTTCAATTTTTGGCGGTGTTTGGACTAAGTTCGATTTTTTAAGCCGTGATCAGACATGGATTCCGCTGTTTACGCTCGTTGTCGGCGCGCTCGTCGGCCTTGTAGACGACTATCTTGAGGTGAAAGGCGGTGGAGATCACGTGGCTGGTGGCCTGTCTCTCACAAAGAGGCTTTTTGTCGTGATGGTACTTGCGCTTTTTGGTGCACTTTGGTTTTTTTACAAGCTTGATGTGGTTGCGCTTGGATTGCCGGAGGCTTTTGGGGGTAGTATCTATTTCGGATGGCTCATCATTCCGCTTTTTGTTGCGGTAACTGTTTTTATTTATTCTGGTGGCGTTATTGATGGACTCGACGGACTTGCGGGGGGTATTTTTGGGATAATGTATGGAGCGTATGCCGTTATCGCGTTCAACCAAGATCAGATCAATCTTGCCGCGTTTTGCGCCGTGGTGGCTGGGTCTATTCTCGCGTTTTTATGGTTCAATATACCGCCTGCGCGTTATTATATGTCGGAAACAGGTTCAATGGCGCTCACGGTCACCCTTGCAGTTGTCGCTTTTATGACCGACGAACTGGGTGGAGGACACGGTCTTTTTGTTTTGCCGATTATAGCGCTTCTGCTTGTCTTGACTACCGTTTCTGTGATGCTTCAGATTGTTTCAAAAAAGTTCAGAAAAGGAAAAAAGATTTTTCTTATCGCGCCTCTGCACCACCACTTTGAAGCGACCGGTTGGCCTTCATACAAGGTAACTATGAGATATTGGGTCATGGGGGTGGTGGTGGCGATACTCGGTATTATTATTGCTCTGCTTCCGTAGTCGATAGAAAAGAAAGAAACTATTTAGACAATCGTCGCACAGGTTTTTCATATTCGAAGTCCAATCATCAGCCTCACTGGTGGTATACTGTTTTCCATGCGTAAAGCTTCCGTCGACCGCGTTTTCCTTACCACAGTTCTTATTCTTGTTTTGGCCGGTTTTGGAATTTATTTTTCTGCGACGCTTGGTCTTGTTGCGAGGGAAACAGTTTCCGTCTTTTCAATCGTGTTTAATCACATAGTGTTAGGGATGATTCTCGGTCTTTGTTCCCTCTGGTATTTTTCACGATTTCCCTACAGAAATCTTCGCAAATACGCGTTTATTATTTTTATCGTCTCGTTTATCTTGACACTACTTGTCTTTGTGCCGGGTCTTGGACTTGAATATGGCGGAGCTAAGCGTTGGATAAATCTTGGATTTGCCACTTTTCAACCCTCGGAATTCCTGAAGCTCGGATACATCATATATCTTGCGGCATGGCTTTCGAGCGTGCGAGACAAAGTGAAAGAGTGGAATTATGGCTTTCTCCCTTTTTTCATTCTATCCGCGTTGGTGGGTGTGGTGCTCTTGCTAGAGCCCGACACGGACAGTTACGCTCTGATTTTTCTCGCTGGAGCCGCAATGTTCCTTGTTGCCGGCGCGAGGAAGAGACACCTCTTCGCGCTATTCGGCGTCGGTGTTGTCGTTCTTGTGGGAATGGCTTTTTTAAAACCCTATATCATGCAGAGATTCATAACGTTTCTTGACCCTTCATCTGATCCGAGAGGGGCGGGATATCAAATCCAGCAATCGCTTATTGCCATCGGATCGGGCGGCGCCACCGGCAGGGGATTTGGCCAAAGTGTGCAAAAATTCAACTACCTTCCCGAACCAATCGGGGATTCAATTTTTGCCGTTGCCGCGGAAGAGTTTGGATTTGTTGGCAGTGTTCTACTCGTACTTTTGTATGTAGCATTCGCTCTTCGAGGACTTCGAATAGCGGCGCGAGCACCCGATCTTTTCGGTGGACTCATAGTCCTCGGTATTGTTATACTCATCGTTACACAGTCCTTCGTAAATATTGCGGCCATGCTCGGCATCCTACCCCTTTCGGGCTTGCCACTCATCTTTGTCAGCCATGGGGGAACAGCGCTGTTTTTTGCTCTGACCGAGGTCGGTATCGTTCTCAATGTGTCCCGCTCGATTAAAAAAATAAATGTTTGAGTGCACTTTGGGAACAACAAGGGCAATGAATCTTTCTAAAAACAGCGAGCGAAAAGGAGTTCTAAATCTGTTTCTGGAAATCATATGAAATAATATTCGTCGTTTATGACCGCTCTCAACAATATAAACTATCAGTGATAACTACTTAATTATGAAAATATTATTTACCGGCGGTGGTTCAGGCGGACATTTTTATCCGATTATCGCCGTGGCTGAAGAGGTTCATACTGTCGTTAGGGAGCGCAAACTTCTTGACCCGGAACTTTTTTATATGTCCGATGACCCATTTAGCACTCGTATGCTTTTTGACACCCGTATTTCCTTTAAAAAAACTAGCGCCGGCAAGATGCGAACATACAGATCAATTTTTAATTTTTTTGATTTATTTAGGACAGCGTGGGGGATAATCCGGTCTTTCTTTTCTGTGGGCGCGATGTATCCTGACGTTGTATTTGGTAAAGGCGGCTACGCTTCGTTTCCTGCTCTTTTTGCCGCTCGATTTTTTAGAATTCCTGTCATTATCCACGAATCGGATAGTGTCCCTGGACGCGTCAATAGTTGGGCTGGGAAGTTTGCGACGCGAATTGCTGTGTCGTATCCTCAAGCCGCGACCTTTTTTCCGGCGGATAAAGTTGCGCTTACAGGAAATCCAGTACGAAAAGCGATTTCAAGACCGCTCTCCAATGGCGCCCACGAATTTCTTGCGCTTAGCGAGTCTTTGCCTGTTGTTCTCGTACTCGGCGGTTCCCAAGGCTCGGAGATTATCAATGAATCAGTCATCAGTATTCTGCCTGAATTATTGACGCGTTATCAAGTGATTCATCAGACCGGGAAAAAGAACCTGCAGGCTGTCGTTGAGTCAGCGGCGGTGGTTCTTGGGGAGAGTAAGTTTAAGGATAGATATAAGCCATTTGACTACTTAAACGACCTCGCCCTTTCGATGTCGGCGGGCGTCGCCTCGATTGTAGTTTCGCGGGCGGGGTCGGCAATTTTCGAGATCGCGCGGTGGGGAACGCCAAGCGTAATTATTCCTATATCGGAATCGAATGGGGATCACCAGCGAAAAAATGCTTTTAATTATTCCCGCACTGGCGCGGCAATCGTGATAGAAGAGGCAAATCTCACGCCGCACGTGCTTCTCTCCGAGATCGATCGCGTTCTTGGCGACAGTGCGCTTCGTGAGGATATGAAAAAATCAGCGATTCAGTTTTCCTCACCGGACGCGGCAAAAAAAATCGCAGAGGAGATTGTCAACATTGCGCTCGCGCACGAGAAATAGCTCGAATCTTGCGCGGAAGAACGCGCATATCCGCCTGTTGGCGGATTGTTATACTCGCCCGCCCAACTTTCACTACTTTCGCCCTATGGGTTATGGATAGTATGTTCTGCGTCAAGCATCAATGTTTTAAAACGATCGTTCAGTGAAAGTATGGCGGGCTCCGTAATTTTCTCTGGGCGCAAGAATCTCACAGTGATGGTTAAGAATAAGCAAACGATGCTAAATATGCGACAACCAAAAAATGAACTGACTTCCATTTCATACGATATATCGTATGAAATGTTGTTAATTCAAAACTCATGAATAAAAAACGACCATTGTTGGTCGTTGTTGATTTTTTGCTTACCTAAATGCAGTCACCGAGTGCATGTAATTCTTGCCGCCAGGGTCCATTCGCGCCGACAAGTGCGAGAACGTGCTCCCGATGATGCGGAATTCCTCCGAATTTTGTGCCATAGAACAGAAAAATTTTTCCATTCCAGGATTTTGGAATACGATCTCGGCTTTCCCAAATGGCTCGGAAAGTCCGTGCGTCGTAGGGGAGATTAATCTCGGTGATACCATTGAAAGAATCTTGAGGCATACTTTCAATTGGAAGACTATCGAGATCAATCTCGGCAAGCGTGCTCTGGCTTTCGTCTTGGCTCGTGATTTTCCATTTTGAACCGCGAAGTCGCTCGATTTCATCACGGTCAAAGGACGTAATTCTGTCGATCTGTATCATAAAGTCTATCGTTGTAATTTCCCTAGTGCATTATAGCATGAATAGGAAAATAAGTCAAAATTCCTAAAATAGGCTTAAATTTCATGCTATTATTTTAAGCATGCAAAGAAATAACGACAAAACAATAATCGTTCGCTTTCCTCCGAGCCCAACGGGGCTTTTGCATATTGGGGGCGCTAGAACCGCGCTATTTAATTATCTCTTTGCAAAGCATCTTGGGGGGAAAATAGTTTTGCGTTATGAAGACACCGACAAGGAAAGATCAAAACCCGACTACGTAAAAAATATTGAAGAGTGCCTGGTGTGGCTCGGAATAAAGTTTGACGGGGAGCCTGTATATCAGAGCAAACGAACAGAAATCTACAAAAAATATTTAAAAGATTTAGTTGTGGCGGGACAAGTATACGAATCAAAAGAAGAAGGGAAGGAGGTCGAGGGCAAACGGTCCAGTGTACTTCGTTTCAAAAATCCAAATATAAGAATTACTTGGAATGATCTTGTGCGGGGAGAGGTCACGTTTGACACGACGGATCTCGGTGATTTTGTCGTGGCAAAAAGCTTTGACGAGCCCTTGTATCACTTGGCGGTAGTGGTAGATGATTTTGAAATGGGAATAACCCATGTTTTGCGTGGAGAAGATCATATTTCGAATACTCCGCGGCAAATCCTAATTCAACGCGCCATCAACGCGCCGCAGCCGCTCTATGGGCATATTCCGCTCATTCTCGCTCCAGACCGGTCAAAGCTCTCAAAGCGCCACGGCGCAGTCGCTGTAACGGAATATCGGGACCGTGGCTATCTGCCGGAAGCCCTCATAAACTACCTGGCGCTTCTCGGCTGGAACCCTGGTACCGATAAAGAAATGTATACGCCAGAGGAACTCATCGCTGATTTTTCACTGGACCGCGTTCAGAAAGGCGGGGCAATTTTTAATGAAGAAAAATTACGCTGGATTAATAAACAGCATATGAAGCGCGATGAGGGGCTGTCCCTCTGGATCGTTGAAACACTGATGGCGTCGCCCCGATTCGCCCAGTCAGACAAAATCAACGCCGAGAAATATGTCAAAAGAATAGCGACTGAAGTGGTGCAGGAACGCCTGGAAATCAGAAGCGATCTCGGGAAGCTTATAGAAGGAGGAGAAGTTGATTATTTTTTTCTCGAGCCAAAATTAGAGCCGGCAAAAATTGCTTGGAAACAAGACGCGGACTTGGCTCATGTGCGTTTGCGGCTTCAGGAAATTTCCCGAATCATAGGGGCCATGAACGGCGCCTTTTCGAAAGACGATCTTTCCGCGACATTAATGCCCTACGCGGAAAAAGAGGGCAAGGGAAACGTACTGTGGCCATTGCGATATTCACTCACGGGAAAAGATAAATCTCCGGATCCTTTTACCGTGGCTTCAATTATAGGAAAAGAAGAGGTATTGCTGAGGTTGTCTTGCGCCATCTTGGCCTTATAATGTAAGTATGCGCCACAGCGTTATATTTATTTTTATTGCATCGCTTTCCTTGGGTGCTTTTTTACCGCTTCGCGCCGCGCCGATAGAAGACCTGAAGCAAAAAATCGAGGATAAGGCGAAATCAATTCTTGAACTTGAGGCGGCAATTGCTGAATACACGAAAGAGGTACGGGCGGCCAATGCCGAGGCAAAATCGCTCTCTGGCGCTGTGCAGGTGCTTGATTCAACGAGAAAAAAACTTGCGGCAGACATCAAGTTGACTGAAGCGAAGATCGCTTCGGCCGAGCTTAAGATTGAGGAAATTGAGGGATCGATGAGCGATGTTGAAAAAGAGATGTTGAGAAATCAAGCGGGGATAATGACTACGCTGAAGACGATCGATGTGTCGGACGAGCTTTCTATGGTGGAGGCCGTGTTTGGGTACGATAGCCTGTCAGATTTTTGGGGTGACAGGGAATCACTCTATACGGTGCAGGCAAGTCTCTCCAAATCTCTCGCGGAGCTGAAGCAAAATAAAGAACATCTCGCATCTCTACGGGAAAAATCTCTTGGGCAAAAAAAAGACTTATCTCTGCTTGCAACCGAGATCGGGGACAGAAAAAAGATAGTCGAACAAAACAAAAATGAGAAAAACAGCCTCTTAACACAGACAAAAAACAAGGAATCTGCCTACAAGAAAATACTGGATGAAAAAATTGCGCTCCGCGAAGCATTTCGAAAAGAGCTCCTGCAATTCGAGTCAGATCTGCAAATCGCGATTGACCCTTCGAAGTTGCCGTCAGCGGGGAAGGGGGTACTTTCGTGGCCTCTTGAGACAGTGCGCATTACCCAGTATTTTGGAAAAACCGAATTTGCAACGGCGCACGCGGCTCTTTACAGTGGAAACGGCCATAACGGGATTGATCTTGGTGCACCTGTGGGAACAAAAATATTTTCTGCCGCGGACGGCGTCGTCGAGGGGGTAGGGGACACTGACCTTGTTTGCCCGAGTGCTTCTTACGGCAAGTGGGTGCTTGTCCGTCATGGCAATGGTCTGTCTACTCTTTATGCGCACCTTTCGGTTATCTCTGTGAAGGCCGGCGATTCGGTCGCCAGGGGACAAACAGTCGGCTATTCAGGAAACACCGGCTACTCGACGGGGCCGCACCTACACTTTACGGTGTATGCAAGTGAGGGTGTAAAAATTCTTTCGCGGAAGAGTTTGGTATGCGGGGGGACTTATATAATGCCAATTGCTGACTTGAAAGCCTATTTAAATCCACTTTCTTACATATAGGGTTGGTATATAGTGTGTAGTGTGTTTTATGAGATCTGTACAAGCAATGAAGATAAATAAAAAGGGCGGCCTTATACAATTTATATTGGTAATTATTATCGCAGTAGCAATACTTGGCTATCTTGGAATTGATCTAAAGACGTTCGCGGAATCCGAGGGCGTTCGTAAAAATGTTTCGTATACTATATCAGCCGGCAAGTCTTTATGGAGTAATCACTTAAAACAGCCCGCTCTGGCGGCGTGGAACGCTGTTGCGGTTAAACTCATTTGGGATAGGGGAGTAATGCGCTTTTTTGGTGATGAGAATGAAACTGGAGAGCAGGCTACGACAACGCCTGTTCAGCAGAGTGCTGTCGCCACAACAACACACTAGACGTTCAGCTATGATGGAGAGAGAGCGTATATGCACGACTCGCTTTGAGCCGTGAGGAGAAGTGGGGGATAGAGGGTTAGGCGCTGGCATGGCACACTTCCCCGGACATCTTGACAAAATAAAAAACATTGTATAATAATTTTAATAAATTCGCCGCGCGAAACAAATTTGAACTCACTTAATTTCTTTTATTAACCTTAATTTAAAATTTTCTCCCGTATTGTATTTTTAAATTAATCCGCAAAAGTCAATTTTATAAAAAATTAAAATTCACAATCAAATTTGATTTTTTCGTCTCATTTTATTAACCACAAAGTCAGTTACTAGCTCATAAGCCGAGCATCGCTTGCAAAAGCCGTCCAACGGGCTGATTAGTGATAATAGTAGCCGGACGCACGTGTTCGCTCTAAAGCTAAAGGATAGTGTCTCAAACTATAACGCCCTATCTGCAATTAGGGCGAATGAGCAGGTCGTACGTGGATGAATCCCCGCATGGTTATTAAAAAAAATCCTCATAATTTTATTAATTAAAAAAAATGATGAACCGAGGATTTAGAAGGGAGACTCTTCAGTGGAATTGATGATTATTAAGGGACAAATATCTTACAGGTAAACAATTATCCACATCTTTTCCTTTTACGTATAAATTTTGAGTGAGAATGATGTATATTTGAATGTAAGTGAGCATTAGAGATATTATACTCAGTCAGCCCATATTTTGGTATACTCTAAGCGCGACCGAAAACCGTTGTTGGTGTGCCCTGCCCTACCTCATTAAATCTATCTATGAGTAAATCATCAGGTAAATATAAAAACTCTGGCGCCAATCTCCCTCTCATGGATGATTTTTTGCTTCACATTCAGGCAAACAATTATTCTGCCGAAACTCTCTATAACTATGAGCGCGATTTGAAGACTTTTGGATCCTTTCTTTTACACGAGGTTTGCCTCCCCTTCTCTGATGTGACCAAAAAGACAATTGAACAGTTCAAGGCATATCTGAACTCAACTGATAGGAAGACCGCTGAGGGTCAGGCCGCTCAAATGAAACTAAAAAGCGGATCGGTTAATCGAACTCTGTCGTCACTTCGGAGATATCTTTCATATCTCATAGATATGGATCAAAAGACTCCTATAGCTCCGGGATCAATAAAGCTCATCAGGATGGAAAAGTACCATTCTCGTGTCTCTGAACTCAAAGATCTCGTCAAGCTCATCGAATCGCCTATGAAGTATGAGCGCCAAAAAGTAGTCGCTCTACGCAATCGTGCCATGCTGGAGACGCTATTTGCGAGCGGTATGCGTATATCTGAACTCATTAACTTGAAACGGGTCCAAATCGATGCTACGGGCAGGGTTTTTATCCGAGGC
>MHRX01000029.1:0-7529 GCA_001822655.1 Candidatus Taylorbacteria bacterium RIFCSPLOWO2_01_FULL_45_15b
ATATTGGCGAGTTACTGTAGACCCCGATCCTGTTAGTCCTTCACTTCCGGACCACAGGTATGTGTAGGATGGATTTTGAAGCGGGACAGCATTTTGGTATACGGTCCATGTTACATCGCGACGGCTCCATGATGTGCTGACATCTGTCGAGCAGGAGAGATTCTGAAGACATGCAACAGTAGAGCCGCTAGCGGATGCCGGATCTGATTCTACTCCACCTACCGTCGCAGTGAGGGTGTATGAATGGGTCGGAGGATTTCCGGCAATCAGTCCCGTATGCTCATATGAAGTATTCGGACCGCGATACAGAACCGTCGAACCTTCCTTCAAAGTAAAGATTGCGCCAACCACACTATTCCACCGAAGGGCAATCGTCGAGCCGCACACGCTTCCCGCACCCGCGGTAAAGCCGGTCGGTGCGGGCGGTTTAACCGCACTTTTGCCGAAGGTTACCGTAACATTAGCATTTGCCCCAAGATTCAAAAGCGTACACGCGCCCGCAGTTTTCGCGCCATTTATTGTTCCGATTCCTTGACATGATCCGCCCCAACTTTCAATTATTGACCCATTATCCGCAAATGCATTTAGTGTTACTGTCGACGGATTTGCGAAGACCGCGCTACAGACGCCGGAATTTGGCGTCGTGCAATTTATGGTAGAACCGAACTTGCCGGCCGAGCTCGTAACTCTTCCTGTTCCGCCGTTTACCGGAGCGCTTCCGACACTGTCGTGTATTTGTGTAATTTGATCAAGAGTAAGGGCGGCATTGTAAATTCTGAAATCATCAATGAGACCGTCCCATTTCGCCCCCCCATTATCCGCAATAAGTCCCCCGACACCAAGATCCCCCCCGCTGTCAGCCCCGATTCCGTTTTGGGCGGGAAGAGGTGAGAATTTGAAATTTTTATCAAGGTACACATTTACATTTTGCCCGCTTCGAACCATCGCAAGATGGTGCCAAGTATTGGCGGTAAACCCTGTCGAATTCCAAAAATCGCCGTCTGTTTTTCCTGATGCAACATACCCACCGGACGGACTATTTATAAAGAAGGAATAATCGCGATTATCACGATCAATAGCTTTCGTGAACAGAGTCTTGTACGTCCCCAAAGAACTTGCTTTAAACCATACGGAGACGGTATACGGGTTTCCATCCGAAAAGCTAATTGGTGATGCATTCGGTATCCTCACCAAATTTGCCGTACCTGTAGTTGGATTGGAGAGCGAAAGCGACTTTCCATTTTTTGCGTCGGCTGAATATGCGATAGTTCCCGCCGCAGTTCCCGCAGGAGCAGTAGCCACGCTGTTTGAAAGATTGTCATCAAACATCCACCGACTCACCATGCCTGTCGTATAATCGGCTCCGCCCCCACCGCCGGAGCTCGCATTCGTAACGGCGACAGTAATATCTGCTGATGCTTGCGGTGCGTATCTCACGACTATATAACGTGTTTTATTCGGCTCAATAGTAACTGGCCATGTACAAGAGGCCGTGGCACACCCTGTTACTGTGGTATACCCAGAAGGGAAACTATTACAATTAGAAGCGCCAACAAAAGCTATACAGTCCAAGTACGTTTTGACATAAGAACCGCCGCCCGGAGGATCGGTTACTGTTACATTATAGTTTCCCGGAGCTCCCGAGAATGATTCATCTTGCCCAGTGGAAGGCGTGCCGCCGTTTACGCTCCATGTCGTACCGGGAAGGGACTGGTTACTCGAGTCAATACGACGATTTCTTATTTCCCCGGGCTGAAGGAGAATAGCCGATCGCAAGTACTTGAAGACAATTCTGTTCAAAGCATTTGACTTGACATTAATCTGTATGTTACATCGCGGGCCAACACAGCTCGGCACTAAATTAAAATTACTTATGGTGCAACCGGGCGTATCGCAAAATCCCGCAGTAATAATATACCCCGGCACATTCGAAACGGTCGCAGTATGAACGCCGGAAGAAACATTGTTAACACGAAGAGGATTCTGGGTACTTCCCGTCGGCGTTATCGCGTCTTCCAATTTCGCTTGTGTAGCGGGGCTAGTGGCCGTCGTATCACTCTCCCCAACGCGCTTTATCTCGACGTCTCCGTTTGCGGGCAATACGTACAAGACCGCGACTTTCGTTACCACGCCAGGAGTTACTGTTACGCCTATCTTACAGAGGCTCCCGCCCTGCCCGTTCGGCAAGCCGCAAACAATTCCGGGACTTAAATTTGAATAGGTCGCGAGACTGCATTTACCGGTAGCTGGAATGACACTGCATGTAAATAGCTCGCCACTCCCTTCAGGATACGTCCGAATTGTGTAGTACTCGTCGAATCCCGGGAGGTCTGACACATACACATCGTGGTTGCCCGCCGATATGTTTGAGAATGTTCGAGGATTGTCGGTTGTCAAAACCCCGAGATCAACCCGTGCCAGTGTGTCGCGAAAACCGCCATCTTCATTTGCCCGCACGGAACGAACGCTCCCGGTACCAGCGGGAACAGGTGTGTATATGATCACCGTCTTTGATACCTGGTTTGGAGCAACGCCGAGAGTTGTTGTGCATGTCGAACCGTTGCAAACTATTCCGCCGCTATTTGCCGCATTGCATTCCGTTCCGCCAATAGGATACAGGCACCAGCGATATGATTCATTCATTCCCGCAAGATCGGTAACGGTGAGCGTATAGCCGCCTGTAGAAATTGTCGGCGTGGTGTCTCCATTCGCACTTGATGGGCCATAATTTGCAGGTCCGGTAATCTGCCACGTAGTCCCGAGAGCCGGTGTACTATTTTGATGTTGACGATAGTTTTGGATTCGCCCACCCGCCGCCGAGACCGTTACATTCGCCGTGGCTGTAATTTGGCCGCCGGGGCCTGTGCATGTCAGAGAAAAAGTCGTATTGGAAACAAGTCCAGAAACCGTCTGCGAGCCGGCCAGTGATTTAATTCCCGACCATGAAGTCGCAGGGTTACTTGAACCTGTGCAACTCGTTGCATTTGCGCTTGTCCAGGTAAGCGTGGTAGATCCACCGGATACGACAGTCGTTGGATTTACCGATAAGGTGGCCGTCGGCTGAGATGCCGGAACAACCATTGAAACTCGGGACATGTCAACCCAGCCAACAACCTCCGAGCCCCAAGCCCACCCTTGAATGAGGGTGCCATTTTGCGTTGTTCCATAGCCTGTTCCCTTCAGGCTAATCCAGCCGTCCCAGCCATCTGTACGCCCCACTCCCGCGATTGCCCTCACCCATCCCTCCCACGCATTTCCGACTACTCGAGCATTTACCGCCACCGTACCTCCACCAGATGGAAATCCGGAAAGACCCCCGAATTGAATCCACCCTATATTGTCCGACCACGCATATCCGACCAAATTGCCCGTGGCATCCTTATTGACGCCGTAGCTATTCAGATTGCCATCGCTTAAATTATTGAAGCTGATCCAGCCTATCGTGTCGGACCACGCAAACCCGCGAATATTCTCGGCAGAACCTGCGCTTACACGACTTGAGGCTCCAAAGAGAACAAGTGTGAGAATGATTGATACAATAAAAGTATTGAAGCGGGACATAATTAAAGAATAATTTTAATACCATAAATTATATCTTGTTTTTGCGATTATGAAGAAGATTGTGGGGACAATTGACGTGTGCGCACCACAAGCACACACAAAGACGCTCGAGGAGTTCCTAAAAATTACCAAAAACCCACACACATTGACACAATCCTGTGGATTTGTTAGATTTATACCAATTGGTTCGCAGTCGCGAGCCCATTTTTTTAGAAAAATAACGAACGAAGTGATTATATTTTTCTTATCGAGCACCACTTTCACAACGATAAAATTGTCCTGCCGCGATTTATTAACATCAGTCTAGTAATTTAAGGCAATTTTTGTTCTACGAAAGTGGTGCTCGGTGAAGATTTTTATAGTCGCTTCGCTCATGAGAGAATCATTGACCCGCGCCGCAATTTGTAAGAATCTTAACGCGGTGAGTGTCCAATGTTTATTAGATGAATAACATCTGCGGTATTATTAAATCAGTGAAATCGTAGCGGGGTGAAGATTTTTATAGTCGCTTCGCTCCTTAAAAATCATTCACATGTTTGATCTAAAAGTAATTAATTCCGTCCTAACACAGCTTGAAGAGGAGCGCGGTATTCCTCCGGCTAAAATACTGGAAGCGATCGAAGCGGCGCTTGCCACCGCATACAAAAAAGAGTACGGCAAAAAAGGCCAAATTGTTCGCGCCACATTCGATGTCGCCACCGGAAAAACCGAATTCCTGCAGGTAAAAATCGTGGTGGATGATACGCGTGTCATCATGGGAGAAGAACTTGAAAAAGCAGAAGCCGACCCCGAGGCCTACAAAGAAGATGAGCGCGTAAAATTCAATCCCGAGCATCACATTCTTCTTGATGACGCCAAGAAAATAAAGAAGGACGCGGCACTTGATGACGAAATTATTTTCCCGCTCGAATCAAAAGGTGATTATGGCCGCATAGCGGCACAGACTGCAAAGCAGGTCATCATTCAAAAGATTCGTGAAGCGGAAAAAATCTCCGTATTGACGGAGTATGGAAAGCGAGAGGGTGAAATAGTTTCTGGAACAGTTCAGAGGACCGAACGCGGAAATGTGTATCTTGATCTTGGAAGAGCGAATGGCATTCTGCCCTATGAAGAACAAATACCCGGCGAACACTACCGACAGGGTGAAAGAGTGCGGGCATATCTCTATTCTGTAGAAGAAAGCCCGAGAGGAATCTTTCTCCGCCTTTCACGTTCTCACCCTAAGTTTTTAGAAGAATTATTTAAAATAGAGACGCCTGAAATAGCGTCAGGAGTCGTTACAATAAAAGCTGTCGCTCGTGAAGCCGGATCGCGATCAAAAGTCGCAGTCGCCTCAAACGATCCGCACATTGACCCAGTGGGTTCAATGGTTGGTCAAAGAGGCGTCAGGGTGTCGACAGTTATGAGCGAGCTCGGCGGAGAAAAAATCGACATCATAGAGTGGTCGGCGGAGGCGCAAAAGTTCGTTGAAGACTCTCTTTCCCCAGCAAAAGTATTGTCAGTCGAAATGCATGAGGCTGACAAAAAAGCGCTGGTGCGAGTTTCTGAAGACCAGCAATCGCTTGCGATCGGCAAGGGCGGCCAAAACGTCAGACTTGCCGCAAAACTAACTGGCTGGAGAATAGATATTCAATCGGCGAAAGGAATTATTGCGGCAGAAGGAGCCGCTGAAGTGATGGCAGAGGAAGAAAAATATCACGCCGATATGAAGACGGCTCTGCAGACTGCAGTCGCAGAATACAAAAATAAAGAAAACACTGAAGAGCCTGCAAAAAGTTCCGGGGAATCAAAGAAAAAGAAAGCATCTTCCGAACAGCAAAAAATCTAAACGACTAGAAATTAACAATCCTGTTTATCTTGAAAATTTAATTTATACTAAACACATATTTTATTCGTAACGTATCTGTATACTAAATACGATATACTAAATACTAATTTTATGAATCTATGGCACGACATCGAACCGGGTTCCGCCGAAAAAATAACGACAATTATCGAAATCGGCAAAGGATCAAAAAATAAATACGAGATAGATAAAGAGACAGGTCTCATCGCTCTCGACCGCGCCATGCATACGGCGCAGGATTTTCCTTTTGACTACGGGTTCGTGCCAAAAACGCTTTGGCATGACAATGACCCTCTTGATGTCATTGTACTTACCACCTTCCCACTAATGCCCGGTGTTCTTGTGCGCGTCAGGCCGGTGGCGATTATGAACATGATTGACGGTGGCGACGCAGATGACAAAATCATCTCCGTACCTGCAGACGACCCACGCTGGGCGGAGACGAGGGATCTAAAAGATATCAATCCGCATACTCTGAAAGAAATTGAGCATTTTTATTCAACCTACAAAAAATTGCAAAATAAAGAGGTTGTCGTAAACGGCTTCAAAGGGAGAAAGGAAGCTGAAGCCGCGTTTGAGGAGGGAAGGAGGATTTACGCAACAAAATTCGGCTAAGAGCCTATCCACTATCTTCCCCCTGTCATAAAACCCTTATTTTTGTCTGCAAAACTTCGTCTCGCCTAGAGCGTAACGCTATTACGCTCTGGGCTCCGGCTCGTTTTTCGCCGAAAAATAAGGGTTTTTGACTCGGGTACCGCGAGATAATGGGTAGGCTCTAAATCAATTCCGCGGTAATATTTATCACTCCACCGCGTCATTACAGGCGGGTATGGGGCCCATTATTCAAAGGGTTCCTTACTTAGAGCCTATCTCCAATCTAACCGCGGTTTAAGAAGCAAATCCTCGACTTGCCTGCTGAAACATCAAAAATTCTGCTACAAATTGCATATTTTTCGTCAGCGTATCTCGATATGCTTCCTCAAAATCTGCAATTTTCGCAACGAATTTTAGATGTTTCAGCTAGGCATTAGATTGGAGATAGGCTCTTATTGCTAAGGAGTATTTCGTCGCGTACAATCAAATAACTTAAGAATTTAATTATGAAACATAATAATAAAACATTACACATCCTTCTGACGATCGCTATTTTGTGCTCACTCGCGGGCACAGCGGGCGCGGTAATGGCACAAACGGAAGCAGAAATTCGCGCTGAATCAACAACAACGCTGGACTTAAAAAGAAAAAATGCATCAACCACTCTTGAGAAGAAAGCTGAAGTGCGAGCAAAGATAGACGCCAAGCAAGATATCCGTGAGGAGAAAAAAGAAGCGCGTATAGCATCTACCACGTTAATTCGGGAGAATAATAAGGAAAGGAGGCAAGACCTTAAGGCTCGCGTCGGTGTTCACATCCGAAAAATAAACAAAAATCATGCCGAGGTAATTGTAAGACTTCAGAAAATCTCCGCCCGCATTGAATCCCGTATCAACAAACTCGAAGGCAAGGGTCGAAACCTTGATACTGCAGAGGCGCTTCTTGCGACTGCAAATATAAAAATTGATGCGGCCGAAACAGCTCGGGTGGCGGCGGCGGCAAACATCACAGCGGCACTCGCAGTCTCGCCTTTTACAGCCGTTGAAGCGCAAAAAATAAAAAATGAAGTCCGCGAGACAGAAAAGCGAATTCGCGAAGCCCATCGAGCGCTCATTGACACATTAAGAGCTATAAAATCCTCTGTAAAAGTTGAAGCGACAGCCACAACTACCGCTAACTAATAATTTATTATTATATAATCATCATGGACAACGAAAACAAAGAGGGGTTGGGTCAAATGGTACCGCAAAAAGAATCCGGAGTAGGCGCTCTTATTGGCACTATTCTGATTATTGTCATACTCCTTGCAGGGGCCTTTTATTTCTGGTATCAAAACAGGCAAACGCTTGAAACATTGGGCACTCCCGAGGCAATCACCGCGGGAGAGAGCGCCAGTACGGACAACCCTCCTCTTTCAGAAAGCGATGACGCTGATTCCATCGAACGAGATCTTAACAACACAACGATTGAAGGAAGCGCCTCAATCGAAGGTGAAATAACCGAATAAAGATATATAAAAAAGCCCCTC
>MHRX01000029.1:7601-7959 GCA_001822655.1 Candidatus Taylorbacteria bacterium RIFCSPLOWO2_01_FULL_45_15b
AACGATGCGACATGGTTGTGAGTCCAAGTACATTTACAAATGAGTGATAGCAATAGCGCCGTTTAGAATGAGAAAATTTCATAATGAGCGTACTGCGACAACAATACTCCAAATCGCCGTGTATTCAAGTTATTTATCAACATCACAATAACGCGCGACTCTTTCCTAAAACAGAGCTTTGCTATAGACTGTTTGGTCATGAAGAAAATAAAATATTCGGTCGAGGAAATAAAGGCACTCCCATCCTCCGAAGTTGAGATCAGGGGTGAGATAGCGGCCGATGAAATGTCGGCAGAATTTGAACGTGCGCTAAAAGAACTGGCAAAGGAAATCGAACTGCCGGGGTTTAGAAAAGGAC
>MHRX01000030.1:0-3670 GCA_001822655.1 Candidatus Taylorbacteria bacterium RIFCSPLOWO2_01_FULL_45_15b
CCGAAGGTAAAGGATCTCTGTTCTCTGGCGGGCGATCTTTTACAATATTCGTAACATAAACGTCTTCGCGCGGTATTTTGATTTCCGCTAAGAGCTCATCCAATATTTTGCCAGCCGCCCCACAAAACGGCCGACCCGACAGCGCCTCATTCTTGCCGGGCGCCTCGCCGACGAACATTATTTTTGCATCATGACTTCCCTCACCTATGACGGGAAAAAAATTATTTTTCACGCGGTAAGCATAAAGTGGAGAACCAGTAAGACTCAAAACTTCGTCTTTTATTTGCTTCATCAGATCTTTTTTCGGCATTATTTGAATTACTATATAAATAATGTACTGCCGTATTTATTCGGTGAGCAGAGGCTCAAAGGAAAATCCCGGATATTCAGCCATATCGATATCCACTTCATTCACTTTTTGAATCCGAGTAAGAACGCCACTGACAGGAACCACCAGCACCCCTCCTACCGCAAGCTGATCCAAAAGCTCGCGAGGGATTTCCTCGACCGCAGACGTTACAAGAATTCGGTTGTAAGGACCGCTCTTAGGCAATCCCCAATCGTTGGTCGCGTCTTCAATCCCTATATTGGCCCGATCATATTTTTCAACATTCGCAAGCGACTCGGCTTTCAATTCCGGTCGAATCTCTGTTCCATATACAAATCCCTCGTGCCCCGCCAAGTATGAAAGGAGCGTCGTCATCCAGCCTGTACCTGTCCCGATCTGGAGTACTAAATCACCTATTTCCGTGCCAAGTAGTTCCAAAATAAATGCGGCAGTTGTCGGCTGTAGCATGGATTCGCCGTCTGCTATAGGAAGAGGGTAATCCTCATATGCTTCAAATTCATAATCAGGATGCACAAAATCAGCTCGATTGACGAGAGAAAAAACTCTCTCAATTTCGGGATTATCGAGCACCTTTGTCTCGCTTCTCAAACGTTCCAGTAGTTCCTCTCGAGTCATGGTGTAAACAAATTATTTTTTATTTCACTGCCTGGGGATTCCGCATTTTTGGTTTTTGAACTGGCTCCTTTCGCGAGAGCACCCCTCACTCCTTCAATATAACTACAATAATCACACTGCTTTGAAATCGCCGGCATTTTTTCGGAGTCGAGACATTTTTTTGCTTTTTCGAGCGTTTCTTCGATCCACGCATCTTTTCCTGTGTAAGAAATTATCGTAACATCAAATTCGAGCTTCGCGTCAAATGCTTCTCGGTCACGTTTTCCATTGGCGTATACGAAATATCCAGTATCGGAAACGCGGAAACCGTTTTGCCGCAGAAGCCACTGGTACACTTCCATTTGCCGTTTGTACCCGTCCTGCCACGCTGCGTCGAGCGTTATTTCACTATCCTTGCTCGTGGATTTGTAATCAACGACGATAAGCTCGCCGTCAGCATCTACCCACACATCGTCAACTGCTCCTGTAATAAGAAAATTCGTGGTTGGATGTAAATACTGCACGCCGATAAAATTTTCTCTCCATCGATCAATGTCTTTATGCTGAAAAGGCACCGCCTGAATAGCGTATTTCTCCATTAAAGGATGCGTGGTCTTTTTTACCCGATGAAAATCGAATTCTTTTTTCAAGAGCACGTCTACTGCGCTGTTTAGATTGAACGGAAAACCAGGCGGGCGGCCGACACCGAGGCGGCGATCGAGATAAAAGCAACGAGGACATTCGAAAAAAAGGTCAATCTTTGAGCGGGAAAGTTTGAAAGGCTCTTTCGCATTCGGAACATAAAGATTCCTCACGCGTTTAGCATTGTAGTACTCGGACATCTTTTAAGTATACCAAATGAAGTGTCGGAAATAAAAAAAACGCCTTACGGCGATTATTTCTCTGTAAATTTTGGCCGTCTCCACTTGAGAAAAGAATGATACGCGCTGTGGGATTCTTCCGCGGCTGCGAGAAAGATCCGTCGAATATCTCTTCGGGACATCTTCCGGATTCTACAGGGTAAGGAGGGCGCGCCGATTATTTGATGCAGGCCGGTGGAGGATAATTGTGTTTTCATTGCGATGGTCTGGATGGCGACACAGAAGGAAACTACTCTGAAACAAATACTACCACGAACCCAAAACGACAAAAAGCCCTCGGGGGCTCTTTTGTATAGTTATTATTTATTTTGTGAAATTATTCAGTCGTCGCCGAACCGGTAGCTGTAAATCCATCGAGGATCATCGCGCCATCAACATTAACAATCGGAAGATCTTTTCTCAAATTGAACGCCCCATCTCCATCCTCCGCGTGTATCACAGCAAAATAACTTTTACCGGCGATTGTTCCCCGCAGTAATTCTACGAGACCGGTCGTCTCACCAGCTTCGAATCGCCTTGCTCCCAATATCCAGCCGGGAACTCCATTGTCGTTTTCGTGTATAGCAATCCACGCGACTATCGGAAGATTCATCTTCGCAATAGTAATCATTGTGCCGGCAGGCTGATCATCGGCAGTTACAGCCTCCGTTCCTACAGATTTCGGACTCATCATTGCTTCTCCCTCCTTAATCATACTCCCTTCACCCGATGAATTTTCGCCATCAGTCGAATCAATATCTTGCATCTCTTCTCCGTCGTCCTGTGTCTCCCCGTCAAGAGCCTCGCCTACCGAAGCGCCGATCTTTGAGCTATTATCATCTTCCGCCACGCGCGCGCTGGTCCAAAAATATCCGGCAATAAATCCAACGACAATCCCCGCAATAAACATCCATGTTAACTTGGTCTTTACATCATTCATATATAATTTGTTATTGATATATTGTTAAACGCTAAATACCGCAAAGATTTTTAATCTCCTCGCGCAACTCAATTCGCCGCGAGCTGTTCATGGACAGATCGCGAATAAGGGACTCATCCTGCCCTAAAGACTTGCATAGTACAACGCCTTTGTCAAAAAGTGCTTCACGATGCATTAGAGAAAGCGTTGTGAGACAGCTCAACGGGTGAAGGCGCCCCTCCTCGATCATGTCCTGCAAATTGCCCTTCGCCGGATAATTCCAGCCAATCATCTCGAGGCCGGCGCACTCGGCATATTGAATGGCGCTCGTAGTGAATTTTGTATTTGTTACAATCGAGCCACGATTTAATCTGCGTTGTTTATTGCCATAGAAGTGCTGGGAATGTGAAAGGTCGTCTATCCGAGCTTTCACATAAAGTGCGATTTTAAGATCGCTCTTAAAACCGAGCTCGTTGTGGAATTTTACTTCCGACATTACTAGTTCCTGATCATTATATGCGACCACGTCAACTTCATGCGAGACACATCTCCCTTTTACCATTTTTCCGGTTTCCACCGTATATCCTCGTGATTTATAAACCTCCCCGACAAAAGTCTGGAAGGGAAACCCAGTCGGGCCAAAACCAACCAGAGCTCGACGAAGCGAATATCGGGCCGCCGCAGGATGCTTGTGTTTTCGTAGCAGTTCAAAGGCGTGATGATAAATATCCGTAGTCGAAATGCCGTTTATCAATTCACGCGATACATGCCTTTCAATTTCTTCTTGCGTCGAATCGTCGGCGCCGGCACGTCGAAGCGACTCCCTCAATTTTTGGGAACTGAATGGTTCGCTTGTTCCATCAGCCTTCATTACCGATATCGTAGCTTGACCGCTCATGAATTAACCCTTGATGAAAACTTCACATGTGTCGAGATCTTCTTCCTGTC
>MHRX01000030.1:3852-11259 GCA_001822655.1 Candidatus Taylorbacteria bacterium RIFCSPLOWO2_01_FULL_45_15b
TGCACGGTCTCGTTCTCCTCCTCCTCTGGAATCGGTGACTCGTACTCCAGTTTGTCGGCGGTATTCGAACGATATGAATAATAAAAACCGCCTGCAATCAAAATAAGCGCTAGTATCCCGAGCGTTACCCATAAGCCTTTATTTGGGGCATTTTCTGGTTCCATGATTTTTGGAGACGTGGGTCTCGATTAAATTTATATATTCATTATATCAGAGCTATTCAGAATACAAGAGCTTGTCAACAACTCCTCCGCCGACGACGCGGTTTCCTTCATACAATACGAGCGATTGACCAACGGCGATATTCCATTCATGCGAATTGACAGCGACTACCATGCTATCTTTTTTTACCTCCCGCATGGTCAGAGAAATCAATTTTTGGCGGTAGCGAAAACGCCCGCGTAATTTCGCACCAGCGAAAGGCGCAAAAGAGAGCCAGTTCACGCGCTCTACGACCACACTTGCGACTGCTTTATCTTTTGAAGGTGTGTCCGATACGGTAATCGTATTTTTCGAAACATCCTTTGCCACAACGTAGACTGCATTCTGCCGAGGTGTCTTTTCGATGAGAGTAAAACCATGACGCTGACCTATAGTATAAAAAACCGCGCCCTGATGATGCCCGATTATTTTGCCTCCCCCATCTAAGACATCGCCTTTTTTCTTCTTGATAAAATTGGCAAGAAATTCCTTCATATCCACTTTACCGATAAAGCAGAGACCTTGGCTGTCTTTTTTTTCAGCAGTGGCAAGACTAAATTTTTTTGCAAGTTTCCGCACCTCGATTTTTTTTAAGTGTCCGATCGGAAACAATATATGCGGAAGTTCCGATTGTTTAATCCCCCACAAGAAGTAAGACTGGTCTTTCTCTTCATCACGACCTTTATACAATCCATAATCTTTTTTTTCTAGATTCGAGATTCGAGATTCGCGATTCGTACGCGCGCAGCGCGCGTAATGTCCTGTCGCCACAAAATCAGCTCCCTGCTCTCTCGCCCATTTATAAAACGCGCCGAACTTGATTTCCTTGTTGCACATGACATCGGGGTTCGGAGTGCGGCCGGCTTTGTATTCGCGGAGCATATAATCAACGACCTCCTTTTTATATTCTCTTTCAAGATCAAGCGTTATAAATGGAATATGGAGCTTTGCGGCGACACGCATAGCGTCGAGTCTGTCTTCTTTCCACGTACAATCAATGAAATCAGGTTGCCAGACTTTTATAAAAACACCCGTTACCGCAAAACCTTGCTTTTTAAGCAATGCGGCAGACACGGAACTATCGACTCCGCCTGACATGCCGATGAATACTTTGTTTCCGAATACTTGACTTTTCACTTCACTATGTTATCAAGTACGAAGGAGAACACAAGCAAGTATGAAAGCAAAAAAAATGCAGGTTAAAAGACGCAGCCTTTCGTGGAAAACGCCATTGCGCAAAGCACTCCAAGATAAATCGGGGTTGAAGGAAGTAAATGAAAAAGATCACAAAATCGCGGTGAGTGAGATTGAGAGAGGGGTCAAATTTTGCATTAAAAAAGGCCTTAAAATAGTTGGCCCTACGTTGGACAAGTATTTTACATGTCTCATCGCTGTGAGTGTTTGCTTGCGAGAAATTCAAGATCTCGCGACTTTCACACAGAGAGACGCAGGCTACATCTGTCCGAAGCTGAAATTGGGCGTTTGGGATTTTATCGATCTCGTGAATGGGGTCGTGCGGCTCACACGGCGAGTACTTATGATAATTTGAGGCTATGGGAGATCGTTTACAACCTCCTCTGGCGCCGAGTTGGACAGTTCTTCAAAGAGAATCCCCAGTACGGGGTTAAGTAACTCGGTACAACACAAATAGAGCGGATAGCGCTCTTTTTTTTATTATTCGCCCACAAAATTCCCCAAAGCTCTCTCCTGAATGACGCGAGAAGCTAATGAACCGAGCACCATTTTACCAAATAACAGCTTACTGCACCTCACTGATCTTGCTCGCGAAAAAACCGCCCGCTTCTCCCCCGGCCTTCTGCTTCGGCAAAAATACGCTTACTGTAATCACATTACAGCGCGTCGTATTTTGTTCCGAGCGCTGTACGTTATATTCCGCTATCGCGGAATATAACGTAGGTGAAAAATGATTGAAAACATAGAGCGGGTAATAAAAGGTATTAAACCCCAGGGCACCACCCGCCCGTACCGAAGCGGTACTGGCGGGTGGCCTAAACCCATATGAGTCGAGGACTCGCTCACACCGCCCCAGCCTACCCCTGCCGCAGGGGGCCTAGGGAGGGGCGGGGTTTTAAACCTTTTGTTCTCGTCGCTCACTCCCTATAGGCCGACGGCGTCAACCGGGCTAGGCGGAAATGAAAATAGGAATTTTCATTTCTCTCGTATCGCTAGACAATAAAAAAACATAAAAAAGGAGCGCAAATTTTCTCCTGCTTGGACGTACTAAAAAAGACACAAAAAAACAAGGGGTGCGAGACTGTCTTACGGACTTGACTACCGTACCCTGCAATCTGACGGTCATGCCGCGCGAGCTTGCTCGCCGCCAGCTTGGTCGGCGGCAGTTGATTGAATTATTGAATTACTTGAATATTGAATGACGAATTTTGAAAATGGTACAGTATTATTAACATACAATATAAGACGCTATAGCGTCTTATATTGTATGTTTGTTATTTTGCAGAAAAACGAGTCTGAAGCGGTTTGGTGATGTGTCGTCTTCTAATTAGAAAAAAAGGGAAAAAATAAAAAAACAAGCGGATTTAATTACAGATATTTCTCTTTGTTCAATTTGTGTTCATCAAAAGTTTCAGCGTAATACATCACGCCATCATGTCCCGTGAGAAAATAAAAATAATCCGTTTCAATGGGGTTTATTGCGGCATCTATAGAATCTAAACCGGGATTAGTGATGGGTGTGGGCGGCAGGCCCGCGTATTTGTAGGTGTTATATGGAGAATCAATAGCCAGGTCGTCGTGGGTCAACTCCGCCGAAGTCTTGCCGTTAATGTAGCGAAAAGAGGCATCAACTTGAAGCGGCATGCCTAGCTTCAGGCGCTTCCACAAAATCCCAGCCACGATTTTGCGCGTTTCAGTGAGCCGAGCTTCTTCCTCGACTATAGAAGCCATCGTAATAATGTCTTCTAGAGAAACAGTTTTGTTCTCAAGATCGGGGGAAATTTCTTTTATTTTTTCGTCAAAATTATCTCTCAAAATTCCGACGAGTTCTTGTGCCGTGGTGATGGATGTTACAAAATACGTATCAGGAAATAAGAAGCCCTCCTCGGCTTTGCCGAAAGCAATGAAATCCGCGACATTTATATTGGGTATTTTTTCCTTGATAAGCGCCGCAATCTCCTCCACGCTAGTCCCTTCGGGAATTGTTATTTTTATTGATGGCAATCGGTAATCCCCGCGTCGCAGACGCGATGCGATGCCCAACGCCGAGGTGCTGTCGCCAAAATAATACTTCCCGGCTGTTACTGTCTTTTCACCGCGGAAAAAGACGACATAATGCGTAAAGAAAACCCTTGAACGGATAATATTTTCATTTTTTAGAAGCACCGCCACTTCCTGAAGCGTCGCGGCCTTGGGGACATCAACAGTCTTTCCTTTTTCGAAATCGTTTGGCGCCGAAACGAAGATTTTCCACAAAATCAGGACAACCATTAAAAGAGCGAACGCAAGTGCGCTACCAATCCGCCGTAATCCCTGTTTCGCAGGGCCTCCTTGTTTGTCGGGATGCATAAATTATATCGGCAGATTGGCCGGCGGTTCCGCTTTTTTTGACATTATTCGCTCAAATGTCGGAGTCGATGAGACTTGTCCCGGGAAATGATAAATAGTGGCAAGTTCCTCCGTGTTCAGAATAAAGGGCTTTCCTCGATAATGTTTGTAAGGCGGATTAAAAAACGATCTTT
Organism: Candidatus Taylorbacteria bacterium RIFCSPLOWO2_01_FULL_45_15b; assembly: GCA_001822655.1. Taxonomy (GTDB): domain Bacteria; phylum Patescibacteriota; class Minisyncoccia; order Phycocordibacterales; family 01-FULL-45-15b; genus 01-FULL-45-15b. The sequence continues at coordinate 7,770 of MHRX01000030.1, forward strand.
TTTTGTACGCGTCGAGCGCTTCGCGCTCTCTGGCATTTCGGCGTATGCGTCTAAAATCCTGCCACGGAAAATCGTAATCAGTAAATTCTCCGAGTTTAAACCCATTGAAATCGTTTGCACTATACTGACGAAACGCCCCAATGAGACCAGAGATTCTCTTTGATATCTGATTGGCTTCTTTGGTAGCAAAATATCCGCCTCGAATCATGACTTCAAACGGCCATTTTTGGATACTTCTCTCTATTGCGGCAATTTTTTCCTGCTGTCCTTTGGTCGGGTTTGGAAATTTCGAATCACCCTGCACCGACGCATCGCGAATCTTCTTTATTTCCGCCATTGCTCCTTCTTTCCAGTCAGACTTCTTTATAATTCTTCCTTCGGAAAAACCTTCCTTCTTATGCGCCTGAATCATTATCTGAATCCAAACCTGCTCCCCTCGAGTCAGCGAGCCGAGATACTCTATGACCGAGGTGATTGGATCAATCTTGAATTCCTCCTTTGGATCTCTGTCGAGTCCGTAATCGATATAGGTTTTTATCGGATACGGATCGGGCGCTATCAACTTATATTGAGTTATCCAAAGAGGGTGATTCACAGGATCGATGACCATGGAAGTCGTGTAATCCGGCACTTCAAAAATCTCGATGTTGTTGTACTGTGCATAAAGCTGTGCCTCAATCAAATTTCTGAATTTCTCCCAAGTCCATATGAAAAAATGCACCTGACCGCCAAACGATGTCATCTCGAGAGAGAACCACGGCCTGACTTTTCCCTTCCAATAAGTTTCAAAAAAAGTCGCCGACCCCGTTTGATAGAGCGCCGTATAAAATATCTCCATCGCCGCGGGAGATTTTGTGATTTCTTTCGGTAGTTTTATTTCGAGGAGCACGAACTGCTGCTCGCTTATGTATTCGGTGCGAATGTAGTCGAGCCACAAGTTCCAGAAGACGACAATCAGCAGAATCGGGAGCCAGATCGGGTACACTGAAAGCAGGAGCGTCAATGTTGTGGCGAATAGATCGGCAAATTGAAGATCAAATATAGGGCCGGACATTGGAAATATGATACAAGAAAGTATCGGCTAAATCCATGCAAAAGCAAATGCCCCATTCGACATGGCGAACGGGGCATTGCTCTCTACTGTTTAAAAATCTGACTTCCCGACTAACTAACTTCTAACTAAGCAACTAACTGCTACGCCGCTATCGCGTATTTACCGTCGGCCGTTCTTTTGAAAAACTTTGGGTTTTGAAGATTTACAAGAATAGTATTTTCTTTCACATACCGCTCTTTCAACACCTTATCGATAATCTCATCCTTTGTAAGAGGGCCATTCTTCTCGAGAATCTTCTTTATGACATCCTTCACAACTCCGGAGATATAGCCCCACTCCGCCAATGCGTACAGACCGCGACCAACAAGAACAAAACGCGGATCTTTGATGAGTTCATTGTGAGTTGTTGCAACATGAGCCTCGCGGTTGAATAGTTTTTCAATCGATTTCGCAACTTGCGTAAAATGGATCGGCGATCCGTGCTTCCTAATGACAAGAAACGCGTAATCACGAATTCCCTTTATTCTTATGTTAGGCGAATGCGAAAGTCCCCACTCTCCAAGGGGGTTGCGGTTGATCTTCTTTGAGAGCGACAACCACCGCTTCACAATTTCCTCATCTTTATACTTCTCAGAAACATCCTTAAGGTGTTCGAGAAATGAATTTACAATCTCACCTTCGGAGAGGATATCGTCGTCCGAAATATTTTTATAAAGCTTCTTTAATGATTCCTCGATCTGTTTTGCGTGAGCATCCTCGACGTGCCAGCGGTGTTTGAAGTGCTCGTCTTCCTTCTGGCGCTTGAATCCCTCGCCTAGGACGAGAAGAAAATTGAGATGGTTTTGAATGGATGCGTCTTTTGAAAGCGAATTTAGAAAATCATGCTCAACCACGATGCCGCCGAGCGAATGAAGCAAAGTCTCGAGTTCGGTAAACGCCTCCTTTTCCTTTCCGTATACGGCCGATTTTCGGATATTTGCAAGCGCATAATTTTCAATCTGCCTCACCCGCTCGCGAGTAATTCCGTACTTGCCGCCAATGGCCTCGAGAGTTTGGCGTTCGGGATCTTTACCAAGACCATAACGGCTCGTTATTATTTCGGCCGCCCTATCCTGTAGTACTGCCAAAAGACGCTTTGTAACTTGCTTCGGTTTTAAGTTTAATTGAATGCTCATAGCTTATATTAATATTTGGGCCAACTAGTATGTGAATCACATTATCACACACTAATTTATAGTCAAGGGCGACTGTACAGCCCTTTATCTGCTTCGAGTAACAATGCTTATGATTTTGTTCGGCACGACAAAAAACCGAACTATATCTCTGCCGTCGGTCCATTTCTTGATCTCACGCAGAGCCATGACATCCTTCATCAATGTATCCTCGCTCGCAGTGCGAACAGTGGTAAAGGTCGCGCGCAATTTGCCATCAATTTGAACTGCGTAAGTTGCCTGCAACTCTTCAAGAAGAGTGTCGTCCCATGCTGGCCATTTTGAAATATGGATAGAACCGGTCCCGCCGAGTTTGTGCCATAATTCTTCTGAAACGTGCGGCACAAAAGGCGCAAGAATTTTTAGAAATTGCACAAAATCCGCTCGGGAAATATTCTCTTCGGCCTCGAGCGAATTCATGCAAACCATCAGGGCCGAAATTGCGGTGTTCAAGTGAAATAATTGGATATCCTCGGTTACTTTTTTTATTGCAATGTGGAGCGATTTTCGGCCTGCGTTGGAAGTTTGATGTCCTGTCGCCCGTTCTCCTAATTTCCACACGCGTTCTATGAACCTTCGCGGCCCGATCATTCCGTCAGTGTTCCACATAGTCTGCTGATCGAACGGACCCAGGAACATTTCATACATCCGAAAAGTATCAGCGCCATAAAGGCGCACCATCTCATCCGGATTTACCACATTGCCGAATCTCTTCGACATTTTTCTCCCATCGGGCCCACTAATCAATCCAACGTGCTGTAATTTTTGAAATGGCTCATCTTTTTCAACTATCCCTATATCGAATAAAAATTTATGCCAAAAACGAGCATAAATAAGGTGTCGCGTTGCATGCTCCGCACCGCCCACGTAGAAGTCTACCGGCAGCCATTCGTTGGAGAATTCCGAATTTCGAATATCGAATTTCGACTCGATATTCGATATTCGAGATTCGCTATTCGCTTTAGCGGCGTACGCTAAGTGATACCAGGATGACCCTGCCCACTGCGGCATAGTGTTTGTTTCGCGCTTCGCCGGGCCGCCGCATTCGGAGCACGTGGTATTAACCCAGCTCTTCATGTTCGCAAGCGGTGACTCTCCCGTCCCCGTAGGTTCATAATGATCAACTTCGGGTAATTCCACAGGCAGGTCGCTTTCGGGCACGGCAATTACTCCAGGATTCAGATTGATATTAGTCAAAGCCTCACGAAGAAGTTCGGGAAATTCA
>MHRX01000031.1:0-7341 GCA_001822655.1 Candidatus Taylorbacteria bacterium RIFCSPLOWO2_01_FULL_45_15b
GCTTCTTATTCTGGCAGGAGCTGGTGCGGGCAAGACAAAGACGCTCACTCACAGAATTCTTCACCTCGTGAAGCTGGGAAAAGAACCCTCCTCTATTCTGGCAATTACATTTACGAACAAGGCGGCCAAAGAAATGCGCGAAAGGGTAATGATGCTTCTTGAAAAAGAGCATGTCCAACAGGAAGGCCGAGGCGACGTTCCCTTTGTAAGCACATTCCACTCACTCGGTGTTCATATCTTGAAACAGCACGGTGCGCTTATCGGGCTCAAACGATATTTTACGATATACGACCGAAATGATTCTCTGCAAGCGATTAAAGAAGGGCTCCGAGACGAAGGATTCGACCCGAAGGAAATCGAGCCGGGTAAAATTCTTGGATTTATTTCAAAAGAGAAGGGAAAAGGAGTGCGACTCGAAGACTTTCGAGGTGAAGGAAGGCGTGAGTTTTTTTCATCGGTCGTCTTGAGAGTTTGGGGACGCTACGAGGCCGCGCTAAAGAAAGAGTCTGCGGTCGATTTCGACGACCTACTTCTTGGGACAGTTACGATTCTCAAGAATCATCCGGCAGTGCTCATACAACTGCAAGAAACATGGAAATATGTTCATGTAGACGAATATCAGGATACAAACAAAGTGCAGTACAAAATGGCAGAACTTATTGCTGGAAAATCTCGCAATATCTGCGTCGTTGGAGATATTGATCAAAATATCTACTCGTGGCGCGGGGCCGACATCAGAAACATACTTGATTTTGAGCGAGATTACCCCGAAGCGCGCACAATTCTTCTTGAGGAAAATTACCGCTCGACCCAGACAATTCTTGCCACAGCAAACACTGTCATCAAAAAAAACAAAAAAAGAAAGGAAAAAAACCTCTTCACAAAAAATGGCCCTGGCGAGAAAATTTCTCTGTTTGAGGGATACGACGAGACCGATGAAGCGCACTACGTTGCCGCAACAGCAAAAGAGCTTGGGGCAAAGGGAGTAACATGGAGCGAAATGGCTGTTTTATACCGGGCAAATTTCCAATCGCGCGCACTGGAGGAAGCCTTTTTTATCCACGAAGTACCGTACCAGCTCCTCGGTACAAAGTTTTTTGATAGAAAAGAAGTGAAAGATGCCATCTCCTATCTGCGGTTGGCCTTGAACAGTGATGCATTGGGTGATTTGAAGCGCGTTGTAAATGTGCCGCCACGCGGACTCGGGAAAGTGGCGCTCCTTAAAATTCTCTCGAGCAAAGCCGAGGAACTTCCTGCGACTGCGCGGAAAAAATTCGAGAATTTCCAGACGATAATCGGGACATTAAAACAAAAATTAACTGCTGACAAACCTTCCGAATGCATCAGGTGGCTCATAATCGCCTCTGGCATGGAAGCCGAATATAAGGACGGTACGGAGGATGAACAGGAACGCCTCGAAAACTTATACGAACTTGTAACGCTCGCCAAAAAATATGATTTTCACGAACCGCCCGAAGGCATCGAGAAGCTTTTGGAAGATGCCGCTCTCTCGACTGACCAGGACGAACTCGCGGAAAACAGAAATGCAGTGAAGCTGATGACTGTGCATGCGTCAAAAGGCCTTGAATTCGAACATGTATTCATTTGCGGGCTTGAGGAAGATCTATTTCCACACCGATTTATGGGAGCAGAACCATCTGACGACAAAGACGAGGAGGAACGCAGACTTTTTTATGTTGCCCTGACACGCGCGAAGAAGAAACTGCATCTGTCGCTCGCCGCCACTCGCACGATTTTCGGCTCCCGCAAAATGAACATTCCTTCCGAATACTTGTCAGACCTCGATGAATCTCTCGTCGAATCTCCCCCGCGCCCTAACGAAGGAAAGCGCGAGAAGGTAATTTTTTTTGATTGATATATTTTAGTCGGGAGATTATAGAAAAAAAAACTGCATTTCTACAGCCTCCATATCGATTACTCGATAAACGTCGGCCACGGCACTCGATCCTTTCTCCTAGGGATGACCGATAGGGCACTTTGCCGGGGGTCGACCTGCTTACTGTAGCGAACAAGATGTGGTATGCGAGCCTAATTTTCCATAGAACAGACGCGAGCATAGATTTCATAATGTTCTTCCCATTTCATGTTTATTATGCCGGCTTACCGCAAAACCTAAAGAAGGACACCTCTTACGATATATCGTAAGAATTCTTCCTCTGCGAACACTACCGCTTTTTGGGAGATCAGCTTTTACTAGCGATTTCTTACGATATATCGTAAGAAATCCAGTATTTAAAAAAACTCGACCAGCTATCTTACGATATATCGTAAGAAATTATTGAAGCTCATTGAACCATTCGTATCGCTTTCCAATTTTCCTCGGCCGGGTCTGCCATGCCCGTATTAGTCTATGCAATAACTTATGGGAACTGGGTGTTTCAAGAAGTAGCTTCAAATGATCGAATTTACCTATTTCATAGTCTTTCAGAAAACGAGCTGCGGTCGACGGACTTATAGCGAGCGTCATTTGTATTTCATACAGTGAAGCACCTCGAGAAATCAAAAAAATAACCGCGAGTCGTTTCGCAAGCATCATTATTTCTGTCTGTGTCAGCAATTCCCGCATGACCGTCTGCATATCGACGCGCGGAGTACCTTTTGTAATATATAAAAATAGATCCCGTTCGATTTTCCTATGAATTTCTCCAGCTAATTTTTTCTTTGAGATATGCGGCATACAATAATCTTACGATATATCGTAAGAGTGAACTATTGTAGTGGGGATAATGTTATCCGCGTCGCCATGCGCAGTACTAACGAATTTCTATGATATACCGGAGAAATTTCAATCGAGTTGGCCAAGAGAGTGGCGATACCGGACAAGTTTTTACCAAACATAATCCGCAAATTTCTTACGATATATCGTAAGAAATGAAACCTGTGTGAGAAGAAAGAAGCAAATCTTCGGTCTCGGGCTCGCCGTAAAAGATAGTTAGTCAATTTCGTACGATATATCGTAAGAAAAAAACAACATAAATTAAAAAATCCCGCACGGGGCGGGAGGCGTTTATACGGCCTTTTTCTTTGGCAGAGGAAGTCCGAGCAACAAATACATTTTTTTGAGCATGAAATAACGAGTTCGATCTCCCTCGTCCAGTCTCTCCACTTTGCGGCGAAGAAACGATGATGGCTGGTCAGCGGCAGCAACCACTTTATTGGCATCGAGTCTACTCATACGCATCACTTTTGCTGCGTTTTCAAGTTCAAAATCCGAATCATAATATATACCTTCCTCGCTCATACACACTGCAGTAACGGGGCAAAAACAACCCGTCTCTGATGAGTAACGGAGTGTGCTGGCCAGCAGTTTAGGGCATCGTAAACGTAACACATCAATCCGACCACTTACTGTCCAACTCTTCTTACGTAGCCTAGCGAGCGCATGATAAAACCGCCGCATTGTCATTTTTTTCTTTTTCATGGTAGGAACTCTTGACCTTTGGTAAAAATACCATATTGTTTATATGTGTCAATATATGCCAAAAAATCACTCGGCCAGAATTTTCTAGCATCAGAAGGTGCGCTCCGAAAGATCGTTGATGCCGCCAAAATAAGAAAAGATGAGATCGTTCTTGAGATCGGGCCGGGTAAGGGCGTTCTGACGAAAGAACTTCTCGGACTCGGCGCGCGCGTCATTGCAATAGAAAAAGACCATCGACTGATTGCTCCGCTACAGGTAACTTTTGAAAACGATATCCGTGAAAAGCGATTTTTCCTTATTGAGGGAGACGCTCTCGACACCCCGACCCCTCTTTCGCTGATTCCAAAAGAAGAGTCCTATAAGATAGTGGCAAATATCCCATATTACATTACGGGCAATTTTTTGCGCTCATATCTCACTTTGGATCAACAGCCATCGACCGTGGTAATCCTCGTTCAAAAGGAAGTTGCGGAAAGAATTGTTGCGAAAGATAAAAAGGAAAGTCTTCTCTCTATTTCTGTAAAAGCGTACGGCGAACCAAAAATAGTCGCGAAAGTTCCGAGGGGAAGTTTTGTGCCTGCACCAAAAGTGGATTCGGCCATACTTGCGATTGAAAAAATTTCGAAAGAAAATTTCAAGTCCGTGTCCGAAGAAAAATTTTTCTCACTGCTTCGCAAGGGATTTGCCCATAAAAGAAAACTTCTCTCCACAAACCTCGGTATAAAATCTGACACACTTAGACAAATCGGATTAAACCCGAGCGCTAGAGCCGAGAATCTAGCAATTGGGGACTGGAGAAAAATCGTCGAATCGTTATAGGGCCGCGCCCCATGGATTTTGAGGGGCGTTTGAAGTAATTGACGTACATGCGGTTCCAACATAAATACTGCATGAGCCGCCATTTTGCCGATAAAATCCGAGCTGTGGCGCGGCGACAAGTCCTGTGCCGACAGTTGGAATATATCCGGCCGCGAAATGATAAAGCCCCGTACCGCCTCCTCCGGAAATATCGGTCATAAAAGTGAGAAAGCCCCCTCCGCACGTACAGTACATTATTATTCCGCTGTTATACCCCCCAAGTGTAATACCTTGGGCATAAACCGAGGGCGCGACGACACTCTGAAGCGAGCTCATAATTGGTCCGAGCAGAGTTTTTTTTGAGAGCGTCTTTTCATCAAAAGGCAACTTGCGAAGCCCTGCCAAGATGGGGCCATTTGAATGGCCCCTGCCATTTTTGTTTTCCACCGTTACATAAAACTCGTCGTAGAGAGAATCGAAATGCCGTCCGTTTTTCGTCATTATCGAAGCTAGTTGCGTTTCGCTTTTAATTCCGCGGTAAGGATTCACAATATCCTCAATACTGCCGCCAAGTGCCTCGACAGGCCGGAGCAAATCGTCATAAATATTTTGAGGCAAAGATTGAATTTCCTCTTTCGACATCGTAAGCACGTCGGGGGGAATAAAAACAAATTCCATTGTCTTTCCGTCAACAGACGCAACATTTTGAAATCTCGCTTCAATCAGCCCGTACCGCAGACGCACCGTGTTGCCCGAGGCCAGAAAATTTTCACCCCGCACGGTTACAACTTCGCCGCGCCTCACTCGATTTGGATTGACGCTGTCCACTCTTGGAATAATCGAAATGGGCGGATAAGTTACCGTGGGAGAAACAGCGGTTTTCTTCGATGAAACGAGAGAATTTATCTTGGCCAACGTAAACGAACCGACAAATCCAGAACCACTCGTAAGCCCGACAGGATGCAATACTTCGACGGCATATTTTTCTTGAAATTTTATAACAGCCCTCCTTGTCGCCGGGCCAAAATAGTCGGTCTCATACCCTGACGAACCCGGCCCGAAAGAAGCAACGCGAGTCCCTGAATCCTGATTCAAAAATTGCTGGAGGCGGAGCACATCGTTGTTTGAGTCTCCAAACCTCAAAATACTTGTAAATGCAAGTTCTGTGGCGTTTACTTTTTGGATATATGGAAAAAAATTTTGTGTCGTAAAAAAAACCGACACAATGCCGACGCACGCTAAAGAAGTAATGATGGCGGAACGGGAAAAAAAATGTTTCATATTCGTATATCTTAAACTAATAAAATAGTACCATAATTTCCTAAAAAAATGCCGCAACGCGAAAACTTAAGTTTGCTATAATCTTTTTGTATGCAAGGACATTCTCACAAGATAAATAGAGTAATAATCGCATCAATCGTCATTGCGGTCGCCGCAATTCTTATAAGCGTATACTTCAGGTTTTTTGACGAGGGAGAAAAAAACGCGGAGCCAAAATCAGGATACTCTGAAACCGCCTCACTGACATCAAAAGACAGCGACGGCGACGGTCTTTTTGACTGGGAGGAAACACTTTGGCGAACTAACGTAAATGAAAAAGACTCTGATGGAGACGGTGATTCAGACGGCGATGAGGTCAGAATAAACAGGAACCCTTTAAAAAAAGGCCCCGATGACAAATTTACCGCCGAAGAACTAAAGGCAATTGAGTTACAAACGTCGGATATCTATGGAAAAACTGAAACAGAAAAATTCTCTCGCGAATTTTTGGTCAAATACCTGATATCAAAAAAACAAGATGAAGAACTCACCGAAGAAGACAGAAAAAAGCTGATTGACGGCCTTATTGAAGCATATTCTAAAAGTCTGACGGCAAAAACATACTCAAAATCTGACCTAAAAATATCTCCCGATGAATCAGCTACTTCTCTAAGGAATTACGGAAACAAGCTTGGAGCACTTTTTATCGTTAATTCCCCACAACGGTTTTCAAATGAAATGGCCTCCTTTAAGGCTTTTTTGGAATCAGAAAACCCCATTTCACTTCGTGAAATTGACCCGCTCATCAAATCATACAAAGCGGTTCTAACCGGCTCTCTCGCTCTCGACGTTCCGGAAAATGCTTTTATTATTCATTTAGCCTTTATAAACGGCTTGAGTCAGTATATCGAAAGCCTAGAGGCGCTCCGCGCGGGCGATACCGACGCCCTCCGGGCAACATGGGGCATTTCAGTACACATCAACAATGCGGAAAACCTTAAAAAAAACCTAGAGGAGATCAAAACGTACTTTTCGCAAAAAAATATTATTTTTCAACAGTTTGAGAGTGGCTCCGCCATAACTACGGGGGTATAATGGACGGTGATTATGTATAAGGGGCAATCTCTATTCGAAAAATTAATCTGTCTTTTTTTGATAGTACTTTTTTCTCTGCCCATAGCGGCGCTTGTACCCCAAAAAACTTCAGCACAGGGCTTGCTGGTTCCGGTCGGAGAAGGTGGGGGGAACCTCCTGACAAACCTGCAAAATACCGTGTCCACGCTTTCGGGAGAACTGAAGGAATACGGACTCGACAAAGTCGCTTATACCATCACAAAAGCAATGATACGCCAAATGACGGCGGACATGGTTGATTGGATAAATAATGGATTTGAGGGGGGGCCGGCATTTATTTCGGACCCGCAAGGATTTTTTACGGACCTCGGAGACCAGGTGCTTGGCGAATTCATAGACGGCTCGGCTCTGGGATTTTTGTGCGACCCGTTTCGTTTCAACATTCAGCTTGGTTTCGGGCTAAACTTCGGATCGGGACGGACATACAGATATCGCGGATGTACACTCTCGTCAGTCATCAACAATGTAGAAGCATTCGTGGATGGCGATTTCTCGCAAGGCGGATGGGACGGATTTCTCGAAATGAGCACAAATCCCTTCAACAATCCTTACGGCTCATATCTTGAATCAAGCAAACTGCTAACCGCAAGAATTGAGGGACAACGCGAGCTAACACTGCTTGAACTCGAAACCGGAAACGGATTTCTTTCGCAAAAAGAATGCGTTGAGTATGAAAATACCTACGAAGCCGGGGGAGATAAACCAAA
>MHRX01000031.1:7369-9498 GCA_001822655.1 Candidatus Taylorbacteria bacterium RIFCSPLOWO2_01_FULL_45_15b
GGTTCAGTGATCGAAAACCAATTAAACAACAATTTAGGCTCTGGCGTGCGTCAATTGGAGCTTGCAGACGAAATAAACGAAATCGTTGACGCGCTTATGGGTCAGCTCATCGCACAAATATTCGCAAATGGCGGTCTTGCTGGATCGGCAAGATCTTCGTCATCTAAACCGCAATCACTTAGAAACCAGCTTACCGAAGGGGTAGACGAGTCCGGACTTAACGAAAAAGATAGGGAGGTGATTGCCGACGCAAAAAAGAATGAGGCTGACATCCAAAGACGAGTTGATGAGCAAGCGATATTCGAAAAATTGAGTTCGAATGGCTGGTCGGGATCGGTTCAAGACGGCAATATCGCTATTGGTTCCAGATCCTCGCAATCAAGCGTGCAAGATGACGGCGAAGGTCGTATCTACGGGCCAGACAATGCCATAAACGGAGACCGAACAAACAACCCCTCCATCACCCTTCCTCGCGCCGGAAGCTGGTGGACAATTGAATTCAAAGAGGAAGCTGTAATCGAAGAGATTCTTATCTACCAGAGAATCGCCGACCCGCTTCAGAATGTCGTTGCGACCCTATACGACAAAAGCGGTCAGGCAGTCTATTCCTACGACAGTGATTTTGGCCCTCCGACCCTCCCAACGGAAGTTCAACCAATACGAATTCAAGTTCCAAACGCTCTCGCGTCATCACTTCGTATTCAAAAGAAATCAAACGCGCGGTCGAATCGTTTGAGCTTAACCGAGGTTGAAGTGTACAACAATCTTGCCCCCGTCATTCAGGTTCTCGGGCAAAATCCGGTATTCATTCCAATAGGGTCCCGCTACAGTGAGGCGAGCGCAAAAGCCGAGGATAAGACGGACGGAGACATATCTTCAAGAATCGTGATTGGCGGCGATACTGTCAACACAACGAGAGCGGGAACCTACACGGTAACGTACAACGTAGTTGACAATGGCGGAGTGAGGGCACAAGAAGCAACAAGAACAATAAACGTGCGCTGATGAAATATTCCACACACAAAAAATTCTGGATGACATTATTTTCACTGGCCGTTTTTCTTTTGCCGATTTCTTTTTCCGCTGACTTTTTTCATGGATCAGAAATTAAATATTCCTTCGAAATAAATTCGGCCCAAGCCCAAGAACGTCCGCCAGCGGATCCGTGCAGAGGCGTCATAGCTAGTCTATCCCCGCTATGCATAGCCGAATCGTTTTTCCAAGTCGCCGGCAACATCCTCCTTAGTCTTATGGGATCTGTTCTCGGAATTTCCGGTTTTATCCTTGACGCGGTGCTTTATATAACCGTATCTCAAATGAAAACCGTCATTGACGGATTTGGGGCAATCGATGAAGCGTGGAAGCTTTTACGAGATTTTGCGAATATGTTTTTCATTTTTATCCTACTCACCATCGCCATAAGCACCATCCTCAATATCAATACGGCCCAAACGTGGCGCGCTGTCAGAAATGTGATCCTCGGCGCACTGCTTATCAATTTCAGTTTCTTTTTTACCAACTTTCTGATTGACGCGTCCAATATCACCGCGCTTGCGTTTTACAATAAATTTCCGGCTATTGCGACAGCGGCAGATTTTAATCCCACGGATTATGGTAAAAGTAATCAGGCCTCCGGAACCATTATGGGGGCTTTGCGACTTCAAAGCATATATTCAAATAAGGGTTCCGCGGCAGGCGGAATCCAGGGATACGCAATTGGGCAAGTCAAGGCGCTTACAAACGTCGTAACTTTTTTCATTACTACCATAATGGGAGCCGTATTTTATCTCATCGCCGCCTGCGTGTTTCTTGCGGCCGCAATTCTTTTCATTATTCGCTTTGCCATACTCATCATGGTAATGATTTTTTCACCGCTCGCGTTCGCCTCCATCGCCTCGCCCCATTTGAAGCCCCACATCTGGAACAAATGGTGGAAAGCTTTATCAAGCCAGCTTCTTTTTGCGCCAGCATATATGCTTCTCACACTCCTGGCATTAAGCATTGTGGTGAATCCCGGGTTTACAACCGCACTTAGTCTCGACAAGTCGGCAACATTCGCTAACGCCTTCGCAAATGCCGGAAGCGCGACGGTCTCAATTATCATAAACTTCATAATTGTCATCATTCTT
>MHRX01000032.1:0-3956 GCA_001822655.1 Candidatus Taylorbacteria bacterium RIFCSPLOWO2_01_FULL_45_15b
AACCTCGATATGATCACTCACTATGTTAAAAACCAGGGAATCGAATCATATACCGAGATACATTATGAAAATCCTACGCTGTTTGATTAAAGAGCGCGGCCGAAGCCACCGATACCTCACCGCTTGCGGTGGGGTGATTCATTTGACGGAGCGATTTTTTGAAATCGAAGCGGAAAAAAAATCTCTCATTGAAAATAAAGATGGTGGAAACATCTTTACCAGTCAGTATTGGTGGGTTGTCCTTGTATTGTCCTTTGTTGCGGGGTTTGGAGGCGGGGTTTTCGCGCGAAGAAGTATAAAATTAAAAACTTATGAGTAGCATGAGGAAAGAACAGAAAGCGTATTTTGCCGCCGGATGTTTCTGGGGAGTGGAGGAAACATTCCGAAAAATTAAAGGGGTGCTGGAAACGGCGGTTGGCTATATGGGCGGGCACGCTGACAATCCAACTTATGAAAGCGTTTGCAATGGCAATACTGGACACGCGGAGACATTGGAAGTGGTATTCGATCCCGCGATAATTTCTTTTGAGCAGTTGGTCGAGGCTTTTTTTGATATCCACGATCCCGCAACTCTTAATCGGCAAGGGCCCGACATCGGTGAACAATATCGTTCCGCAATATTTTTCATCAATGAAGAACAAAATAAATCAGCGGAATCAATTAAGAAAAAATTGAGTGAAAGCGGCAGGTTTTCCAGGCCGGTCGTTACGGAAATTTCTCAAGCAGGCGTATTTAATCGCGCCGAAGAATATCATCAACGTTATTTTGAAAAAAGAGGCGGAGGGACGTGTCATGTCTAGTATGAGTATTATATAAGAATTATATAAATACAAAGGTCGAACCTTTGCAATTATAAGGCTTTTACATCCACACAGTTTTTAGTAATTCAAAGACAATTTTTCTCGTATACAAAGGTTCGACCTTTGCATCTACATAATTCTTAGAGCCTATCTCCAATCTAACCGCAGTTTAAGAAGCAAATCCTTGACTTGCCTGCTGAAACATTGCATTAGATTGGAGGCGGGCTCTTACAGGGGGCGAGTAGTCTATCGTGTCGAGAGTCTCGAAAACTGCTAGAATGATACTAATTAAAAAAATCATTATTTTATGGATTCACAAATATCATCACATATAAACAATCTACAGAAATCAATTACTGATCAAAAACAAAGTGTGATCGCTAAGGAGAAAGAGAAGCAGGTTAAGGTTGCAGAGATTGCGGGACTAAAGCAGGAATTGCAGAAAAAAGAGGACGAGCTTCTGGGGGAGATTCGGAAATTAAAACTAGCCCTACAGCAGAAAGAAAATAAAAATCAGGGTGAAATAAGGATGATTGATTTGGAGCTTGGGAAGCTAAAGCAACAGCAACAAAAAGATGAAGCGGAGCTCGTTAAGCTTCGACAGGAATTGGAGAAAATCGAGGCAGACAATAAAAAAGCTAAGAAATAAGTTCGGAAAGCAGATGTTTTGCGATGGTGAATTATCGGAGAAGACGTTTTGGGGGAATATGAGCGAGTGAATCAGCAAGAAGTCAACGCGCTGTTTGCGCCCGGAAAGTTGTTATGAAGACACCGGAAATATAAGAGCCTATCTCCAATCTAATGCCTAGCTCGAACCTCCAAAATTCGTTGCGAAAATTGCAGATTTTGAGGTGAAGAAGCGAATACGTGGAGCTTCTGCAAGACCTTGAGCCGAGCACCAGAATGGTGCTTCGGCGAAAGGTGTACCGTTCCCGTAGGGAAGCATATCGAGATACGCTGACGAAAAATACGCAATTTGCAGCAGAATTTTGGAGGTTCGAGCAGGCAAGCCAGGGATTTGCTTCTTAAACTGCGGTTAGATTGGAGATAGGCTCTAAGACTTCTTAACGTAACACGCCAATAACCGAAGCCCTTTACAAATGAATCCTTGCGGGGTACTTTCTTATTGGAAAGTTCTCTACTATGAATATCAAAGAAAGAGCTGAAAGGTTCAGGAAAATTATTGAGGTAAATTCGGAATTCCACATTGTGTTGGCACAGGTTGATCCAGATGCTATCGGAAGCGCGTTTGCTCTGATGCATGGGATAAGCACCTTGCGTCCGCCAGGGCCCGCTTCTACGGTCCGGATATTTTACGGGGGTTCATTGGGGCACCCTCAAAATAGAGCGATCGTGAATAAGTACGGCCTGCAAAAAACGATGGAGCCGTATTCGCGTCGGCCTGAAGCGCCAAATGCAGTGACGATTCTAGTTGATTCGAGTAATAGAGCGGACAAACGCTTTGGTGATAATGTCCGCATTGAGCCCCTTATCATCATTGATCATCATCGGACTGATGAAAAATTTACAGAAGATGAAGGCAAACTATACTGGATTGAAGATTGTGGCTCTGCTTCGACACTCGTCATTGAACTACTCGTGGCCCTCAATATTTCGCTTGCGGAAATGAAACCGTCTTCGATCTTGGCTGGTCTCGGCATTTACTCGGATACGCATAATCTTGTTGATGCTACGAGCCGTGATAGGGGCGCATTTGCGGAGTGCGCAAAAGGATTCAATCATCAAGATTTTGCGGAGCTTGTTAATCACCCACTTCCGGAAACGTATTATCGAAATCTTGAACGAGCGCTTCGGGACAGTAAGATTGACCGAGGGCGTCTTGTAACGGGGCTTGGCTTTTTAACACCAGAAGAGGCAGATGACCTTTCTACGATTGCCGAGCAATTGATTCGCCGTGAGGCAGTTACTATGGTTGTTGTTTGGGGGATAGTTAACGGAAACGTCAGAATTAGTGCGCGAAATGACAACTTGAGCCAGCCCCTTGAGGGGTTTCTTCAAAAGCGATTCGGACCAGAAGCCGGAGCAAAATTGACACCGGCTGGTCGTGGTGAAGGTGGGGCACTTCTGCGACTCCCATTTGCAGAATGGGTTCTAAAGCCTGAACCCGGGGCGGAAGTAAAACGGCAACTTGAAGAAAGCGTGTCAGCGAGAGTGTGTGAACTTGTATTTCAAGACTGAACAATAAGGCAGAGAAATCTGTCTTTTTTTATTTTTTTAATCTTGACTATCTGGAGTATCCATGCTAAAAATACACGCGTGCTCCACCGTGTGGAGTGTTTTTTGAAAAACCACAAACGAAGGAATGTAGATAATGAAACGAATCATCGGATTGATCGTCGGTATGCTTATGGCGTATGGTGCAATGGATTTGCAAGCGGAAGAGAAGTGGAAGTTTAGACTAGGTCCGAGCGCTCTTCTTGCTCGGACGGCGTTTCATGATGAGGCAAAAGGGGCGCCAACTGTTGTCCAGCCCGGTGTCGCGAACGATTTCGTTGATGGGTGGATCGGAGATGGAGGACTTGATGATTGGGGGTACGTAAACGGCAGTCAGCGCGGATTTCCAGTAGATACGATTCATTTCCACGATTTTGCGCGCGGTTCGCGCGCTTTTGAAGACTCGTCCATTGGGTACGGCGTTGAAGCCCAGTTTTCGAGGCAAATATTCAAAACCGATAATTTTGAAGCGTCTTTTCTTTTTGGCGCTCATTATTATCACCTAAACGAGGAGATGTCCGAAAGCAGGCAGGAGGATGTAGATCTGCATACCTACGTGCTTTGGACAGAAACGGCATTCATTCCGGATCCAACATGGGTGAAGGGCCAGCGTGCGCCGGTCAATTTGAAACCCGGCATGGCAATGCATACGGTCGCGACCGACCGAACGACGTTTGCAAGAACGCGGGAACTCAATGCTCACGTTTTACTTGCCAGAATCGGCCCACAGATCTCTTACCACCTAAAGAGACTTACGATTTCTGCCGACGGAGGGTTCGTTGGCGGATTAGTGCGGAGTAAATTTCACTTCGACGATTCAGTGAACATTGCAGGTGTTCGTGTCCATGAGAGCGGATTCGATCGCGGTCTAAACAAGGTAATCGGTTGGTACGCCGGCGGGAATCTGGATTTCGATCTCGG
>MHRX01000032.1:4004-10198 GCA_001822655.1 Candidatus Taylorbacteria bacterium RIFCSPLOWO2_01_FULL_45_15b
AGTCGAGCGCGGATCAAAGGGACGGAGCGGCAGGATTGACCTGTCGAAAGCCGTTACCTTGACTTGTGGTATTGGCTTCGAGTTCTAGCGGTTTCCTCGGCTCTTATAGATAGCTCGTTAGCTTTCGCTTTGTGCGTTAGCGGACGGGCTTTTTTTATGTCATCTTTTCAGAATCTCGTGTCCCGAGCGATTTTTGTGTACCGCGGCGGATAGGCTCTGCAAAGAGAGTCATCATTAAAGATTGATTTTGAAAAATTAAATTACAGGCTATTTTTTAACACAGACGATAGCTGACTTAAGTGATTGTGAAACGGTACCAACTGTGTCTGTGACAGCTTGTCTTATTTTAAGATATTCTGCGGGGCATTCACATCCGCTAAATGCACAAATGGCAGGTGCTATAGAGTCAATACCGGTTCGGCCTGGCGAACATTGGCCGACAGTAGAAAATGGGCTAAATACTTCTACACAGTATCCATAATGTACGCCCGAAATTGGTCCGGGTGGCGGTATCGGTCCCGTGATTGCCGCGCTCAAACACTTTCCGCTAGACGCGATACAGAAGTCGCTTGCGTTTATTTTTGCCGCTTTCGTTTGATCTGCACCCCCGACATTTATGGGTTCGGCGACATTATCATTTGGCGGCACTCCTCTTGGACCTGTCCACGCGAAGATATAGCCAATACCGATCGAGAGAATACCGGCGACTAGAAATGTTGTAATAAAGTTTCGTAAGATGTGCATGCCAATAAATTAAATGATAAAAGTTTTTTATTTTGTCATCATACATTATATACTAGACTGAAGATGAATGAGTTCGTTTTCAGATGGGGAAAACCGCTTGGTTTTAGAAAGAAAGAGAGAGCCGGGGGGTCTTTTTTGGTGCGGGGCCTAAAACTTAATGCCGATGGTAAACTTAAAAAAAATAAAAAAAAATTTACGCACAAAAGATGCGTTTAGATCGCGTATTCTCGATGTCGTACGGGGAATCCCAAAAGGCGCGGTGCTAACCTATAAAGAAGTTGCGCGTCTCGCTGGAAATGAAAAAGCCGCTCGCGCGGTTGGCGCGGTTTTGCGTCGGAACTACAATAGTGAAATTCCGTGTCACAGGGTTATTAAGACTGACGGTACTTTTGGCGGTTACAATCGAGGGATTGAAAATAAGGCCGCAATTTTGAAAAAAGAGGGATACAGAGCCACTGTGAACTCCTTGTAAAAAGGCGCCCCGAACTCGTTTGTAGTATTATGCGGTATTAGTATTAGTTTTTTAAACCATGGAACCACAAGCAGAATCTTCATCAAATACTTCGATTGGGATTGTTCTCGGGGTCATATTAGGAATTATTGTCGTTGTTCTCGTTCTTTTTGCTACGGGAGTTATTGGTGGAAATAAAGAACCCGCTGCGGAAAAAGAGGGCTATGAATTGAATATCGGTGTCGAAAAAAATGATTCGGGAGCCGACTCTGATAGCGGCACGAATGCGGAAAATCAGTAGAAGCAACAAAAAACATCCTGCATTGCGGGATGTTTTTTGTTGAAAATTTTTCGAGTGGCGCTTAGTAATTCACATTTTTGCGTGGTGGTAATAGATACTAAATGCCATATACTACATACTAAATACTAATCTTATGAAGAATTTTATTTCAGAGTTCAAAGAGTTTGCCGTAAAGGGAAGTGTCATTGATCTTGCCATTGGTATCATAATTGGTACGGCGTTTAATAGGATTGTAACTTCTCTCGTCAATGATGTTCTTACGCCGCCCCTCGGACTACTTCTGAATAAGGTTGATTTTACTAACCTCTATTGGAATCTCGGAGCGGGGACGTATGAGACTCTTGCCGAAGCCCAAAAGGCTGGAGCGCCGACTCTGAATTATGGAATTTTTATTAATTCAATCATCTCGTTTGCGCTGACGGCGTTCGCTGTTTTTATTCTTGTGCGTTATATTAATCGGATGAAACGCCGCAATGAGGCGATTCCGGGGCCGACAAGAAAGAAATGCCTCTATTGCGATACCGAGATAAGTCTTGTTGCGAAGCGTTGCCCCAATTGCACGTCAGAGCTATAACATTTTATGACTAGAGTCCGCCGACACAAAGAAGAACTTGCCACACTGCTTATTGCAGGACTCGCCTTGTTTTTGTTTACTTCCGCACTAGTTTTGATGCGCGAGCCGATATTGATAAAACTCGATTCTGCTGTGCGTCTTTATCTCTCTTATTTTTTTGTTGGATCCGACGAGATGATCTATCTCGTGTCGCTGATTATCATTGTCGGGCTCTTTCTCGCGCTCACAGCCGCAATCGTGCATGAAATTCTCTTCCGGAGATCTTTTCTTTTTATGATTGTCTCTGCGGGGGCATTGGCCACAGGAATCGTTACGAAAAGCGCGTTGAAAGATTTTTTTGCCATTGATCGGCCACTCGGCGGCTTCGCTGTGTTTGAGGGTTATTCATTTCCAAGCGGCCATGCGACATACGCCGGAATTATCGCGATTCTCCTCGTTTCTTTTTGTGTCCACCGCTTTGCTAAATATAATGCCAAGATTTGCGCCGTGATTGTGTTTGTATCGGCGGTCTTTGTCTGTTTTAGCAGAATAATTTTGTCGGCACATTGGTTTGCGGATGTGTGGGGCGGGTGTTTCCTCGGCGTTTTTATCTCGTCCGCGTGGCTCCTTATATTTGAATTTGAAGGTGAAGGAAAGAGGAAAAACAAATTGCTAAACTTTATGAGTCGTCCTGTTCGAGATTTCTTTGGACGACAAAGCAAATAATTTGCGTCAAGGATATTTTCGAATGGATTTGTTACGACAGGAGTGCTAGATTTACAGATAAAGATATTCTGATAGGGGCATTAGATTCTAATGCGGCTCTTAGCCCCACTTCCTGCCGTGACCGCCTAAAGACGAAAAATGCCCGAGAATGGTAGCGTAAGATAAAGGGTTTTTCAGCGTCGTCATCTATGTCGAACAAACAGTCCCCAATAGAACAAGAATTCATAAGTCTCTATGAGGAGCTTGCCGATCCTTTGTATCGACGGTTCGTGTTCAAGATTTCTCACGCTGAACGTTCCAAGGATCTTGTTCAGGAAACGTTTACGAAGTGCTGGGAGTACATAAGCCAAGGTAAGGAGGTCAAAAATCTCAAGGCATTTATTTACAAGATCGCGAATAATCTTATTATTGATGAATATAGGAAGAAAAAATCAATTTCTCTGGATTTTTTGAGGGAGGGAGGGTTTGATGCGGTTGCTAAAGACGAAGATAATAGGATTGTTGAAAATGCAGAGCGCGAAAATGTGAGCAAAATAATTGACCGACTTCCCTCCAAATATCGCGATGTCGTAACAATGCGATATGTCGACGGACTTACTCCCGGCGAAATCGCGCGGGTAATTGGTGAAACGGAGAACACCGTTTCGGTGAGAATAAATCGAAGCATCAAAAAGATGCGTGACATTCTCCGCATTTATGGAAAACAAACTTGAACAATTGAATGAAGAAATGAAGAATATAGCCCTTTCTCGCGAAGATAAAGATAAAATACGCGAGGGTATTTTCTCGTATATGGAGCGTCATCCTGTAAGAAATGAAATTCAAGTTCGTCGGCATAGCCGGAAAAGTATGATGGGATGGCTGTCGTCCGGTTATCCTTCGTTATTTAATCTAACACACACACGAACCATGGCATTGGCACTTATAATCGTATTGTTTCTTGGCGGTGGCGTTTCATTTGCGGCTGATCGAGCTTTGCCGGGAGATATTTTGTATCCAGTAAAAACAGAGGTTAATGAAGAAGTGAGAAGCTGGGTTGCATTTGGCGCAAAAAGCGGAGCGGAACTTGAGGCAGATCTCGCGGAGGAGCGTCTTGAAGAGGCCGAAAAGCTTGCCTTGAAGGGAGAACTTGATGATGAAAAATCCACGGCGCTATTGGCGAAATTTATATTGCATGCAAATTCGGCAAAATCAAATCTAAAAAAACTTGAAGAAGAAAATAAATCGAAGGCCGCGTACGAGGCGAGCGTACGGCACGAATCGTCTCTAGAGATTCACTCCGAGATTCTCGGCGGTCTTTTACGGGAGCACGAATCATTAAAAAATTTAAAGACCGAGGTTGACGCATATGCAAATGATGCCGCGCTTGTGCGAGCTAAAGTGCAAGCCGCGGTCGTTATTGATAAAAAGGTGAATACGGATAGGGTTGCTCGGGGAATGGAAACTGCATCGGAAAACAAAATTGGCGAGGTGGAGCGTTACATTGAAAAACAAGCCAGTTTATCCGAAACGGCAAAAGTCGGCGCGAGCCTCCGCCTGGATGACGCTAAGGCGATTTACGCCGAGGGCGAGTTGAAACTCGAGTCTGGTGCATATGGCGAAGCCTACGTGCTTTTTCAGCAGGCAAAAGAAGAGGCCGAAGAGGCGAAACGTTCTCTCAAAACGAAAAAGAACTTGAACATAGATGCGGCGGGCAAGGTTGAAATAAATTCTGAAACCCGCGACGAGGAAGTAAAAGCGGGTGGTCTTTCTGAAAGTGGAGCGACAACTTCAGCCGTTGGCAGGGGGGATTTGAGGCTTGAAGTCGAGAAGAATTCGGAAAGGGAGAATGGGAAGATTAGGAGCGAAGGAGAACTAAAAATCGATATTGACTTGTAAAAGTATTGGCAATGCTGTAGAAAGAGGAACAGCCGCGAGGCTGTTTTTGTTTGTGTGAATTTTGAATTGACATGTTGAGCAGATTCCATATTTTGTAACACTCTGTCATCTTCATCGTCTAACTTGTATATGGGCTATCTATTAGGAACAATACTTATAATAAGTTCTGTCCTTAAGCTTTCAGACTGGAAGCTTTTTCGGCGCATCGAGAATCATTTCCAGCCTCTACATCGCCACTATTCACATGCGTCTCTCTTTTTCAATCTGTCGGCTCTGATTTTCGGATTTCTTTTATTTCTTTTTCCGATAAGCGTTGTGCCGGCGTTCATTATCATAATGCTTTATGGGTATAAATTGGTCATTCTCATTATTCGTCAGAAGGCGGGACGCTCATGGCTTTTTTCTGCGCATAGCTCCCTCTTACCAATTTCATATGGAGCGGTTGCAATGGCCGAGGAGGTAATAATCGTCGGCCTCTCGCTTTTTCTGATAATTGGTTGATAATGATTAAGCTCGATGATCATTTATTGCGGTTATGAAATATGAGTAGATTCGTTTGTGTCGTATCTTCAAAATATGAAAACAAAAATTCTTGACGGCAAAAAATTGCGGGAGAAAATTCGCATCAAGCTTGGACAGCGCGTTGAGGGCATGCGGAGGACTCCGGTTCTTGCGATTGTTTCTGTAAAGGGCGCCGATCGATCAGACGTTTACATTCGCGAGAAAATAAAATTTGGCGCGTCAATTGGAGTGAAAGTCAGAAATATCGTCTTGCCCGCCGACTGTAGTGCTTCGGAATTGCTTGATGCAATTAAAGCGCAAAATCAGGACAACACCGTTGATGGTGTTATTGTTCAGATGCCGCTTCCATTTTCGGATTTAAGGATCTTTGCAAATGCAGTCAATCCCCAAAAAGATGTTGACGGTCTCACCGATGTCAATTTGGGGAAGATTCTTGCGGGTGCGGGAGAAGGAATTTTGGCCGCGACCGCCCGTGGCGTCATTACGCTTCTTCGTGAGTATGATGAGTCGGTAGACGGGAAGAAGGTTCTCATAATTGGACGGTCAACTTTAGTCGGCAGACCGCTTGCCGCCGCCATGCTCGCATTGAACGCCACGGTAACTGTTGCACATAGTCGCACCGCAAATATTCGCGAGGAAATTCGGTCCGCCGACATCGTCGTCGTTGCCGCTGGCGTGCCGAATCTCATTCGCAGAGAAGATGTACGTTCGCATCAAGTGATTGTTGATGTCGGCATCAGTCTTGTTGATGGGGAAAAAATAGAAGAAGAAATTCCCACGAAAAATGTTGTAGGGGATGTTGCATTTGATGAGGTGAGAGATAGTGTTTCGGCAATCAGTCCTGTCCCGGGAGGTGTCGGTCCCATGACAGTCGCGTCGCTTTTTGAGAATCTTCTCGATGCTCTCCGATAAATTCAATCGCCCATACCAGGGCGTTTTTTTTGTTACCTTTTCGAAACCAACTCGTAGTAACTATATGATTAGGTGGTACAATGAAACAATCAATAACTAACTAAAAT
>MHRX01000033.1:0-2545 GCA_001822655.1 Candidatus Taylorbacteria bacterium RIFCSPLOWO2_01_FULL_45_15b
CCGGTCTTCTTCTTCGTACACTTCGTCGGTCGTCACTTGACCGCAAGCCGTCTCAACTTCTCTGACGGCGACTTCGGGACAAATTCCGCGGCGATGGAGTACCTTCACGAGCGCAAGCTCCACGAGGAGCTTGTAACGGGTAAACCCGTTCTCGGAAAGGTATTTCGCTACTTCTTCATCCCAGTACCGGTAGTCAACCGGCGAGAGACTGTCGAACTGGTCGCGTGTTTTCATTTTGCCTCCTGTAAAAGAGCGTTTTCCCAGACCAAAAAACGGGGGGATATTCCCAATTGCAATCTACCAGTTTTTTCTTATTTCCTCAATCCTTTTACGGTGGCGTGAAAAATTCTAAAGCGAGAGCGGGCAGTTTCGCTTCCGCCGCGCGAGAAGCGCGGAGAATCAGGAATTTTTGATAAAATAGTTTCGAGCCGTACTGTAAAGATACACTCAAAAAACAAAAGCACCCTTTTGGGCGCTAATGTTTTTACGAGTGGAAACTAAAAAATAACGTTAGAACCTCTTTTTTTGAAACGAGAGATAGCGCGCAAATAAACGGTTTGAAGAAATGTGTAAAAACATTTTGAATCGGCAGGTGTCTAGATGAGACTGTTCCCAACCAATAAAGCCAGCAAGAAGACCTAACCCTACCATAATTAAATTGACCAAAACCGTATAAATCCCAATGTAGAATTTTTCATAATCAGATTATATTATAGCCGAAAACCACCACAAAAACAGCGCGTCAAGAATTATTCGAAGGTGAGAAAAAATAAAAATTACCCCGTACGCGAAGATAAGTTGGGTCAATACGCTAAACTTATTTGCTAATGCACTATAAAAATAGAGCGGTTTCACAAAATATTTACCGTCGTGTTTAAGTATTATCCTGTCACCATTTCTCTCAATAAAACCTTCTTGCTCACATTTTTTTATCAAGTCCCGTACTTTCTCTGCCAGATCTGATTTGAAAAAATCATTATCTTTATTATTTTTATACCATCGCAACCCCAATTTACGGGTAAGGGGCAGTCGAAAAAACCAAAATCTTTTCAAAGAGAAATAAAGACGTTCGATAACTTCGGACGTATGTATCCCCATTTTCATACGATCAACGTACTCATCAACGCTAATTCCCAATTTATGATAGTAAAAAAAGCTCAGTAACCAAAGAAATTTTCTTTGCTCCCACATTTTTCTTATTCTGCAGCAATTTTCATTAATTGCAACGGGGGGATAAGTGCCAATTTGTGAGGTAAGAGACTGATAAGTGGCGATGAAACTTATCATTTTTTATGACTTCCCCGCCATTCATCTCTGCGCTTGTGCGCCGGGTAGTTCACTATGGCGAACCCGGCGCGACGGTTTATCACTAGTACCCATCAAGTGCGCGAGTCAGAAATAACAAAGTAAAGTGAAGTAAAGTAAACATAAAATAATACACCGCGTGATCCAATATACTATAATTCCGCTATAGCGGAATTATAGTATATTGGAGTAAATGGGGGGTAAGTACAGTATTTTCGTATTTTTTATGTTCTAATACGTTCATAATTTCTTCGGTTCTCTTGGAATTCGCACCGAGGAAATGGGGATAAGTACAGATCATAAATGGTTGCAGCCGATGGCGAGGCGGTTCATGCGGTGCCTGCGTATATATTATGACATTAAGTTTGTTGATTAACTGTACCCATCCCCATTCCGTATCCCCATTTCTCTCCCCATTTCCAAAATGAGTCGGAAAGATTTTTAATTAATAATCCCATTGATGTTTGGTTTACTTTAGATACAATAGGAATAATCATGAAAGAATTTTTGCGGCCGACAAAAAGGACGTGGTGGGTGTTATTGATACTGATTGTATTAAATATCATCTTACCTGTCTCGGGTATATTTTTGAGTGTTCCTGAATTAATATTTATTCCCGTATTTCAAGCTTACACTTTATCTTTGCTATTCATTAATGTAGGCGTTAAAGTCTGTAACGGAGGAGATTTTATTTGTAACCCCAGTTTTATTGGTTGGTTGCTTATGGGTTTGAGTGTTCTATCATGGATAATCCTGTATTATTTTATTGCTTCCTATATATCCAAAAAGATTATTAAATCTGGCAGAAAAGACTTTAGCAATTAATATGACTCGCAGCGCAAGAAGCATTTTAGAAATCATGCGCCAATATATATGAAAGAATTCTTGAGACCGACAAAAGCGACGTGGTTGATATTATTGATAACTCTAGCTTTGAATATTAGCTTGCCATTTATATGGCTATTTTTTGGCGGCGGAAATCTTCCCGTTTTTTTTGATTACATTTCGTTGAGTTTTCCATTATTCCAAATTTTCGGCTTACAGTGGGCTTTTCTAGATTTGGGTGTGGACGTATCTTCATCAAAGTGTAATGAACTTGGGTGCGATCCAAACATGTTCGGCTGGTTTTTGGTTGCTTTGAGCACGGTATTTTGGCTTTTCGTCCATTATGTCTTGGCTTCTCTCATATCCAAAAAGATTATTAAATCTGGCAGAAAAGACTTTAGCAATTAATATGACT
>MHRX01000033.1:2648-4762 GCA_001822655.1 Candidatus Taylorbacteria bacterium RIFCSPLOWO2_01_FULL_45_15b
TTTTTGGATTATTGTGGATATTCCAGGAGGCCGGTGCTAATGTATGTTCGGGCGGAGAACTTATTTGTAATCCAAACACGATTGGCTGGTTCTTAGTCGCTTTGAGCACGGTATTTTGGCTTTTTGTGCATTATTTGCTTGCCTCTTTGATATCCAAAAAAATAATGAAATCGCGCAAAGAAAAGATTATTAATTAAGATCACTTGTCGCGGGAAATACTGCGAAGCGAATTCAATATGATACTTAACATTAAAATCATGAAGGTAGCTTTGTTCTCGGCATCATTCGGTGCTGTCTTATTCATAACGCCGTTATTGGCTTTTGGTCAAACGGTTACGATTGACAATGATATACCGCAAGGGACGCTTGGTCACTGGTCGGTGGTTATGCAAACCGGAGGAGAATCACACCTCGCTTTTATTACAGCCAGTAGAGCAAGAGGGGATATTTTTACCGAGGATGTTTTGTTTGATTATTTCAGTTATGTAGATATTGGCACTCATACTCCTGCGTTTCAGCTCTCTGGCTCCGCGCCCGCTGTCATTGATCCAAACAACCCCGATATGGTCGTTAGTACCGGATCATTTACTGGCGCAAACGGCAATACCATTCAGTGGAAAGTAACAAGCGCTATTCCCGATAACGGCAAGGTGATGACAAACAAAATAGAGTTTCGCACTGCCGACGGCAGTGCGCTGGGAAAACTTCGCTTTTTTCAATACCTTGATGAGGATATTGAATCTGTTTCGGATGACGTATTTTTTACAATCGGTACAGCGGCGGGAAAAAATCTTGAATTATTCACGCTGGATAGCGGGGAAGAGTACGGTGTGAGCCATTCCGGCGCGTTTGATATACCAACCGGGCTAAGAAATTCATTATACATGGGTTGGGCGGCCGATCACTACGACAGCATGAAACCGAGGATTGTCAATCACACCCAGCAAGTCTCAACCGCCGGCATCATTGGCAATCTTTCAACATTCAACCACCCAAATCTAGGCACGGTATTCGGCCCGGCGGACATTGTTTCGGTAATTGCATGGGATGTTGATCCGAATCAAAGCGAAGCCGCGGTGATAACGACGCTCGGCGGTGTGCCAGAGGCCAGCAATATTTTTGTGCCGTCTCTAATAGATCCACCAGGAGCAAGGAGCCTGCAAACAGACAATTTGATTGGCGATATTGACTCAGGCAAGCCGACTGTTATTTTGACGCATGGATTGCAGTTTACTGATACTGACACAGCCAACATCTGGACTGCGTTTGGCGCCAATCAGGCCGGGCGCCTCGCGGCGGACCTTTTGGGTGATGACGTCAATGTGCTTCAGTATCGGTGGGAAGAAGCGGACCAGGTGCGTGGTGTACCAGACAGAGATGAGTATATAAAAGCCCGTAGAAATGTGTACGATGCAGGCGAACGTCTTGCTAGATTATTAAAAGAAGAGTTAGGCCCAAATTATAGTCAGCCGATTCATTTTGTCGGACATTCGCTTGGAACCGCGGTAAATGCATACGCGGCAAGGAATCTTTTAGGCTCTCTGCCTATTGCGCGGGCGCAGTTCACTATTCTTGATTACCCAAATCATATTGCGGATAGAAATATCTTCGGGGGTATAGATAGACTGACTCAAGAGGAAGAAAATCTCTATGGCTTTGATTCTGATTTCTTCACAACATTACTTCCACTACAAAGAAATGATCTTACATTGAAAATTGACAATTATTTTGCTTCGCAGGATGTCCAGAGTTCCAGCGCTGTCGGCGATATAGTCAGTGGTCCTGTATATAACCATAATTACAATCCATCCAATCCGCCGTCGGGCCTGGTGAATCCGAACGATTTGGATGACGAGATTATGGGCAATGAGACTTTTGACAACGACCACAGCGGCGTGCATCAGTGGTATCGCTGGACAATGAGGCCAAACAACCCATTTCCCGACGGACCAGATGATGTCTGTACCGTCTCAAGTATAGATCGCGCAAACTGGCCGTCGGGCTTTCACGATTCGCTTAACCCGTGTCAGCGCGGCTGGTACTGGTCGGTCAACAATCCCGACGTGCTTGGCAATGAGGTAAGATGGCGTTTGAGATTCCCGACCAACAACGGC
>MHRX01000033.1:4774-7700 GCA_001822655.1 Candidatus Taylorbacteria bacterium RIFCSPLOWO2_01_FULL_45_15b
AATCTTTAGGAGTAAGATGCCGAGAAAGCTCTTCTCCTTATGTGGTCTTTAATACAACGATTCCTAATGACGCGCGATATCTGTCTTTCGATTACCGCGTTACTGCTTTGGGCGACGGCGATTACTTTGCCGTACTTCTTGACAACACGCCGATATGGCTCCTATCCGGCGGAAGCGCCGTGGCAGGTCAATGGACAAGTACCGGTCCGATACCGATTAGCGCCTTTGCGGGAGAAAGACGTCTGACGATTGCTCTTTATGGTATGGGTGAACCAAATGCAGAATTTGAAATCAATAATTTCCAGACCTTTGGCACGGAGATGATTATGGACACTGTTGATCCCCGGATTGTCGGTTACTGGAATTTTGACGAGGGCATCGGCAACATCGCGAACGATTCAACTCAAAATTCAAATCATGGCGGGATAAACGGCGCAACGTGGTCGCCTGATTCACCCGACACCTCCGAGTCCAGTCTCTTGTTCGGCCCAGGCCACAATTATGTTTCTGTCCCGGACAGCAGTTTTCTCGATCTTGCAGAATCGTTCACCATCTCGGCATGGATAAAACCAACTTCTCCCTATGATCAAGTGCAGACAATCTTTGTCAAAGGCGCGTATGAACCCGGTGGCAGAAATTATTCACTAGCCATAAATTACGGCTGGAGCTTGTCTAATGTTTGGGCGCAGATTGCTAACTGTAATTTTCCAAATAATAATCTTGCCACGCTATCGAAGCCCATAAAGTTGAACGAATGGCAGAATATAGTTTTCCGCTACAGGGCAGAAACAAAGACTCGCGACATATTTCTCGATAGCGAACTTGTGAGCTCTAACACCGCAGCCATCTGCACTCCGCTTACAAACACTCAACCGCTCTACCTCGGCGGCGTGCCTGCTTCGCCCTGGTCAGGTTTCAGTAAATTCACCGGCGGTATGGATAACGTGATGATCTACCACAGTGCTCTTTCCGACGAGGAGATCGCGGGTATGTTGCGTTAACAATTCTTTTGTTTTGGGAGAGAATATATTTTTTAATCAACCCGAAGATGTGTTCCTTGCGGAGAAAAAAAGTTTCTTTGTCGAAATGGAGATAAGTACAGATTGTAGATGGTTGCTGCCGATGGCGAGGCGGTTCATGCGGTGCACGAATACATGATGACATGGAATTTGTTAATTAACTGTACCCATCCCCATCTTCAAGCCTGCGGGAAGATCTGACCGAGAAACTCGCGCTTCCTGTCTCCCAAGTCAACACTCTTCTTTTCCTCCTCGAAATCAAAGGCTATATCAAATAGGCCGGCGGAGAAATTCATCTCGTGTAGAGATAAAAAAATAAATTCCTTGCCCATGTGTGGCAATTTGATATGACGTTGATGACAACGTACACCGACTCCGTAGGCAGTCTGTTTCAAATACTATCAATGGAATGATGATTGCAAGTGCGCCGAGTGCTAAGGGACAAAAGTCATTTCCGCTACAAAGATCATTTCGCTATCATTCTGTTTTTGGATAGACCAATAAATATTTCTCACTGTTGTTTTTTTATGGTACCCTAAGCGAAGAACCGCTTCCAACTCAACAGAGGAGTCATATATGTCATGTCGTGGGTTTTGTTTATTCTCTTTGTTCTTATGCATCGCATCATCAGTGTTATTCGCAAGTGATCGCTCGCCGGGTCTTCAAGGGTACTATTCTGAGGATTATTTTCAGACAGGCGAAAGGCCGAAGTGGTACCACTACCTAAACTTGGCATACCTTTTTGACACCTCTAGGTATCTTACTGACAAGCATATGGTTTCGTGGAGGAAAAGCCATGCTACTAGTAACGGAAATATGCACCACCGTAGGAACGTAGTCTGTTTCTTTTTCCTTATCTTGCTCGTAGCTGACTTCGGAGTCATCATCCTCGCGGGGTTTATCATTGCTTGGATGCTTGGATGGTGCTTAGCTATGTTTGGAGTGAAATAGCTGATTCGTTTTATGCCGACTCTGAAATGAGTCGGTTTTTATTAGCGACGTAGAGCGAGCGAAAGGGTACTCACACAGACAAAATTCGTCCTTGCCATGTTAATCCGGTTCAATAGCTTGGAAACACCTGCACCTTTAGAATATTAAAAAAATTTGTTTTCGCAATAAAATTTGTTTCTTGAAATTTCTACAAAAAGAAAAAGGGTTCGCTACCTTTCGATAGCGAACCCAGAGAACCCATTGATTTAAGCTTGCTTGTACGCGAGGAACTCGCGTCCCTTGCCGACATCCGTGTTGACCGGGACGTTCCGCTCGCAGAGAGGACAAGACGTCTCGTCCCACGCGTCGAGTGTCACGTTCACGAGAGCGGTGAGCTTCGGAACATCGGCCACGTCTTGCGGCGTGATTCCTCCGCGGTTGCAGAGAACGCCGAGACCAACGACGTTGCCACCGATGGCTCGCGTAGCTTCGACCACCTTCTTGGCGGAGCCGCCAGTGGTGAGAACATCTTCCACCACCAGAACGTTCTTGCCAGCGATGAGCTTGTCGTAGCCACGCTTGATGACGAAGACATCTCCGCCTTCGGACTTTTCGGCGTAGACGCCGAGCACTTCGTGGCCGTTCATCTCGGTGAGATGGTGTGCCGTCCACTGCGACAGAATTACGCCGCCGATTGCCGGAGCGATGACGACCTCAACTTTCTCGTCCGCGAACCGTTCCGCAATTGCGCGGCAAAGGCGAGACGTTTCCGCGGTGTGTGGATAAACCGCATCCTTGTTGACGTATGCAGTGCCGTGCTTGCCGGACGTGTAGACGATGTGGCTGTCGGCGATGACCGCTCCGACTGTGCCGAGGACTTGAAGGACTTCTTGCTCGTTCATACCGTCACCTCCTTCGTAGCATTCGTAGAAATCTCCTCCTCGATCTGACGGAGTGCATCCACCGGATCAGTTGCC
>MHRX01000033.1:7764-15015 GCA_001822655.1 Candidatus Taylorbacteria bacterium RIFCSPLOWO2_01_FULL_45_15b
CGCCGGTGTGTCCACTCGTTTCTGATGGTCGGTTGCCTTGCCAGAAGAACGAACGCCCGGCGTGATGAACTTCAGTCCCTGAAGTTCGGGTCTCTTGGCAAGAATCCCGACCTCCCTGGGTGAGCACACGACGCCGTGAACGCCCGCGAGTTTCGCGAGACGCGCGAGATAAAGCGCTCCAGCCTTGGATGGCTGTCCATGCAAGAGATGTACCTGTTCCTCGCCGAGCGAAGTGAGAACCGTGATCGCGTAGATCTCGGCAGGTCCCGCTTCGACCGCGGCCATCATCATCTCGATTTCGCCAGACGCATGAACGGTGAGGATGTCTGCTCCGGATTCGGCGATTGCCTTCGCGCGGAGCTTGACAGTGTTCGGGATGTCGTGGAGCTTCGCGTCCACCCAGACGCGACGAGCGCCTGCGTCCCGAAGTCGCTCTACGACACCGGGCCCTTGCTGATCAAACGCGTTGTGGATCTTGATGGCGTGAACCCGATCACCGACCTTGGAGGCAAGCTCCAGGCATTGATCAAGGCTCAGCTCATCGGCCGCCAGAATGATACGACTCGTTTCCATAGCTGTCTCCTTCTCTTTTTGGTTGGGAATGTACAATTTAAGCCCGACAATCGGGCTTAATACCAAAAGCACATTATAAGATATGTCAAGAAAAATCAAGCCAAAACGAATAAAGAAACTCGTGGAGTTTCTTTCCAAATCCGTATCCGTTTTTCTTTTTGTTATCGGTGCGAATTTTTCCGAAGCGAGGGCGCGGCGGAAGGAGGGGATTGGGGGGAGGAATTCCGCCGCGCCCGAGCGGAGCGGTCAGGAATTTTTGATAAAATAGTTTCGAGCCGTACTGTAAAGATACACTCAAAAAACAAAAGCACCCTTTTGGGCGCTAATGTTTTTACGAGTGGACTTAGTGAGTCAAAGTTGGAACCAGATATATTCTTGGGTTTTTGAAGTATCTGGGGAGATTTTAGGAGCAAAGTTATATTTAGAAGCTTAGAAATATATCGAGCTAAGTAATAGCAGAATGGGACATAAGAGGGGAATTGAATAGAAATAAGTATAGAAATAACCCGCATGATTGTCGCCATGCGGGTTTCCGTTCGAGTTACCTTGTTGTGCTTATGAACTAGGGATTTCCGAAAGTGTCGATTCGTTTCCAACATGAACTGTCACGGAAAGAATCTTTTCCTGTCGGGAGCATTTCTACCCACGCATCTGTAAGGTAATTGATGGTTCTGTGGAAATGCCAGACGTTTTTAAGGTCCCATCGGCAATCTGGATGTCTCCAGAAGAAGATCTCCATATCGATGTATTCCCCAAAGGTCGCAGTGAAGTTTCCATCACGTTTTGGATGAGGTCCTTCTCCGACAACACGGTAGAGCGGCCTTGGGGTGGTTTCCAGAAGAATCCTTTGGTAGTCATGCCAAAATGTCCACGGTCGTGCTTTGATCCTCCCATTTTTGCCTGGTAATTCAGAAAACACAACCATCATTGGAGCATACAGCATGATGTTGCTCGCTTGGATATTGACTAGGCTTGGGTAGTTTTTCCCTTTTTCCCAAACCCCCTCATCGTTTCGATGAAAGAAGACATCTTGCTCCTTAGGAGCACCAACACTTTTATAGATGAAACCAAACTTTTTTTCAGGTCGGTCATCATACCAGCGAATCACACCGAGCTGAAGACCAGGGGCGATGCCTAATTTTTCCGTATTCATATCATTCACTCACGCTTTGGTATCTGGCGAAAATGCCATTAATTCCCACGTTTTGGAGAACTGATAACCACACATATTATACTACCTTACACCAAAAATGTCAAATGTGGACATGGAAGAAGTTAGAACCTGTAATCTTTAGGTTGAATCATTATTAGTTAGTAGTATTATTAAATATATGAAAAACGCTATAGCGATTTTGGGACTGGCTTTGTTGGTAGCACTTCCGGTCAGTGCGGCTACTTCACTTACGGGGAAGGTTATTGCTCTTGATGCGGGACATGGCAACGGAGAAACTGGTGCGGTTGGTGTCTGCAACGGAGTTGAGGTGATAGAGGCAGATGTAAACTTAGCAGTTCGTGCAGAATTGAAAGCACTGATTGAAGCCGGAGAAGGAACGGTACATGAAGTGGCGCAACGTTTTTCCAGACAGGATAGAGTAGCGGATGCGGAGAGTGCTGGTTCTGATGTGCTTATATCCATCCATCACAACGGATCGACAAATACATCGGCGGATTATACTCAAAGTTTTGTGACTCAAAAGAACGACAAGATTTTTGCTGGATATATTCATCCTGCACTTGTTGATGCGTTGCAACTTCCTAACAAGGGAATCAAAAACGACGGGTACGGTATGACGGTGTACGGGTCTCTTCCCGGAGTTTTGACAGAATCTTACTTCATTACCAATACTGATGCGGTGTGTGATTTCTTGGATTATCAGAGTGGGGCGACTAACACTCGTGTGCAGAAAGAAGCACAGGCGATGTATGACGGATTGGCAGCTTACTTTTCTGCGAACACTGATGGAGGCGGGGGTAGTAAGGGCAGAAATAGATAACTAATAAGAAAAAGCCCACCAATCAGTTGGTGGGCTTTTTCTATTCTTCCATATTGTTCTATATCTGTGGAGATGCCGAGAATCGAACTCGGGTGCAAATGAAGCACATGAATATTTCTACAAAGGGTAGTTTGCTTTAGACCAATCCGCCGTGGCGGAAAGGATTTGATCGTTCCGGTTCGAAGCGAACCAAATGCCGGAAAGACGAGTTTCGTTTTATGTCAGATCACATCGAAACACTATGATCTCTATTCCGATTATATAACAACTAAGTATCCCTATCGGACCTTGGGATAATAGCCGTCACTTAAGCCGAAGCTCGAGCGAAAGCAAAATCGTTTGCTCCGAAATACGGAGACAAAACAGACCCTGCTTTAGATACTAAGTTTTTTGCGCTTAGAGTTTCCGTCAGATTAAAGAGTTAACGGTGCTCTCCTTTGCATATTCAAGTGGAATTCACTTGTCTAGGCCGATCATCCCCCTAAAACAAATTTTATCAGATAAAATTTGTTCGGGCGATCATTTGCGCCGCGCAAATGATTTAGCCCTAAAACACTCTTTCGATAAATGTGTTCGTGGCTCATTTGCGCCGCGCAAATGATTTAGCCCTAAAACACTCTTTCGATAAATGTGTTCGTGGCTCATTTGCGCGGCGCAAATGATTTAGCCCTAAAACACTCTTTCGATAAATGTGTTCGTGGCTCATTTGCGCGGCGCAAATGATTTAGCCCTAAAACAACAACATTATATAGATAGTTTTTTGATATATTCAGCACGTAATTTCTTTTTGAATCTTCCAGCCCAGAGAGTCTTCAAAAAACGTTCTCGATCGAAAGCTTCTGCCCTGATCTCGTAATTTTCCTGGTGGATTAGGATTAGTGGTCTTCTGCGAGCAGTAGCTTTTACGTGGCCGCGATTATGGCGTTCCAATCTCTGAACAATGTTGCTCGTACATCC
Organism: Candidatus Taylorbacteria bacterium RIFCSPLOWO2_01_FULL_45_15b; assembly: GCA_001822655.1. Taxonomy (GTDB): domain Bacteria; phylum Patescibacteriota; class Minisyncoccia; order Phycocordibacterales; family 01-FULL-45-15b; genus 01-FULL-45-15b. The sequence goes on from MHRX01000033.1 coordinate 11,289, forward strand.
AACGTATAGTCTTTTATCAGCCATGCTGAATAAAATATACACTGTGTAAATTTGCTTTAGGTGAACGGTCGGCATATTTTCAATGTTCATCGATCCGAGTACTCTCTTCGAATATCCCTTTCTGACTGTCTTTTTTTCAGCACCTCCCGTTTGTCGTGTTTCTTTCTCCCTTTGACGACGGCGAGAGAGACCTTTAATTTCCGGCCTTTATTATATATAGAAATTGGCACTATTGTCAATCCCTTTTGGCGCTCTATGCCGAGCAAAATAAGAAGGTCGCGTTTGGTGAGGAGGAGTTTTCGCGTTCTATACGGGTCGTATTCTTTCGGTGTGTTATTCGGCTGAAATGGGGGAATATACATTCCCGTCACGAATGCTTCTCCACCGCGAATGACGGCGTACGCACCGGCGAGCGCGCCGAGTCTTTCGCGAAGCGATTTCACCTCAAATCCAAGCAATTCGATACCCGCCTCGAATTGCTCGAGGATTTCATAGTCAAGTTTTGCTTTTTTGTTTTCGATAAGAGACATGGGAGAATCTTATCAACAAGCGGATGCTTTGACAATTAATGAGAATCGTGATATTTATCCTGCTGGAGTACAAAAAATATGGGAGTTCCGTCATACAATTTCGCAATCGAGAGGTACATTCTTGTCGGGCTGTGTATCTTGCTTTTCATTCTACTGACCCTCACCGATCTCCCCAGCGCAAAAACCGCCCGCTTCGCCCCCACCTTGTGCTTCGGCAAAAATACTCCTTACTGTAATCATATTACAGCGCGTCGTATTTTGCTCCGAGCGCTGGCGGCGGAAACAAATCGGACAATTTTTGCGATGCTAGGGAGTTTCGTTAGGGTCAGTAGTCATCAAAACTTTATTTTTTGGCTCGAAAGCTGATTGATTTTTTTCAACCGCCCCGATCTCGATCGGTGCGGTTTTTTTCATTGATGAGATAGTATGCTATTCTGGATTTATTCCGCGCATAATTCTCCGTCTGCTTGCGGAGGCATATGGGCGAGCGGATTTTATTGCAGACTCTGGCAACTAAATAGCCCGAAATACGTCGTTTTTATTGTATGGAGCATAATCCCATGAAAAAACCGGATAAAAATAAGAAAAAGCCGAGCGTGATTCTCGGTGGCGGGAATTTCTTTGGCAATGCGGGGATTGTTTTTTTTATATTGCTTTTTGTCATCGGTCTCTATTCGTTAATTATTGAAGCCTCCAATAAAACCGAGGAAATCCCAATCTCGCAGATTGCTCGGGATATTGCCGATGATAAAGTCTCGAAAATTATCGTAAAAGGAGATGCGCTCACGATTGAATACAAGGGCGGCGAAAAAAAGAGCTCAAAGAAAGAAGTTGACGCCTCGCTTTCCGAAACACTTAAAAATTATGGCGTTACGGCAGAAGCCCTGAATGCGGTCGCGCTCGACATACAAGGCCCATCGGGATTTTTCTTTTGGTTGATTCAGCTCGCGCCTTTTTTAATTCCAATCCTTTTCATTCTTATATTTATTTGGTTCCTGACGCGCCAAGTTCGCGGTGCCGGCATGCAGGCGTTTACCTTTGGACAGTCCAAGGCGCGCATCATTTCGCCTCATGACAAAAAACAACGTGTAACATTTAAGGACGTTGCGGGTGTGAAAGAGGCGAAGGAGGAGTTGGCCGAGATTGTTGATTTTCTCCGTAATCCTAAAAAGTTTCTTGATATTGGCGCGCGTATACCAAAAGGAATTCTTTTGATGGGAGCGCCGGGGACGGGGAAAACGTTGCTCGCAAGGGCTGTGGCAGGCGAGGCTGGTGTGGCGTTTTTCTCGATCTCTGGATCGGAATTCGTCGAAATGTTCGTAGGCGTTGGCGCGAGCCGGGTTCGGGATTTGTTTAAACTTGCAAAACAAGCGGCGCCCGCAATTATATTCATAGATGAAATTGATGCGGTGGGACGTGTTCGCGGAACAGGCGTTGGCGGAGGAAATGACGAGCGCGAGCAGACGCTAAACCAAATTCTCGTCGAGATGGATGGATTTGAACCAAATGAAAAAGTGATCGTTATGGCCGCAACGAACCGCCCTGATGTGCTCGATCCGGCATTATTGCGCCCTGGCCGATTCGACCGTCGCGTTACGATCGATCTTCCCGACCGGCATGACCGAGAAGAAATATTGAAAATACATTCGAAAGAAAAACCGTTCGGCGAGGATGTAAATCTCGAAGTCATTGCTGAAAGAACCCCGGGCTTTTCGGGGGCGGACCTTTATTCGCTCATGAACGAAGGGGCTATTCTTGCCGCGAGAGAAGATAGGAAAAAAGTAACGCAGTATGACCTCATTCGGGCGATAGAAAAAGTGATGCTCGGTCCGGAGAGAAAAAGCCATCTTCTTTCGAAGAAAGAAAAAGAGATTACGGCGTATCACGAGGCTGGACATGCTCTTGTCGCGTCGGTGTTGCCGTATGCAGATCCCGTGCACAAAATTTCAATTATCGCGCGCGGCAACGCGGGAGGTTACACTTTGAAACTTCCGCTTGAAGAGAGGAAATTGCAGTCAAAGAAAGAATTTTTGGACGATATCGCAATGTCACTTGGCGGTTATGTGACGGAAAAGATGATTTTCGGGGACTTGACGACCGGACCTTCAAATGACCTTCAGGTTTCGACAGCGATGGCGAGAGATATGGTGACAAAGTACGGTATGTCTGACAAAATGGGTCCCGTCGCGCTTGAAGGTATCGGGGGGCGGACGCTTATTGGCGGACGGGGATTGAACGAGCATGAATATTCGGAACGCGTTTCAGCCGAGATTGATGCGGAAGTAATGCGCATCATGTCGGAAGCCAAAACTAAGGCGGAGGAAATTATTACGAAACACCGCGTGGCGCTTGACGCTATCGCGGCGAAGCTGATTGAGGTTGAGACGATTGAGCGCGATGAGTATGAAAAGCTGATTATCGCTCATGGAATTTTGCCGAAAAGGAAAAGAGATATTGAACACGCGGAGTGAGTAAACGTATCGCAGGAAATTGCCAAAGCAATTATGTTCGATTGCTTCATTAGAACCCATCTCAAAAACCCGTTATTATATGAACAAGATTGAAGTCGCCTCTGGTAACCTACTAGTCAATAAATCGCTCAGCTAGCCATTATTATTGAGATGAGTTCTAAACAGACATATTCGGGAATTGAACTCTGATTAACAGGGGTCATCTCCTCGGCTCGCGCCGTAGCGGGGACTGGCGACCTGTAAGACACCAAATACTATCCATCTTTATTCCACCACTTTGTTGCAAGTATCGAAGTATCGAGAGATTCTTGAAGCTCAACTACACTATATTCGCCATGGCGAAGATAGTGTAGTTGGTGAATCTTTGTAAAGCGTAAAGTGTAAAATGTAAAATGTGAAATGTAAAAAAGTTTGCGCCGAAATTATGCGGTATCACTCACAATTCACCGCCTTCATAATGAGGCAGATTTTTCTTCAAGCAATCACAGTGGGCGACGGTGTGATAGTTATAATAGTTCCCCATGTGCACCATCAGACATCTGTTTATCACCTGCTCACAAATGCCTCAACGCCCTCTCCATAATGACGTGGAAAGCAGATAATATACCCAGCACCATTTTTACCAAATAGCAACTTATGGGCTAAAGGCAATTTCTAGGTGCTAGATTTGATATATACTGGCTCTGTTAAGGGCTAATGCAGTCAAAACTTAAAATGAATTTAAAA
>MHRX01000034.1 GCA_001822655.1 Candidatus Taylorbacteria bacterium RIFCSPLOWO2_01_FULL_45_15b
CAGCGAATCGGGGAATTATCCCATCTACTATAAAACTGCTTCACTAGAATCGAGAGATGCTTCTGTTGGCGGCGCTCCGGCTCCGACGATTGCTCCGGGAGAAAACAAAATTACTTCGAATGTCACGATTGTGTACGAGATTCGATAACACGGCGCCGATATGCGAATGAAGACGAATCCTAAATCCGTCCGATCTGATCGAAGGATCGGATTAGGATGACACGAATGGAAATCGAGTCTCGAATAACCGATGTCATAAATAAAAAAATAGGGACAGTTTCGCTTTTATTTTTTGCAATAGAAGATAAGCTTTAAAAGCAACCATACAATATAAGACGCTATAGCGTCTTATATTGTATGGTTGCAGAAATATGAAGACATAAGGTACATAAGGTGAAGTAGAGTTCTCTCGAAGCGTTTAGAATGCGAATTCACGGCTGAAGGCAATAATGATAAGTCGCCCCAAGTGTGGATGATTTTGTTAAGTAAAATAAAGGGTTTTTGAATAATTCTGGTGAGGAAAATCTGAAGCAAAATTCTCTCACATATTTTTCTAAATCAACCAACCAGTCTTTGGTTTTGGTTGACTTTCTGGCTTAAGGGGTGTAGTCTACGAAAGTAATTCCCCGGGAGGGGTTTTTTAATCGGAGCAACATTAAAAATGTATTCTATACTATATATTGAATACTATATACTAAATACCAACTAAAATGGGATTAAGCCAATATTTAAGCGAAACAAAGGGAGAAATAAAACATGTCAGCTGGCCAACACGCAAGCAGTCAATTGCGTATACCGCTGTTGTTATCATAATTTCAATTGCGGTCGGAGTATTCCTTGGCCTTTTTGATGTATTATTCGCGTATATCTTGAAGCTTTTTATCTAGAAATTATTGATGAAATGTCGAAATCCAATATCGACAGATCAATTTTATGTCAAAACAGCAATTAACAGAAGAAAGAAACTGGTTTGCAATTCATACCTACGCAGGGTATGAAAATGCCGTGGCGCGAAATTTGAAACAGCGTATCGAGTCTCTCGGAATGGAGAATAAAATTTTTAATGTTCTTGTTCCTACGGAGAAAAAGATAAAAATTAAAGGAAATAAGCGCGTTGAGGAGGAGGAGAAAATATATCCGGGCTATATTCTCGTAGAAATGATCGTAACCGACGACTCGTGGTACGTCGTTCGCAATACGCCTCGTGTTACCGGTTTCGTCGGTGCGGGCGTGTATCCTGTGCCTCTGAACAAGGCGGAAGTAGAGACTCTCTTCAAGAGAATGAATGCCGATACGATAAAACACAACATTGATCTTGCGATCGATGACGCGGTTATTATCGTCGACGGTCCTTTCAAGGAGCTTGAGGGCAAGGTGGACGAGGTGGATGATGAGCGAGGCAAGGTAAAAGTGCTTGTCTCTATGTTCGGCCGCGAAACGCCCGTGGAACTCGATTTCTTGCAAGTAAAGAAAATTTAATATAAAGTACCGAAACTATATGGCACGAAAACCCGTAAAAAAATTAAAACTTATCGTCGCAGGAGGAAAGGCCAACCCGGCTCCCCCCATTGGTCCTGCGCTTGGACAGGCAAAGGTTAATATCGGAGAATTTGTTACGCGCTTCAATGAAGCCACACGCGACAAGATGGGCGAGCTCATTCCTGTCGTCGTTTCAGTCTTTGAGGACAGAACATTTGAACTTCAATTCAAAACTCCTCCGGCCTCCTCGCTTCTCCTGAAAGCCGCGAAGAAAGAAAAAGGTTCCGGAAAGAACGCAGTAGAGAAAGTTGGAGCAGTTACTAAAGCGCAAATACGTGAAATCGCCGAAAAGAAAATGCCTGATTTGAATGCGAATACGATTGAAGCCGCAATGAAGATTATTGAAGGCTCTGCTCGTTCAATGGGAATTGACGTAAAGTAATGGCTAAATCAATTCCGCGGCGGAATTGATCGCCCGGACAAAGCGTCTACGCCAGAATGACTTCGTCAGGCTGGCATTCGGACGGGTCTGGTATTAGTATGAGTATAAAGAAAATTCCGTTCCGATATAAATCGGATCGGAATTTTCTTTTGATCGAACGACATTTGAATAACTTAACTATTATTTACGATCGTAAAAGATAGTTAAATTTGTGTGTCTATATTTCAATTTATTTGCTAGGAATAACCGCGGGATTGGTTGTGATGTCTCTTACGATATATCGTAAGAAATGTTTCTTCGTTACTGGAAATTAAAAACTAGTAACTATTTTTCGAGATCCACCCACGTATATTTCAATTTTGTCTTCGGGTCCTCCCGTTCTTCGCGGAATGTTTCATTGGTAAAAAGCGTTTCATACTCGGGAAAAAATACATCTCCGAGGGCGTTGGAATCAATGAGTGTCAGATGAAGTATGTGTGCGTGCGGAAGCGCCTCCTTGTAGATCTCGGAGCCCCCGATAATAAAGACGTGCTTATCTTTTTGGCCAGCGATCTCGAGCGCCTCGTCAAACGACGAGACGACGGTTGTGCCGGGAGCGCTAAATTCCCGATTTCGAGTAATTACGATATTTAATCGATCGGGAAGCGGTCGGCCGATCGATTCATATGTCTTTCTTCCCATTATGATGGGATGGCCGAGCGTCAGCGCTTTGAAGCGTTTCAAGTCGTCGGAAATCTTGAAAAGAAGCTCGCCTTTTCTGCCGAGTGAGCGATTTCCGGTAATTGAAGCGATGAGATGAATGGTTGGCATATTTTGATCTGGCTTGTCTGGCTCGTATAATGCTAATACTTATATCTTAATACTACACGTCGATCATATGAGTTCAAGGTATGAAATCGAAATAAAAAGTCTTCTTGGGGACGAGCAAAACGCGGAGCGACTTCGCCAGGCACTTCTTAAGAACAACAAAGATGCGTTTGTTTCAAAATATCGACAGCTGAATCACTATTTTACCGGCGGCAATCTCCTCGAATTTTCAAAAAGAATCATGTCCGTATTACCCGCTTCGCGGCATGAGGCTTTCTCGAATATTGTTTCGAATGGGAAAAATATTTCTGTTCGGACGCGCGACACTGACGGCCGCATTATTTTGGTGATCAAAGCGTCAATTGATGATACGACGAGTTCGAACGGAATTTCACGGATGGAGTTTGAGCATGAAATGGACATGACGCTCGATGAGCTCGACCGGCTGCTTCTTTCCGCGGGATTCGAGTATCAGGCAAAGTGGTCGAGGGAAAGGGAAGAGTACGTGCACGATGGCGTAAATATTTCGATAGACAAAAACGCGGGATATGGCTACTTGGCTGAATTTGAAAAAGTTATTACCTCGGCAACGGAGGCTGAGAAGGCAAAAAATGAATTACGCTCACTCATGGGTACTTTCGGGGCGGAAGAGCTGGCTCAAGACCGTTTGGAGAGGATGTTTGCCTATTATAATGCCAATTGGCGCGAATATTATGGCACAGAGAATACTTTTATCGTGGAGTAGCTTCCTTCATTGAAGCATTACAGAACGTTATATATACTACCGAGACAAATCATGACTGAAGCAAATATTAAAATAAATAAAGGCATCTTCGGACTGGGGTCCAATTTCAATGATCGTTTTATAACTGATTACAAACGACTTGCGAAATTGGTCCATCACTGCAAGGGCTTGGGGCTTCGTATTGTCCTCACACAAGGCACGTATGACATGGTGCACATAGGCCATGCGCGATATTTTGAACAGGCGAAGAATCACGGCGACCTCTTGATCGTGGGTGTTGATAGCGATGAAAAAGTGCGAGCGCGAAAAGGGCCCGACAGGCCAGTCGTGCCGCAGGACGAAAGGCTTGAAATGGTTGCACACCTTCGCCCGGTGGACATTGTGGTGCTGAAACCCCACAAGGCGTTAAAGTGGTCCCTCATAAAGACTATTTGCCCGGATGTCTTGATTGCCACCAAAGAGACGTATACCAAAGCGCAGATAAAAGAACTCCATAAGCATTGCGGAAAAGTCGTCGTCCTCGAACCACAGGCAATTACGTCCACAAGTGCGAAATTGCGCCTTCTCCAGATTCGGACTGCAAAACAGATGCAACAGGCGCTGACGCCGAAAGTAATTGCGGCTATAGAGGAAGTATTGGGCCATAGGGCTCGCTAATCACTATGAATAAAAAAGTACTCGTTGCTTTCGTGCCGGTTCTGCACCAGGGGTATCTCAATTTTTTCAACAAATATAGCGGTGCAGATCTTTATATTTTGGGAAAAGATATCACTGATGAATATAAACCGCTGACCAAAGAGATTCGTGCACTGGAGCCTGACCTCATGAAAAGCATTATTAAAGGGCTTGGCATTTTCGATAAGGTTTTTATTGCAACAAAAGAGACGTTGCGCGAGCTCGCGAAAAAAAATGCGGGTATCATTTTTCCGAATGAAGATGTGATGAGGGACATTAGTGAAAGATATTGGCCAAATAAAAAGACCGTGAGCGAAAGTATTTTCCTTCGCTTCGATAAGTTTCGCTCAACGGAAGAAGAAGCGGTTGATATTGATCAAAAAATTTCGATTGAGGAGTTTGATAAGAAAGTTATACGCGACTTATCGGCGAGGGCGGAGCGTATGAGTAGCGACGTGTGGAGGCGTGTTGGGGCCGCAATAATCCGGGATGGGGAAATTATAGTGTCGACATATAATAAGCATGTTCCTTCAGAACAAACGCCGTTCGTGTTTGGCGACCCGCGGAGCAATTTCTCCCGCGGGGTATGTATCGAGCTTTCAACCGCGTTTCATGCAGAGGCTCGGCTTATTACGGAGGCGGCAAAGATGGGAATTGCTACGGAAGGAATGGATATGTACGTCTCGACTTTTCCGTGTCCCCCGTGCGCCAAATTGATTGCATACAGCGGAATTAAGCGGCTTTTCTACGCCGGCGGCTACAGCATGCTTGAGGGCGCGGAGCTTATAAAAGGGAGGGGAATGGAAATCATTTACGTTGATTTAAGTAATAAAAAAAAGAACGCATGAGCGTTCTGTGCAGTGTTTTATTGTGGTGGTTCGAGTTTGTCTTTGACAAGATCGTAGGCTTCCTGGTCGGATTTTCGCAGTTCCTCCGGACCGTTATTGCCTTCCTCTTCAGAAAGACGCATTTTTTCAAAAGCTTTGAGTATGGGGACTTCTTTTTGAGGTCCTCGATAGATTTAGCGATAGTTATTTCCACTCGCTCTATTCCCGTAGGAACGTGATAATTGACATGCAGGTGGTCAACGCTTTTGGCGTTGTACGCCGAGTCGCCTGAACGAATAACATAAACGCCGCCGGCTATTTCGAATCTTGTTTCAATAGATCTGACAATTTCCAGCAAATCTGTCATTTCGGCTGGGCATAATTGATCAAGCGTAACAACATGTCTCTTCAGTGGAATAACAAACTGGTGGAGTTGCGCCTGTGCTCCTTTTCGAGGGGCCACGTTATTTTCCCAGCATCTCCAGCTTTCATTTTCGACGATAGTTTGATTGACTTTCGGATCTACCGTGCAGAATGGGCAAATGCGAGTTATGAGACCACGGACTTTTTCGCGGTAGTATTGCCAATTGCTGACGTTAAACACCTGCCAAATCTGTTCTTGTGGAACACCGGGAATGGTGAACTGGTCGAGTATTTCTTTATGGGGCTTCACTCCTGCCTTTCTTTTGAATGTTCAGACTACACTGCGCGGTAATCTATCAATGTCAATTTAGGAAGTCAAATAAAAAAATACAAACATTTATGAAGATACGGCGATAGCGGCATCTTCATAAATACATTGGATGTTAAAAATATGCCGAGGTCTTTGAGTTGCACTGATCCTACTCTTTTTTGTAGTTTTTCGGCTGGCCGAATTTAAATCGCCATGCTTCGTCTTTGTTGAGCGCTGCAAGGTCGGGTTCCACAAGATGTGCGTGAATGTGGAGTACGCTTGAGCCGTAATTGCCATGAATTGACGACCCGAAACGAAGCGCAAGACCGCCGCCGGGGATGTTTCTTTTTTTAGTTTCTTCGGTAAACATTTGGAAAAGCTCCGCTCCCGCTTCCGGATCAAGTTCTGACAAATGCTCTACGTGGGTTTTGTAGATTGCGAGTATCTGGTGTTTTACTTTGTCGTAAGGCCATTGGTTGTCGGTAAGGAGCCAGTATTTGCCCTCTTTCAAAATCGGCTTTTTGTGATATTTGGCGAGGTTTTCTTGGCAAAACGGGCAGTGTCCTTCTTCACGGATTTTTTCCATGACCGCTTTTTGGTCAGCACACCGGATTACGTTCATATTGATGAATCGATTTTCCTGAATCTGTTTCTCATCGCCCGGTTTTTTATTGTCTGTACTCATATTAAATTGCTACTGGGATCGCCTTTATTCCCGGATGAGGATTGTAGTCAGATAATTCAAAATCGCTGTGGCGGAAATCGAAAATAGAATCATGGGTATTTTTTAATTTCATTGTCGCCAACGGCTTTGGTTCGCGAGCGAGCATCGTTTCTACCGCAGGAATTTGGTCAACAAAAATATGAGCGTCAGAGAAACTGTGCACATATTCATAGGGCACCGTACCTGTTGCGTGCGCGATCATCATTGTAAGGGCGGCGTACTGGACCATGTTTGATGGCACGCCGACAGGCACATCGGCTGATCGTTGGAACATGTGGAGGGTCAGTTTGTTATCAAATATTCGAATATGAATCCAACCATGGCACGGACACACGACGACTTTTTGCTGTTTGCCTTTGCCGCGGATAATGTATTGTGGGATCCATGGAGTGATAAAGTGGGTTTTGAGGTGGGGAAATTCCCGAATCTGCTCGATGATATTTTGAATTTGGTTGTACGGCACACCTTCTGCGGTGGGGAAGTCATGAAATGCCGCACCATAGGAACCCGGGCCAAGATCCCCTTCCTCGAGTCCTCGTTTCTCGCACTTTTCTTTTGTCAGCCACGACTTCCACCACGATACACCAAATTCTTCGAGACTTTTTTGAGTTCGTGCGCCATTTATAAATGCACAAATTTCTCCGATTGCCTGACGCCAGACCGTCGCCGGCAACTTCTCTGATTCTTTTGGCGCCATGTTTCGTTCATTGATAATAG
>MHRX01000035.1 GCA_001822655.1 Candidatus Taylorbacteria bacterium RIFCSPLOWO2_01_FULL_45_15b
GAAAGACGAGCCGCTGACCCGGAGTTGCTTGCAAAAGACGCGAAAGAAATTAAACCGACTATTTCAAGCAGTGTGTTTCTTGATCCGGGAAGAGCACTCCGCTTGGCTTTACTGAAGGCGCGAAAACAGGATGTGATTTTAGTGGTCGGCTCATTTTTTCTGGCTGGTGATCTCCGAAGATGGTGGGTTCCCGAGTTTTCCATCCTAAAAAAAAGAATGAGTTAAGACAATGCACGGGGAGCTCTTTTTTGACCTAAAATCTATAGTGTGATAAATATCGGAGGGATGAATGTCTATGCAGAGATAAGCACCGGAGTTTCAGGGGTATTTCATACGAAAGTCTATTTTGGGCCATTTTCTTCGGATAATGCTGATTCAAGCCGATTTTTGGCCAGGGTTCTTGAAAGTGCAATGCGAGAGAGTGTGGGAGACATGGTTACTGCGGAAGAGGTTTACGCGGTTCCGCCGGGATCGAGAATTTATCCTCCTCTGGAATTTTCCAACTTTTTGCTGATTTGATAATTTAAGCGCGCACTAGGGGCGTGTTTTTTAATGTTGACAATTGTAAATTGACAGAGGGCTTTCGTGATATCCTTAAAGGGCGAGCTTCTCATGATTACGAAGGAACTTTTAGAGTACATAAAGGAACAAAAAAAATCGGGTGTCCCTGATGTCGCTATTAGAGCGTCGCTTGTTGCTATTGGCTGGAATGACGCCGATATTTCCGAAGGGTTTATCAATGTTTCTGGAAACGCGCCGTCCGCTCCACACGAGGTCGTCGAACAAAAAAATACCGTCGAGGGCAGTGGTGGTAAGGTAAACATAATTGATCAAAAATATCTTTCGATAGGCACAGATCATCCTGAAGTCGCTCGGATAAACCACGTCCCGCTAAGAATGATAGCCCTCGCCGCCGCCGTACTTGTCCTCGGAGCCGCCGCCGTGTTTGCCCAGAAGACTTTTATTAAAGAAGATCCTTTGGTTGAAATTGCCCGCGCTTTTAAAAATTTATCCGCTCAAGATTCCTACGCGTCCGATGCCTCGTTTACTCTTGCTCTCGGGCGAAATCAAATTTCGCTGTCTGCCAAGGGCCACGCGCAAAATATTTCTAATCCGTCCGCAATTCAGTATGAGGGACTGATGAAAGCTGACGTTCTCGTTGCGCCATCGCAAGGATTCGATATTCGAATTGACACTGAAGCCGAAGTGAAAGTCATTGCGGGAGTCGTGTATGCAAAATTTATAAAACCGCTAAGCCCGCTTTTATTTCCTGAACTTGCGAATATAGGCGGGAAGTGGCTTTTTGCCACAATGCCAAGTGGCCAATCTGTGTCTATGTTGCAAACAGAAGAGGTTAAAGATGTGAATGAAAAGCGGATTCAGGAGATACTTACTTCGCAGGGTGTTCGGCTCCATGATTTTTTTATAGTCGAGTCTCTTGGTAAACAAATCATTGATTCAGAAAAATTTACCGCCTACAAAGTACGTTTTAACACCGAAACCGTCTTAAATTTTATTACAGCACTCGACTTTTCCGCTCCGGACTTTAACAACGGAGCAGATTTGCCTCACGGCGCTGATATTTATATCGACCCTGCGAAAAAGACCATAATCAGTATTCTTGGAGCGCTTGATATCCGCGTATGGATTGATGAAAAGAATGATACGCCAAAGAAACTCGCGCTGAAGGCCGAGGTAGAACTGCCTTCGTTTTTTGTCGAGACACTTCGTAATGAGTTCGGGCTTGACCAAGAGACGAAAAATCTTAATCTTGTTTTCGATGTTGTGTACAAGGATTTTGGAAAGAAAATTTCCATTACTCCGCCCATGGGCGCTGTTTCATTCGAAGAAATTTTGAATGCTTCTACTGCAAGCTCGACGTTGCAGTTAGATGAAAGTCTTTCTCCGCAAGCTTTTGCTCAATAGTATTTTTGATACTATCTGCCGAATATGAAAAGTGCCGCGAGGCTATTTTTTGTAAAGGTTGATAAAAATTCTTTTTAAGGTAGGGTGGAATTATGCTTTACACGAGAAAGGGGGATACAGGTACCACTAAAACCTTCAATATGCCCCAGGGCGTAAGGGTTTCCAAGAGCTCTTGCCAGACCGAGGCGCTTGGCACTTTGGACGAACTCAACTCTTTTTTGGGCTACGTGAAAGTAGTTGCGTCGCGAGCTCGATTGGTGGCATATGGCATTGATTACGAAAAAATAATCCACGGAATTCAGAAGAATCTTTTTATTGTCCAGGCGGAGCTTGCGGGCGCGCCAAAATCAATCTCAGAAGAAAAAGTACAGCGAGTAGAGGCGATTATCGACGATCTCGAGAAAAAAATGCCGCCAATAAAATCATTCTTTATTTCTGGTGGCACTGACATTGCGGCTCTCCTCGATGTATCTCGTACAATCGCTCGCCGTGCGGAGCGCGCGGTGGTTCGTCACAACGAAGAAGTGGTTGAAGCGGGGAATCTGCCGATGCCACCGGTGCCGGAGGGCGGAGTACTATCCGCGGAAGATTTTGCGCACCCTTTGAAACTTCATACCATGGCATATCTCAATCGACTTTCAAGTATTTTGTATGCAATGGCACGCTATGCCAATTTCCACGCAGGAATCACCGAAGAACCTCCGAGTTATGAATAGCGGGAATGGTATAGAGTATTTAGTACTTAGTATTTGGTATCGAAGATGCGTTAGCAAGAAGAGAATTTCCTGGCGACTTCTAGGAGCTTGGATTTTTTTCATATTGCATATATTCTAGTCGCTATGGTGGCTATAGTTTAGTGGTAAAACCCAAGTTTGTGGAACTTGAGTCGAGAGTTCAATTCTCTCTAGCCACCCAATTTACATTTTGTAAAGTAACATAAATTAAAGCATAAATTTCAATTTTGAAAGCCGTGCTATGCTTTTTGGTATGGAAAAGGTAGTCGCTATAATTAATCCCAACGAAGAAATCCTTAATCTTCAGGAAAGAAGTGTTGAAGAAATAAGCGAACTACTTCCTCATTCTCGTGTAGAACTCGTGGGTGCGATGGCAGTACCTATGGTAGGTAGGCCAGAGATTGATATTCTTGTGATAAGTGAAGATGTACATAAGGATTCAGAAATATTGGCGCAACACGAATATAAACAAGGTTCTTTTGTTGATGAAGCATCTTTCTTAAAAAGAAAAGAGAATGGCGTGGAAATAGCTGTTCAAATTATGTCCCTAGATAATGAGATGATAGAAACTCATCGGGGAATAATTAGCACACTTCGCAAAAATGATGATTTAAGAAAAAAGTATGAAGATTTCAAACAAAGCCTCGATGGTCTGACGATCGAGGAGTACAAACGCAAGAAGAGTACATGGCTTAAAGAAAATATTTCGCCTCTATTAAAGGGTTAATTATCGGAGTCCGTAATCTATCGTCCCTACTCTTATACTTACTAATTGTGTCGACCTGCCACGTTGACACGGTAGTGTAAAAGTTCGGATACACAGCCGCGTTATTTTTTGAGTCGGTTTTAAAAAATATTCGTGACCTAATTCGATGGACACTATTTATTGTTACATTCGTGCGCTTTTTCTTACTCTGCGCTAGACTAGCGGTATATGAAAAAACTAACAATAATAATTGCAGTTGTGGTAGTGGGAGCGTTGGCCGCAACACCGCTCTATGCCGCCGTTTTTCGGGCAGGAGAGAGTGTGGCTATTAATGCGAGTGATGTTCAAGGATCGAACGATGTCTATAGCGCAGGCGGGTCGGTGAGTATCTTATCGGCTATTTCGGGTGACGCGGTTCTTGCTGGGGGCACTATTATTGTGAGCGGTAATGTTGCGAACGACCTCGTTACTGTGGGTGGAAGTGTTGTGGTGTCGGGGAATGTCGGAGGAGACGCCAGAATTGCCGGGGGCTCTCTTGTAGTCGAGGGTGATATTGCGGAAGACATGCTGATTGGCGGAGGCGATATAAATATCTCAAATGCAGTTGCCGTCGGCGGAGATCTCTATGTTGCTGGTGGAGCGGTTAATGTTCGCGGAACGGTTACGGGCGAAACCAAAATTCGCGCGGGGCAGGTAACGCTTGGCGGAAATTTCACAGGCCCCGTGGATATTGTTTCAGACGAAGCGGTGGTGATTGAGCGGGAAACTATAGTTCAGGGGTCAATAAAGATTCGTTCGCCAAAAGAACCGATCGTCAATGACGGCGCAAGTCTCGCGTCGAATATTTCGTATGAAAAAATTGAGCGTGTAGAAAAGCGATTCAATCCGTTTCCGTTTCTTGGTGCGCTTGTATTTTTGAAAGTTGTCGCAATGATTATTGTGTCGCTCCTTCTTTTGTGGATTTTTCCTCGCGCTACGAGAAAAGTTGTTCGCGTCGGCCTCGGCGATTTTTGGAGGTCCGCACTTATCGGTCTCATTGTCGGCGTGGTGACGCCAATAGCACTCGTACTTCTCGCGATTTCTGTTGTCGGTATTTGGGCGGGAATTATTCTTGGACTTTTATTTGTGGTACTCGTCATGCTTTCTGCGGCACTTTCCGGAATTTTCTTTGGCACATGGCTTGATACGCTTCACAAAAAAACAAAAGACATTGTCCCTTCCTGGATTCATGTAGTGTTGGGTTCAATCCTTCTTGCAATCGTTTCGTTCGTGCCATTTGTCGGTGGAATTATTGTCTTCATTATTTTTCTCGGAATTTTTGGCGCAGTTGTTAAAACAGCGTACTTCACGGCTCGCGGAAATTAGCCGTCTCGCCATTTGCTGGGCCGTTTTTGCGGCGGAGCTCGGAAACAGGCGGTTTTTTTACGTGTCTCTTGACGACATAGCCGTTTATTGTATAATTGCTCCAGAATAGCTGCCGAACTGTTCCGGATTCCATGAAGTATTTTTATGGGCTGTCCGCTCGTAAAAATGGGCTGCAATCCCATGGTCCGCAAAAGGCATTGAAAATGAACATAGAAGAAATTGAACGCTTGCTTCGCGTTGTTTCGGATCCGCTCCGTCATCAATGGGAAATTAGGAAACTCAACAGCCGTAGTTTGCTCGACGTGAAAAAGTCGCGCGAGGATGCGATTAAACTCGGTAAAAAAAGTCAGAGGAAAAGCGAATTGTGGATTGGAATCAGTGTAATTCCTGGTGTAATTTTTTCCTTATCATGCATTGCTTACAGCAATGGGTCGGGACCCATGCCCGGAATACTCCTTGCGTGGCTCACCGGCATAACTGTTCTGCTCGGCACTGGCGCGCTTTGGAATTCACGAAGATGGCGTATAGTGCGTGAATCTACGGGGCAAACTGTTTCGGCATGCGACTCGATCTTCGAGAACTTCAAGCGGTCTGTCGATTCTCTGAATCCGCTCGGAACCGGGAAGACATATTGGGATCTCATTACGTCCGAATATGTCTCTGACAAGGCAACTGGTCTCGCTGAGAGAGTTTTGGATGCCGAGGAGAGATTTGATAATTGTCGGCATAAACGAAACGTCAGCAGGTATGACGTTGTATACTCTGGTCAATGGGTTGATAGCTGTCAAGGGTGTTTCAAACGGCTTTGGTGCGCCGCTACCAACGATTTCGGGATTGAGCTTGATAAAGCAGACATCTACCGGAAAGCGGCGGCGAGTCTTGAGAAAGGCAAAGCTCCAGTCGAGCCGCGATAGGAGTACACTTACGGGATAGAATGGAATCCCCAACCCGCATGAAATACTGCGGGTTTTTTCCTACATAGATCAGACCTATGTAACAACATAGGTCTGATCTATGTAGCTCCCTACTTCTTTATACTTAGGTTTTTTCTGAAAAATATCTCATTATAGCGATATACATGCATGCATCTTTTTCAAATTTTCTCAAATCTATTGTATGATTATCACCACCATGACCGACTCAAATTCTCATTCTGAAGAAACGCAGGAAATTTCATTGAGGCTTGAACACTATGACGATATGTTTTCGGATTTCGATATACGGCCATACTCAAAGAGAGCGCTTTCCGTTGATTTTTTGGATGAAATTAAGCGAGCGATTCGCGATGGGCGATATGAACAAGTAGAGCTTGTACTGCATATTCCCGCAAAGGAGGTGAGTGAATCTCACCAAGCAACCATACGGGATAGATTGTCGGGGCATTTTAAGAGACATTTTGATTTGCTTTTGAAGGAAAAAAGAAAAGTGCGAAGACTCGGTGTCAGTATGGTCATTCTCGGTATTGTTTCGATGGTGGCCGCCACAGTAATTGTTTTTGAAGACCCGAGAGAGAGCTTATTGCTTTCATTTTTGGTGATTTTTCTCGAACCTGCGGCATGGTTTCTTCTTTGGGAGGGGATGGATCAGATCATATTTAATTCAAAGAGCATAAATCCTGAACTTGATTTTTACCGCAAGATGTCAAATTCCCACGGACATGTGCACTTCAGTACATACTGATCTAAACGAGAGGCATGACACAACTTGATGCGATCCTTCGCGAACTCGAGAGTAGAAAAAATCCTGTAAAGGCGAAGTTTCATTCTGGCTATTTCAAGACTGGAAAAGGTGAGTACGGAGCGGGAGACACTTTTTTGGGAATCACGGTCCCTGAACAGAGAAGGATCGCTCGCGCATACATTGATCTTGCCATTACAGACGTTAAAAAAATGCTCGAGAGCAAAGTTCATGAGCATCGGTTTACTGCACTTGAGATTTTAGTTGCGAAATATAAAAAATCTACGGATAAGGAGAAAAAGAAAATCGTAAATTTCTATCTTAAAAATAGAAAATACATCAATAATTGGGATTTAGTGGATACGTCCGCAAGATTTATTCTGGGCGATTTTCTTCTGGATAAAGACAAATCGGTTCTTTACAAGCTTGCGAAGTCAAAACGTGTCTGGGACAGAAGAATTGCGATTATTTCTACTCACCGATTTATCTACGAAGAAAAGTTTGAAAATACACTTCGGATCGCAAAAATTTTAATTGATGATACGCACGACCTTATTCACAAAGCAGTTGGCTGGATGCTTCGCGAAGTGGGGAATAAATCTCTTGAGACGGAAGAGAAGTTTCTAAAAAAATGCGCGAAAAATATGCCACGGACTATGTTGCGATATGCTATTGAGAAATTTCCTCCTGGAAAGAGGAATTTTTATTTGTCACAATAAGAAGACTCACAAGATTTAAAAAAATCACCCCATCTCTACGAGGTGATTACGATTGTGTCTCCTTCGGAATTCGGAATGAAATGAGGCGGTCCGGAGCAGTTGTCTCCTTTTGATCGCATTGAATTTTCCGCAAGGCGCTGGTTTATGTGCGAGGCCATGCTCGATTCTTTCGAGCACCTGAAGCCACCATTTTCCTTTGCTTCAAAGACTAAATACGCACAACACTCTTTTCCTTGTCCTTTTTTGCAAACATTATCCACGTGTCCTTGTGGTGGCGTTTTGGGAGCCGCTATTTTGGCTAAGAAACATTCTTCGCACAGACCAGTACTTGAATCTTCCTTGTCCGGGTAAAAATCAAAAAAAGGTGAAGGAACGTACTCGAGACGGCATGATCTACAAGTTACTTTGTCGCCCCTTGCTTCTGTTTGAGGGATGTTTACGTCATTCTTTTCTTCGCTCATGGTAATATCCTTTGCTCTATCGTGAAGATTACGCACTCTGTCTCAAATGTCAATTACTTACTCTTTATTCTGATCAATTTGCAAAATTTATATCTGTGGGTAGGATATGGCAAGAAATGTGTTTATGCAAAAATTAAACAAAATGCCGGTAGAAGAATTTTTACTCTGGATTCGCACTTATGAAGGCGCCGAGGTGGGTAATATGGCGAGGGCTATTCTTTCGGAAAATCCTGACTATCTTGACAGTGATGGATATGTACCTGAAACGCGTGTTTGTGAGGTGAGAGAAAGCGCTTGGAGGGCAAGTCCCGAAGCCTCGCAATGCATCAAGCTTCATCCGCTCACGGGGTTAGTCGGTGTGCAAGACGGCGTTCCATTTTCGTGTTTCTACGAGTGGCTAAAAAGGCATGATGGGTGTATCGGCGTCGTTGCGGGCTCGGTCGTAATTGCTACATCGCCTGACCGATACGTAAATCAGACGTATCCAGACCTTGTTATGCATACGCATGAGATTCGCGAAAAGGCAAACGAGCTTTTGCGGAACGAAATTTATCACCCATTGCTTTGGGACATTCTACTCGATACCAAACAGCGTACTCCATCACGACTCGTCAATTAAGACGGGTTTTTTTATACTACGTCCAACCATGCGCGAGCCTCTACTTCGGTTTTAAAATTCTTGAGATTGTCTCGGCCTGCCATCATTTTTATCAATTCCTCCGCCATTTCGTTTCCAAGCGATCCTCCGAAGCTTGCCGTCTTATATACATGGGGGTTGTCGGTCTTCATAAGCATAGCGAGGATTGTAAGCACTTCTGGGTCTTTGTATCCTTCAAGTTTTTGTATATCAATCAAGACTTTAGCCTTTGTATTTGTTTCGGTATGAACTTTTGCGATTGCCCTGGCCACTCTAGAAGCCCATACATAGAGCGCGGGCAAATCCGCTGACGTGAACATGCCGCCGATAGTAAGCAGTAAGCCGTCCGCGTTTTCGTTTATGCCGAGTGTTATTGCCATAGATGATTACCCTATAGTGTAGCAAAGTCATTTTCTTAGCGCACCCCGGTTGGATTTTCTAGGATGTGCGGCGGTCGTCCTACTGCCGTATTTTTTTGGAAAAATCAGGTTCATTTGCGAATTCTTCTGCACGATCATTTATCAAAAACTTTTCTCGCGCTTCTTCAAAAGAGAGATCGGTATCAATGAGTCCAAGATCGTACGCAAGGCGGTCGGAATAGGCAGGCAAAAGTACTTTGTAACTCAAAGGAATTCGTTTGGGGGTAATATTATTCGCATGACGCATGATGTTTGTCGTACATGTGTTCGTGAGGGTATTATAAAATTCCGGTTTTTCCCGAAGCGTGCTTGCTCTCGTTACCATATCAATAAATACTGCGCTCATTTTTTCCTTTGTTGTTCGTATCGGATAGACGTACACAAGGTCTTTTCGGAAATTAGAGCGGAGTTTTACCACGTCTCTCTCGTCGGCGATGACATACGTAATCTCATATTGGTTGAAAAGCCCCTTCAAAGGAGAGAATTTTTCGCCTTTTTCTTTTCTGATTTCAATGGAGATCGCTACGAATTCATCCTCCTCAAATTCAAAACTCAAAAAAGTGTGCGCTGAACCCGCGAGCCCAGAGAAAGGTTCGACTATATAGTAAACGGCTTTAATTTTGTCGAGATCGAATGTTTTGTCGTAGTAGGCCGCAGTGTAGCTTGTGGTCGATGCGTAAGAAAAATTTCGGATATTGTGAACGGAGACAAGATCTCCATTGATTTCCGCATACGGAAGTATCGTCTGATCGGCTGTCCAGTCGCGGTCGTTTGAGGGTTTTTGTAATAGATGCGTGATGAGAATGGTCATCACTATAATAAGAAAAAGGGGGGCGATGAGCCATTTTACAATCCATTTCAAAATTTTCTTCACGATGCTTCAATGGTAGCAGAAATAGCGCTTCTTTTCTTCGGCAAAAAAGCCACGACAGCGCAAGTCTTCGTTGTTATACTGAACGCATTAAAATCCCATGCGCCGAAAAATAAATTACAACGGACGGTTGAAAAGAGATCTTTTCTGGGTTGGTGTCAGCATTGTCTTTGCGATTTTTCTGATTAAGCTCGGAGTGCTGGAAGAATTTTTGGCCGCAACCTCGGGAGTGAAAATTCTCGCGAGTTTCATCGCCGGTATTTTTTTTACGAGTGTTTTTACTATAGCTCCGGCGTCGATCGCTCTTGCCGAACTTGCCACGAGTACGAATATCTACATGGTGGCGTTTTATGGGGCGCTTGGCGCGATGCTTGGCGACTTAATTATTTTTTTCTTCATACGGGACGTTTTTGCAGTTGATTTGAATGGAGCTCTCATGCATTCTAGGTTTAAGAAATTCGCGCGGTACCTCCATCTTGGTTTTATGCGCTGGGCCGCGCCACTTCTCGGGGCACTTATAATCGCGTCGCCACTTCCCGATGAACTGGGGCTTTCCCTTATGGGAGCCGCCCACATGAAGACACGCTACCTCATTCCTGTTTCTTTCGCTTTCAACTTCATCGGTGTCCTCATTATTGCTTTTATTGCCCGAAGTCTTTGATGCGATTATCGCTTTTTATATAAAAGATAAAAGGTGTGCCGTGCCTCATTCTCGGCTTACGATAGTCCGACATTGTGGTATGATTTTTTTGTGGCAATTCTCAAGGAAAAATTCACGAAATTCGAAGCCTGGTTTGATAAGTATGACCGGCACATTTCCTCTGCGGGATTACTTCTTGGTTTTATTGTTGATAGTCTCACTCTGCGGCGTATTGACTTACCACTTGAGAACGCGATTCTTTTTTCCTATATATTCCTTGGCGGTTTTGGTCTCATTATCATCAATATGTTCGAGGCGGGCAGGTGGACCGGCACTTTTATGCAAAAGGTTCGGAAATGGATGCCGCTTGTTATTCAGTATGCGTTTGGAGGACTCTTCAGCGCTTTTTTCATATTTTACTCGCGAAGCGCTTCGTTCGGATCAAGCTGGCCGTTCGTTATTGTTCTCGTCGGGCTTCTTATCGGTAACGAGCTCTTTAAAAAAAGCTATGTACGCCTCGGTTTCCAAACCAGTGTTTATTTTATGGCGGTTTTCTCATACTTGATCTTTGTCGTGCCCATACTCGTAAACAGGATCGGCGCTCATGTGTTTCTTCTTTCGGGAATATTGAGCTTGGTTTTTATCTGGTATTTTATAAAGCTTCTTTTAAAAATTGTTCCCGACAGGATTCGTGAAGCGCAAGGGGTGTTAATCGTAAGCATCGGCTGTATCTACGCTTTTATGAATATCTTTTATTTCACGAATATCATCCCGCCGATACCGCTTTCACTGAAAGCCGCGGGGATGTATCACGAACTTGTAAAACTTCCAGAAGGAGGGTATGTGGCAGAGCAGGAAGCTCGTCCGTGGTACGCGTTTTTCCGGCGCTTTCCCGAATACCATCTTGATGGGGAGCCGGTTTATGCGTATAGTCGGATTTTTGCTCCTACGGATATAAGTACGACAATTGTGCATGAGTGGCAGAAACGTAATGAGGACACTGATTCTTGGGAAACCAGAAGTAGAATTTCTTTTAAAATTGACGGTGGTAGTGGCGTTGGATATAGGGGATACACATTGAAAGAAGCGGTTGACTCGGGACTTTGGAGAGTAAATATAAAAACGACACGTGGACAGGTGTTGGGGCGAATAAAGTTTCGGGCTATCGAGAATTCCCCGAATCTTCAGCTTGAATCCGTGACGCTGTAATTCTCGAGTTGGGGGGATTAGCGGGATAAAACTGCTATATCTTGATTTCGAAACTATCGGATCGTTTAGTATTTGGAGCCTATCCACTATCTCGTGGTACCCAAGTCAGATAACCCTTATTTTTCGGCGAAAAACGAGACGGAGCCTAGAGCGTAATAGCATTACGCTCTAGGCGAGACGAAGTTTTGTAGCTAAAAATAAGGGTTTTATGACAGGGGGAAGATGGTGGATAGGCTCTTAGAGCCTATCCCAAAACCAACCGCAAAGTACCGTTGCAGAATATTTTAGAGCCTGTTTAGAATCTAATGCCTTACTGAAATACCCAAAATTCATTGCGAAAATTGCAGATTTTGAGGTGAAGAAGCGAATACGTGGAGCTTCTGCAAGACCTTGAGCCGAGCACCAAAATGGTGCTTCGGCGAAAGGTGTACCGTTCCCGTAGGGAAGCATATCGAGCGTCGACAAGAAGCATGTCAACACCTGTAGACTGGTCGACAGGGATATTGTCGACATCTGTGGACGATACGCTGACGAAAAATATGCAATTTGCCCGCCCGAAACGACTGTTTCAGTCGGGCGGGTAGCAGAATTTTGGGTATTTCAGGAGGCAAGCGGTATTAATCTTTATATTTTGCGGTTAGATTCTAAACAGGCTCTTAGAGGGGAATTAGATGACGAACGGGCTCTTAAAACGACCGTTTGTCTGAACAGCAATTGCATCTGCGGCTCCCAAGCCAAATACCTCCACCGACAACAACGGTAATGGCAAGAATTATTTCGGATACGTATCCGAAATAAGTTCCTAAAATATCGAGTGCTCTAAGAAGCCAAATCAGGCCAAAGACAATAAGGAGTATGGGAAGAGCTTTGTGGTGTGGACAGGCGCAGATGTTTCTCGAATCTTTTTCATTCATAAAAATGAATAATTTATTATAGCTCGAAAGTAAAGAGACAAAAAGCAGTTGGGGCGAACAGGTTGGAAAATTGTGTATAATATCTTTGTGAAACAATACGCGCGCCTTTTTTTATTTGCGTCGGTCTTTTTAACAGCCAGTACGTCTTTCGCGCATGGACCTGATTCACTTCAGGGCGGTCGTGCCGAGATTTTGACATATATCGAAGACAGGATATTGGGAGATGCGACTCACGAAGAAGTGGAGGAATTGCTGGTTAAAATTTTTATTGAAGCGGTTACCGAGGAAGAAGCGTTAAGATTTGCCGAATTGCTGAAGGAAGAACCGGGTGCGGTTTCTTTAATCAAAAAGAATTCCTCACCGCTTGCGGTGGGGTACCTCACCACCATACACTGGATGAATGGCTG
>MHRX01000036.1:0-3113 GCA_001822655.1 Candidatus Taylorbacteria bacterium RIFCSPLOWO2_01_FULL_45_15b
AAGACGTTTATGTTACGAATATTGTAAAAGATCGCCCGCCAGAGAACAGAGATCCTTTACCTTCGGAAATAGATGCATACGGCCCCTTTCTTGACAGGCAGATTGAAATCATCAGACCTAAAATTATTGCTACGCTTGGGCGGTACGCAATGATTTACATCATGAAGAAATTCGACAAGGAATTCGAGATAGAGCCGATCAGCAGGGCTCACGGCAAGGCATATGATGCCGAGGCTGTGTACGGTCCGATAAAAATAGCCGCTCTCTATCATCCATGTGTTGCCATTTACAATCGCAGTACTTTTCCTGCGCTGAAGGCCGATTTTGAACTATTAAAGAAGCTCTCTTAAAACGTCCTTTACGAAAACGATATATGAGGTATATTCGTAGAAGATCATATGAAATCCCAACAACTCGAATTTAAGCTCGATGCAGAACGAACTCGAGTAAGCCAACAAAAAGTAACCCCTCACACTCTCAAATACTCACCGAAGAACTCTGAACAAAAAGTCTTGACTCGACCGCGGTTTACTTCAGAAATAACAAAGGCTCACATTGATTCTGCTCTCGCAACACCGCGCATGAGCGCTGTAATGCAGTCGCGAATAATGCGAGTTTGGAATAATGGCTGTTACATCAGAGCGAGGGATATTCAAATTCTGGAAAGACGCACTCTGGTCAGGATAAACAGGTGGCTTCGCAAGAATGGAGTCCCTCTCGCTTTCTTTGTTGAATTGCCTTGCCGAATCTGTTCCGGCGATTCGGTAATCAAGCTTGTTCCACAGTAGAGTCCCTTGAAGAGCCCGGGGCTCTTTTTTTTATTCAAAAAATGCGGTAGGCTCCATGCATGAAATCACGCGTTATGAAAAGAAACCGACATAAACAAAAGACCGAATGGGACTTGCGCGCGCTTTACGCGTCGCCGAATGACCCAAAAATCGAAAGCGATGTAAAACGATTGGAGGCGCGGGCAAAAGAATTTAATAAAAAATATAATACGTCTCGCGCGTGGCTTGGTTCGCCTAATGAATTGAATAAAGTCCTGCAGGAATATGAAGATATCGTCTGCAGTGTAGGTACGTTTAAGCCGCTTTTGTATTTCAGCTATCTGCGAGCGCTTGGTGCGCGCAAAAGCGAATACGACGCGCGGATCGCCTTACTCACGCCGCGGGCTCAACATATCTCCAATTTGCTCTTATTTTTCGAGCTTGAATTAGCGAAACTCGATGGTGCGGTACGGCAAAAATTTTTAAAAGCCGGTATTTTGGTCGGGAGACGCTATTTGCTGAAAAGAATTTTTGACTCGGCTAAACACAACCTCACACTTTCCGAGGAAAAGATAATGAATCTGAAGTCGCAGACGAGCTACGATATGTGGGTTGAGGTCGTGGAAAGAATATTGTCGTCGAAGACCGTTTTGTACAAAGGTAAAAAAATACCTCTTCCACAAGCGCAAAATCTCATCCCACAACTTTCTCTAAAAGATAGACGGTTGCTTCATGTTTTGTTGAATGATGTGTATAAAGAAATTGCGCCCATTGCCGAGGCGGAGATCAATGCCATAGTCATAAACAAGAAGACCAATGATGAACTTCGCGCATTTGAAAAGCCGTACAGCCAGACTGTGCTCTCATATCAAAACGATCCGAAGACGGTCGAGGTTTTAGTAAAAACAGTTACTGATAATTTTTCGATTAGTAAAGATTTCTATGCGATCAAAGCGAAACTCCTTGGTGTAAAAAAATTGACGTACGCCGACCGCACCGCATCGATCGGAAGCATTAAGAGATCGTTTAAATTCGATGAAGCCACGAAGATTGTGCGCGATTCATTCGCTAAAGCGCATCCCGAATTTGCCGAAGTTCTTGATGACATGCTAAAGATGGGCAATATAGACGCATTTCCGAAGGCGGGAAAGCAAGGAGGAGCTTTTTGTTCGTCAGGGTATAAAACACCGATTTATGTACTGCTGAACCATACAAATAGTTTTAATGATGTCCGCACCTACGCGCACGAGATGGGGCACGCGATTCATGCTCATTATTCGCGAGGACAGCGCCCGCTGTATTCGGGGCACTCGTACGCAACAGCCGAGATCGCAAGCACACTCTTCGAGAATTTTGTTTTCGACGCCGTATTTGACAGCCTGAACGAAAGCGAGAAAAAAATTGCCCTTCACGATAAATTGAATTCTTCAGTTTCCACAGTTTTTAGACAAGTCGCGTGTTTCAATTTTGAAAACCAACTCCATACAGCAATTCGTAAAAATGGCTACCTCTCTAAAGAAGAAATAGCCTCGCTTCTCAAAAAAAATCTAGAGCAGTACATGGGACCGGTTATGAAACTTATCCCGGATGACGGATATTTTTTTGTGACATGGTCGCATATCAGAAGATTTTTTTATGTCTACTCATACGCATTCGGAGAACTGGTCAGCAATGCGATGTATGCAGAATATAAAGGAGACCCTAAATTTATTAATAAAATTATAGAATTCTTGAAAGCGGGCGAGAGCGATACTCCGGAAAATATTTTAAGGGGGATTGGAATTGACGTTACACTACCAAATTTTTTTCTTCAAGGACTCAATGAAATAAAGTCGGAGATGCTTGATTTCAAGCAGATTGTGTGATATTAAGTGCGTAGATAGATCTTCAAAAGAAAGGTTCCCATGAAAAATTCTATGTCGGACATTGATCTCCCCGGAGATAAGATGGGCGCATGCGATATAAGTGAAATTACGTGCCACACCATGCTCCAAGCGGCGCTATTTGATGAGGGTTTTTTGCTTAAAGCGCGTGATCAGGATTATAGGACATTGTTGCAGTGGAAGTGCGAATCCGTTGGGCCGCTCGGAAGAATAGTGAGGCGCAAATTGTCAAAATCCGGTGAGGAAACCCTGTTCAGATTTTGTTTCGCCACACTTTGGTTTTCCATTCTCTCTTTTTTTACAGTACTAGGCTACACCTTCGCAACAGGTTCCTATACTTTTCTCTGGTACCCAGTATTTCTGCTTGTCTTACACGGTCTCTTTTACACTTTGTATTGGAGAGAACCATATTATGATGCGTGGTTTCGCAATTTATCGATGTCATCATCGGAGATTCTCGATG
>MHRX01000036.1:3131-4412 GCA_001822655.1 Candidatus Taylorbacteria bacterium RIFCSPLOWO2_01_FULL_45_15b
CGATACCGAAGTCTTTACTGCCGATGTGCAGAAAAATAGCCAGCCGTTACGAACACGCTTTTTTTGCAAGGGAATTTCTATTTTCGACCTCGGGAGATGAATGCTGGGAACTGCTCGTCATTTATGACGCAAAACATCCTGCCGAACGATACTATTTCGATCCGGATTCATTGCAGTTGGAGTAATACTTTCTGACAACACCGCCACGCGGTGTTTTTTTTATTCTCCCGCGTAATACCTACGCGAGCTTGATCGGAGGCACTTGATCGAGAGAAATTTGGCAGTCTGGCCCTTTTGTCGGAAAGCGCAAATCATAAAACGAGGAAGAAAATAAGGAAGTCAGACTTCCCTCCAACGCAGGCCTAATATTAAGGGTGGAATTGGTGGTCTCACCCCTGGGAATTTTTTGCGGAAGCAGAGGCATACCCGCGCTTGCTATTTGGAGTAGTTTGTTGCAGAATATGGCAAAAGTTCATTGAGAAAGGTGGAAAATGTTATCAGATAAAGAATATCGGCAAATCGGTGTTTCAGCCGCGCTTGGTGTGGCAATGGGTTACCTCGTTGCTCTACAGTTCGGCCTCTGGGTCGGACTTGTTGCAGGCGCTGTTACGGCGCTCATAACATGCGACGTCAAGATGACGTTTGATGTTACGGTTTCGGTCATTCGAGCCACTCTGTTGTACGTTCGCGGTTTTATGAAGAATGTGGTTGGGAGCGGCGAAAGATGGCGCGAATTGTTCGGGGGCGTTCTCGGAATTGTCCCTTACCTCGTAAAATGCGCAAACATTGCACTCACGATTTTGAGGCGAACTGTCGCTCTCGGAGTCGGACTCTTCGCAGTTCATGTTTTCCTTGCATTTGTGTTTACGCCGGAATCATTGGTAGAGCACATTGGCGCCGATATAATAGCAGTTACTGTTCTCGCTATCGGAACTCTTGTGAATTTGGCATTAACGGAAGCCTTTGATCAAGTACTACCAAGATTCATAGGGTTTCCCGTGTCGTCGTGGCTGTTTCGAGGGTCACTTAAGTTATGGAACAGTAAATTTCTGCGCATGGACGTCCCGCAGGGAGGCGACACCTCCATCGAAATCTACCGCCTGCGCAGTAATGGAAAGTTGTGCTCGCTGTCGTCGCTCGCGAAATTATTGAAGAGTACGTTTGTATGGCTATGGTATCCAATCCAATGTTTTCTGGCGCTTAGTCTTACAGCTCTACTGGGGGCTGTTCAGTTTTTGGTATTTTTTCTGGTCGACCTTCCGCTTACCGCCTTGCTCTTCA
>MHRX01000036.1:4420-35526 GCA_001822655.1 Candidatus Taylorbacteria bacterium RIFCSPLOWO2_01_FULL_45_15b
ACGAAGGCTATTTCATCGGCTACCGGCGCTGTGATTGGAATAACATGCCAATATATTTTGCACCCCGAATTTAATTCGTCTGACACAGTGGATATTCTGCGATTCGCCGTATTTATGCTCTTCGGAGCCGGCGCAGGCCTCGGAATTTTCTGCTTTCGTCAATTGCTTGTAAGACTGCGAACAAAAGCCCTTCAGGCATAGACACACAAACCCGCAAGCGCGGGTTTTTTTCTTGAGAGTGCGCGAATAATGTAGTATCGTTCTCGCATGACTTCTTCAGAAGTGAGGCAGAAATATCTCGATTTTTTTAAGTTCCGCGGGCACGCGGTTGTGCCGTCAGCCTCTCTTGTTCCTGAAAATGATCCGACGACTCTCTTTACCGGCTCCGGCATGCAACCGATCTTGCCCTATCTTTTGGGAGCGCCCCATCCGGCAGGAATGAGAATTGCAAATGCGCAAAAATGTTTCCGTGCAGAGGATATAGACGAAATCGGCGACAACCGCCATACGACTTTTTTTGAGATGCTCGGCAACTGGTCGTTTGGAGACTATTGGAAAGAAGAACAGCTGGCTTGGTTTTTTGAATTTTTGACAAACGAAATAAGAATTCCGGCGGAGAAACTTTGGGTTACTTGCTTCGAAGGCGACGCGAAATTCAATTTGCCGAAAGATGAAGAGTCTGCGGAAATATGGCGAAAGATTGGAATTCCCGAATCACATATTTATTTTTATCCCGCTAAGAAAAATTGGTGGAGTCGCGCTGGAATACCGGAAAATATGCCCGTCGGCGAACCCGGCGGACCGGACAGCGAAGTATTTTATGAATTTACTCATGTCGAGCATGATCCAAAATTTGGTGCAGAATGCCATCCGAATTGTGATTGTGGTCGCTTCCTCGAAATAGGCAACTCCGTTTTTATGGAGTACAAAAAAACAGCGAGCGGAGGATTCGAAAAATTGAAGCAAAGAAATGTCGATTTTGGCGGGGGACTGGAGAGGATTGCCGCGGTTTCAGAAAATAAAGAGGACATCTTTTCTATTGATGACTTTTCGTCTGCGATCGGCCTTCTCAAGGAAAAATCAGCTAAGAAATATTCTGATTCGTACCATACAAAATCATTCAGAATTGTCGCTGATCACATCAGAGCCGCTATGTTTATGATTGCGGACGGAGTTGAACCGTCAAATACCGAACGCGGGTATTTTGTGCGCAGACTGATTCGCAGGGCTATTTTGCATCTCGATAGACTCGGAATCAAGGAAAATTCTGTAGTAGATGTAGCGCAGTCATTTCATACGATATATCGTATGAAATATTCGGAACTAGACAGCAGGTGGAATATAATAGTCGGCACACTAAAAGATGAGGAAAAAAAATTCAGATCGGGTCTGCATAGCGGCTTCAAAGAGCTCACTGCTCGAATAAGGGAACTTGTAGGTCGAATACAGCCGAAATTGTATTATCAAACAGTACCGACATTTATTGAGATTACCGGAAAAGATCTTTTTGATTTCTATGCGAGTCACGGTCTTCCCGCGGAACTGGCTCTCGAGGAAATTGAAAGAATAAGGATGGGATACAGCGAGAAAATAGGTCCATTTTCTGATTCGAAAAAAAAGAAGATGCTTGATGAATTTGCAACGGAAATGCAAAAACATCAGGAAATTTCTCGCCGAGGAGCGGACAAAAAATTTAAGGGGGGTCTTGCGGATACGAGCGAGAAGTCTATTCATTATCACACCGCAACACATCTTTTGAATGAAGCACTGCGCCGCGTGCTTGGGAATCATGTAGAGCAGAGAGGAAGCAATATTACACCCGAGCGACTGCGCTTTGATTTTTCACATCCTCAAAAGATGACGGATGAGGAGAGGAAAAAAGTGGAAGATATTGTAAATCAGAAAATTGCCGAAAAATTACCCGTTCAGAAAATAATCCTGCCAAAAGAAAAAGCCATCCAGTCCGGCGCTCGGCATATGTTTAACGAAAAATACGGTAATGAAGTGTCGGTATATTTTGTTGGCAATTCCCTCGAGACTGCGTTTTCGAAGGAATTTTGTGGCGGGCCGCATGTTTCCAACACGGCGGAATTAAATGGCACTTTTAAGATTCAAAAAGAGGAGGCGGTTTCCCAAGGGGTACGGCGTATTAAAGCGGCTCTGATATAGGCATCGGTCGAAATCCTTTGCCGTAGGCATTGCGACGGGCAATGTCCACGCGTTCATTTTTTGTCGCTAAAAACAGTGATATCCATTCTAGTCTTTTGCAAAAGACTAGAATGGATTTATTACGATCCGAGAGTTCGAGCCGAATGTCTAAAATCAATCTGCTATACTGAACAAAATGAAATATATTGATATTCATGCCCATGTAAATTTCGCCGCGTTTAGGGATGATTACGCAGATGTTCTGAAGCGTGCTCACGATGCGGAAGTAACCGTGATAAATGTTGGAACAAAAATTGGCACGTCAAAGCGCGCGGTAGAATTGGCTGACGAGTTTCCGGACGTTTATGCGATTGTCGGACTTCATCCTATTCATACGGAAGCGTCTCAACACGATGAGGAGGAGATTGGCGGCAGGGGATTTGTTTCCCGAGGTGAGCTTTTTGACTCTCTCGAATACAAAAAACTTGCTTCTAACAAAAAAGTTGTGGCGATTGGCGAGTGCGGGCTCGACTATTATCGTTTGAACAGTGAAACCAAGGATATCCAAAAAGAAATTTTTATCAAACATATCCGACTAGCGAATGATGTCGAAAAACCTCTAATGCTCCACATACGGGATGCGCGGCTCAACGATTCCGTCTCAAATCAGGCATATGAAGACGCCTACGAAATTTTAAAAAGAGAGGCACGCGTCCCAATGAATGTTCATTTTTTCGCGGGTAATGTTGCCGTTGCTCGAAAATTTCTTGACCTTGGCGCAACTCTTTCGTTTACGGGGGCCATCACCTATGGGAAAAATTACGAGGAAGTATTGCAGTTTGCTCCCCTTGACCGCCTACTTAGTGAAACCGACTGTCCTTTCGTCGCCCCACATCCTCACAGAGGCGAAAGAAATGAGCCCATGTTTATCCCTCATGTTGTGGAAAAAATTGGCGTCGTCAAAAGTGAAAGTGCGGAAACGGTTAGAACCGCCATTATGGAAAACGCGAGACGTCTATTTTTCTCCACATCGTTATCCACGTTGTGATGAAGTAAATCGGCCTGTCTTCCGCTATACTTTCCTCATGTCGTTTTTCAAGAATACCTGCGAAATCACTCTTATCATCGGCGTTCATTCGGGAGCGGTCGAGGTCGCCGAGGTCATGTTTGCCGAAGGTAGAATTCCCGAAGTGCTTAGTTGTGCGCGCGAGACGATAAAGAACTATTCTCCAGCCACTCGCGAATCCGAGGCGTCCGAAATAGGTAGGGCGGTACGCAGTGCATTGGCAGTTCTTCAAAGACAAATTTCTGATTCTCGGCATTCATCGAAGCGGGTGAGAGTAAAAAAGGCATTCGTATGCTTTTCTTCCCCGTGGGTCTTGGGTTCTACGCGAGTCGTTCGTCTTGCGAAGGACAAATCTTTTACTACCACAAAAAAAATGGTGGAGGAGCTTATAGCGGCGGAGCGGATGGCCATTATGAAAGTTCCGGAGCTGGCTAATTACCGAATAATCGAGGAAAAGATCATGCGATTCAAACTAAATGGCTACGAAGCGTCTGACGGCGTAGGTAAGCACGTATCGGAGTTTGGTATCGAGGTGTATTTCGGTGCTGTGGCCGAGATCGCTCTCGACGCCATCGAAAAAGAAGTTCATTCTGCTTTTAATCACCGCATTCTTGAGTTTTCGACTTTGCCGTTTGTTGCATTCACTATTTTTCGAGATCTACCGAACGGCGATAATCATTTTTTAAGCATCGTGGTCGGAGAAAGGGCGACGGATATTTCAATTGTTAAACGAGGTTGTCTGCTTGAAGCAATTTCGATGCCATTCGGCACGGGGCATTGTTTCGACGCGATTCAGGACAAACTGAACACGACTGCGTCGGTGGCGCGTTCATTTTTTAAGTTATTTGTAGAAGGCAGAGCCGAAGAGGGAATCACCGAAAAAATCAAACTCGCTCTTGAAAAACCTCATCTGCAGTTCAAGGCTCTTTTGGGCGAAAGTTTGAATGGGGTTTCAGAGGAATTTTTTATCCCAAAGTCGGTTTATATATCAGTGGAGGACGGACTTTTTCCGTGGTTTGCCGCGGCGCTCGCCGATCTTGGCTCGAGCCGCGTCGTCGCCTTACCCGGTCAAAATCTTTCGGCAGTAGCCGTTGATAAAAGCGTCTTGGCGAAGTTTATACATTCTGTTTCTTCGGAATGCGATATTCGCACTCTTCTCTATTCACTATATATTCACAAGCTGTATATTCGCCGATAGGCGAAGCATTTGGAGACTTTGGATAAACCATTTATACTGTGTTGACATCAACTCTGTTATTTTACCGAAAGCAAGGTGGATAATTATATTGCATTCATAAAGTAGTACTTATGCCGCGAAACATTGTACAAGACGTAGTGCCGCCCGATAGATCGATTAGAAAAATTCCTGTGCCTGAAAGACAGAAAGTTACTCCGGCACGTTCGGTTAAGTACGGCGACACCGTTCCAGCTTCAACTAGTCGGTTTTCTCGGAAGAGAAAGTCGTTTCTGTGGGCGCCCGTAGCGGTCCTTCTGTTTGTTTTAGCGGCTGTGTTTTTTTCCTCGGTTTTATTGACGAGCGCCACAGTAACCCTAGAGCCGCGACGTTTTTCCGTAGTGGCGGATATTGTGGTGAACTCGAAGCAAGCTGGGGACGGCCTTACGCATGATGTCGTGACTATTGAAAAAAGCTCGAATAAGCTATTGCCGAGCACTGAAAAGAAGGTCGTGCACGAGCGAGCGTTGGGTAAAATCGTCATATTTAACCGCCATTCGTCGGCTGTGCAAAGACTGGTGCGCAACACGCGGTTTGAGTCGCCAGAAGGCTTAATTTTTCGAATCAATGAATCCGTTTCTGTTCCCGGTACAACGGCGAAGGCAGGGGAAACTATTCCCGGCAGTATTGAGGTAGATGTATATGCGGAGGAGCCGGGCGAAAAATATAATATCGGGCTCGTTGATTTTACATTGCCCGGTTTTAAGGGAGATGCAAAATTTAAGACGATCTTTGCGCGATCAAAGACCAGTATGAGCGGCGGAAAAGAAGGTGAAGTTTTTGTTGCGGCGGAGGACGACATTGCGCGCGCGAAGTCGGAACTCGAGCAGTCGTTGACAACGACCGTTCTCGATGAGCTTTCAAAAACTGTGCCGGAGAACTTCATATATTTTCCGGGAGCCATATCAACTGATTTTTCAAGTAAGCTTGAAGATGTTACGAATGGGAATGCCGTCCGACTTAGTGTAACGGCAATCGCGAACGCGGCGCTTTTTTTGAAGGACGATTTCGCCTCGACGACGGCCGCAAAACTTATCCCGGAATATAGCGGGCATCATGCCCGTATCGCCGATTATTCTTTATTTTCGCTGACAAAGCTTGGCGACGCCAGAATCTCAAAAGATGCAGACAATCTGTCTTTCTCTCTGAAGGGAAACGGCGTGATCGAGTATGTCGTGCCTGTCCGCCAAATACAGGAATCTCTAATTGATTTGGCGGAGCAAAGTGTAAAAGAGTATCTCGCCTCGGAGTCGTCTGTGCATTCAGCGACTATCGTAATTCGTCCATTCTGGCGAAACACGATGCCGTCAAACGCTGATAAGATTGAGATAAAGATTACTGACTTCCCCTCATCTCCTTAGAGCCTATCCACTATCTCGTGGTACCCAAGACATAAACATAAGCCGGCTAGTTGTTGTTGACGACTATTTGCACAATGTGATAGGATAATGCGCACTGCTTATATTTTGATGCAAAACGGCAAGAACTTAGGTCAATCAGCTTTTGGTACGGTTACGGAAGCTCTCCCAAACACACTTTTTAAGGTACAGCTCGAGGGGGCGGATAGCGAAATTTTGGCCTATCTTGCGGGGAAAATGAGGATGAATCGGATTCGAGTACTTATCGGCGACAAGGTGCAGGTTGAAATTGACCCCTATGGAGGGAAGGGTAGGATTACAAAACGGCTCTAATATCATATTAAAAAGAGCCTATTTAATTTGTATCGATATATATTTATGCGAGTAAAAGCGTCGGTAAAAAAAATTTGTCCTAAATGCAGTGTTGTTCGAAGGAAAGGACACATATATATTGTGTGTAAAGCGAATTCAAGACACAAACAACGTCAGGGGTAAAGAGCTTATTTTATTTATAAATAGTCATAGTCTTTATGAGAATCGCCGGTATTACACTTCCCGAAAATAAAAGAATGGAAATCGCGCTTACCGCCGTGTATGGCATAGGCAGGTCTCGCGCCCAGGGTATCTTGAGAGATGCGAGAATAGAGTACGGAAAGAAGCCGAATGAGCTGTCTGCCGAGGAGGAAAATGAGGTACGAAAAATTGTCGAGTCGCTTCGCATTGAGGGGGACTTGAAGCGTGAGGTCTCATCGAATGTAAAACGATTGAAAGACATCAAGTGCTATCGAGGAAATCGCCATGTCAGGCGTCTTCCGGTAAATGGGCAGAGAACGAAGACAAATTCTCGCACAGTGCGAGGCAATGTCCGCAAAACTATGGGATCAGGCAAGAAGACAGTTGATAAGAAGTAGTCGAAATTTTTAAATCAGAATTCAATGGGAAAAAAAAGAATTACAAAAAAAGGAGAGACTGAAGTCGGCGCAAGCACTCAAGCTGTCGCGCCGAAATCGAGCAAGCGAAGAATTGATGCGGGCATACTGCACGTTCAGTCCACGTATAATAACACCCTGCTCTCTCTGACGGACAAAAAAGGCAATCTCATTGCCGCCTCTTCTTCGGGAGCGCTTGGATTTAAGGGCGCAAAAAAGGGTACGCCCTTTGCGGCCGCGAAGGTTGGCGAAACACTTGCTCTAAAAGCCCAAACCGTAGGAATGACGGAGGTGGACGTCATAATCAGGGGAGTTGGATCCGGTAGAGAGTCGTCGGTGCGCGGCTTTATATCAAAAGGCATAAATCTTGGCACAATTCGCGACGCGACGCCGGTTCCGCACAATGGCCCGCAAGCTAAGAAACCTCGGCGAGTATAAATTAGTTGATAAGTTCGCTCCGCTCTAAAAGTAAAAAGTCTGTAAGTCAGCACCTAAGAGCGAGCAACGAGCGAAACTAAAAAACTTTATAACGAATAAACTTTTATGAAACTAGGTCCACGATACAAAATAGCGCGACGTCTTGGCGCGAATATATTCGACAAAACGCAAACTGAAAAGTTTCAGGCGCGAGAAATGATGACAAAAAAGGGCAAGCGCCCTGGCGCCCGCAGTGAATTCGGCCTGCAACTTTTGGAAAAGCAGAAAGCGCGATTTATGTACGGCGTAACGGAAAGGCAGTTTTCAACATACGTTAAAAAAGCTATCGCCAAGAAGGGCGTAAATTCATCCGAGCTTCTTATTCAATTTTTAGAGATGAGACTCGACAATGTGGTCTATCGTCTTGGTTTGGCGCCATCGCGACGCGCCGCCCGGCAAATGGTTTCTCATGGCCATATTTTTTTGAACGGTAAAAAAATCACGGTTCCTTCCGCCCATGTCTCTGAAAAAGATTCAGTCACAATACGGGAGCAGAGTGAAAAAAGCGGTTTATTCACAAATTTGCAGGAGAAGCTGAAAACGGCAACCCCGCCAGTGTGGATTAAGGCCGATAGCTCGAAGGGGTCAGCGGAGATTATTTCTCGCCCGAAATACGAATCCCGTGAGAGTATTTTTGACATAGATGCAATACTTGAGTTTTATAAGCGGTCGTAATAATTTTTCATAAATATATGACAGACTACAATGTGATCTTGCCTTCAAAGCCGAAGGTTATAAAGGAGGAAAAATTTTCAGGCGTTTACGAGATAGACGGACTCTATCCCGGATATGGCCACACACTGGGAAACTCACTCCGACGAATTATTCTTTCTTCCTTGCCGGGCGCCGCTATTACCGGTGTTAAAATCGAGGGCGTGAGTCATGAGTTTTCAACGATTGAACACGTCAAAGAGGATGTGATAACGATACTTCTCAATCTTAAACGGCTTCGCATTAAGCTCATCACGGACGAGCCCCAGAAAATATCCTTGAGGGTGAAAGGCGTAAAAAATGCGTCTGCAGGCGACATAGAAGCGCCTGGTCAAGTTGAAATATTGAATCCTGAACTTCATATCGCGAGTCTGACTGACAAGGGCGCGACACTTGAGATGGAAATGACCGTTGAGAAAGGTCTTGGGTATGTTTCCAAAGAAATCATCCAAAAAGATCGCGTCGAGATCGGCGCGATTGCGCTTGACTCCATATTCACTCCGATTCGACGAGTGAATTACGAGGTTGAGAATATGCGCGTCGGCAACAGGACGGACTTCAATAGACTCAAGGTTTTTATTGAAACAGACGGCACAATGGCTCCACGCGAGGCTCTTGAAAAGTCAATTGAGATTATGATTGGACAATTGAAGGCAATTATCGGATTCAAGGATGATTTAGAGATTGAGCCAAAAAGTGAGATAAAGGATGACATCAAGAAGGGCGAAGCAGAAAAATCAACCGAAAAGGAAATTGACCCTGAATTTTTGAAAACCAGAATCGAGTCGATTGGTTTCTCGCCTCGCACGCTTCATGCGCTGACAAACGCAAATATTCGGACGCTTGGCGGTCTCGCGAGAAAAAAAGAGGAGGATCTTCTGGATATTGACGGACTCGGCGCCAAGGGTATTCAGGAAATAAAAAAGACCCTCTCCGGCTACGGCATCCTCTTAAAGTAATTTATCTTCATCCCCATCCTAAATACAATATACCATATACTAAATACTAATCTTCATGTTGCATCACAAAAAAAACAGAAAATTCGGTTTGGAGCGCGGACAGAGAATCGCTCTCTTGAAATCGCTTGCGCGCTCTCTTATTTTGAAAGAACGAATTTCGACAACCGAAGCGAAAGCGAAAGAATTGCGACCGTTTGTAGAAAAGTTGATCACGATAGGCAAGCGTGATACTGTTTCAGCTCGCCGGATCCTCATGCAACGGCTTTCTTCGGAACCGATAGCAAACAAGATCCAGAAGAAAATTTCGCCAAAATTCAAGGACCGAAACGGTGGGTACACGCGTATTTTCAAAGTTGCGCCCCGCAAGAGTGATGCGAGCCCAATGGCAATTATTGAGTTTGTCGTTTAAAATAACGAGCGTCGCGAGAATATTTTATTGACCAAGCACCATTGTATGGAAACTAAACTCAAAACTGAATATTATTCACAAAACGAAATGTTTAACTCTCATTTTGTAGATGTGAAATGGTGCTCGGTGCTCAATTTATTTATTCACTCGGCTCATAATAAATTGGCATGAAACACACGATTGACGCAACAAATAAAAAAGTAGGCCGCGTGGCATCGGAGGCCGCGATGTATCTTATGGGCAAGACGAAAGCTTCGTTCGAGCGACATATTCTTTCTGGAGAGCATGTAGAGATACTAAATGCATCTAAACTTACTATCGAGGAGAAAAAATTCCGCGATAAGGAATATGCGACATATTCGGGCTATCCCGGCGGTCTCAAACACGAGTCAATGGAGCATTTAGCTCGTCGCCGCGGCTATGGCGAGGTACTTCGGAGGGCTATCTATAACATGCTTCCGACAAATAAACTTCGTCCGAAAATGTTGAAGCGATTAATTGTGAAAGAATAATATGAGTCCGGAAACAGCAACAAAAAGATACATTGAAACGATCGGTCGAAGAAAGACGTCGGTGGCCCGCGTGCGCATTACGGCGGGAGGAAAGCCTTCGATCACGATCAACGAGCGAACCCTCGGTGAGTATTTCCCGACACGCGAGCTTCAGGCGATTGCGGAGGAGGCGGTAAAAAAATCCAAAGTTGCCGAGAAATTTTTAATAACGGCTCGTATCAAGGGTGGAGGTATTAAATCCCAGGCGGAAGCTCTCCGGCACGGCATCTCTCGAGGCTTGGTGGAATTTGATCTTGAGCTTCGCAAAACTCTGAAAAAAATGGGGTATTTGAAGCGAGATCCTCGAACCAAAGAACGCCGTAAGTTCGGTCTCAAAAAGGCTCGAAAGGCTCCACAATGGAGCAAGCGCTAAAAAATGCAATCTGTTTTGCATTTTTTTTGGACGCTTGCTCGGCCGCAGCTATATCGCACTTAGCAGAGTGCGATAGCGAGGCTGGTGAGAAGCGATGGCGCGGAGTTCTGTAAGACCTTCTTCAGATATCGAACCGCAATCGCGCGGTTTATTGCTGGCACCCCTATCTTTGTGACTGTCTGACAGACACAAACCCTTATTTTGCAAGCATCTGTGTCTGTCAGACAGTCACAGATGCTATGCGGAACAGACGCTGATTCAACTGTTCCATATGTGGTTGCATATCGGAAATCAGCGATATATAATAATCACGTTATTAGTACCACCAAAAAAATGACTGAATTACTAATAAAATTGTCCTTTGCACTCTAGAGTACAGATACGCCACATTATAAATTTTAATGAAAACTGACCACAGAGTGGTAACACCGGTGGCTTTGAAGATCTGTATTTAAGACCAGTGAGAGTCTCTTCAAGATTCTTATTGAAGAGCTATAACGGGGGTAGCTCAGTGTAAAGGAATTAGCAAAAAACCGCGAAGGCGGTTTTTTGCTACAAAAAATATACTTCATTAAAGTAGATTGAACCATCAGTCAGGTTTCTTGAAATAATCTAAAAAGTGGTATAATATGTAGCAAATGACGGATGAATTAAATAATAAAAAAGGCGGCATGGCCGCAGATATTTCGGATGATTCCGAAATTGCAATGGGAAAGGACGATATCATCCCCGACGAGGCTGATTTTGTCGTTGAAGACGACTCGGTTTCGTCTGCCGGAAAAATTAAAGAACTCCGGGAGAAATTGCGGCTAGCGCACGAGGCAAAGGAAAAGTATCACGCCGACCTTCAAAGAGCTCAAGCCGACTTCATTAATCTTCGCAAACGTGATGAGGAGGAAAGAAAAGAATTGATGAAATACGCAAATCAGGGACTACTCGAGGAACTGATTCCCGTACTCGACAGCTTTAATATGGCAATGAGGAATAAGGAGGCTTGGAACAATGTTTCCAAAGAATGGCGAACGGGAGTAGAGTATATTTTTAACCAGCTGAAAGGTATTCTTGCTGAAAACGGTGTTCAAGAAATTGATCCGCTAGGACAAAAGTATGACCCGCGAAATGAGGAGGCTATTGAAATGTTGCTGGTCGAGGATGAAAATGACGACCATAAAATCATTGATGTTGTACAGAAGGGCTACAAAATTGGTGATAGAATGATACGCGCGCCGAAGGTAAAAGTGAATGAGTTCAAAAGAAGTTAAGTCAATTTATCGATATTTGATGGTCATGTAAAAGACTATGCAAGAATTAATCAGAAAACCCAATATAAGAATATGCACCGAACAGCTAAGAGATGCCGAGGGTCGGCTCGTAGTCGCGCATTTTGCCGTTCTCGATTTTGAAGGTTCACGTTTCGTAAAACTGGTTCACGTAGAGTACATTTATGAAAATATCGTAGCGGCGGCCGAGTGCCTGCCTTGCGGTGCGTTGTCAATGAGGTTTTTTAATGAGAGAGCCGTCTCATTTTCAAAATCTGTCGTTTCTCCTTATTCATCGTTTTCATTTTTTATCTCACAACCAACGCGGGCGCCGTCATTGGGCAGAATTTAGAATCCGAATTAAAGAGTTGGAATGAAAAGCAGATTTCAAATCTTGCAAATCGAAAGAGTCATATCATTCCCGTGAACTTAATACTAAATACTAACCCAAAAAAATTATGTCAAAAATAATAGGAATCGACTTAGGTACCACAAACTCGGCAATAGCCATTATGGAAGTTGGCCAGCCGAAAATTATTGAAAATGCCGAGGGTGCGCGAACCATGCCTTCAATTGTTGCCATCTCAAAAACGGGGGAGCGACTCGTCGGACAGCTTGCAAAGCGACAGGCCGTCACGAATCCGAAAAACACAATTGTTGGCATCAAACGGTTTATCGGGCACCGATTCGAGGAAAATGCAGTGCAGACCGATAAGAAAAATGTGCCGTTCGAGGTGCGAGCATCGGATAAAGGTGGAGTAGAGGTCAAGATGACGGACAAATGGTATTCGCCTGAAGAAGTTTCTGCAATGATACTTCAGAAATTAAAAAATGATGCGGAAGCAAGGCTTGGGGAAAAAATAACCGAGGCAGTAATTACCGTACCTGCATATTTTAACGATGCACAGCGCCAAGCGACAAAGGACGCTGGAAAAATTGCAGGACTCGATGTGAAGAGAATCATCAATGAGCCGACTGCGGCAGCGCTCGCTTATGGATTTAACAAGAAGAAGGATGAAAAAATAGCAGTCTTCGACTTCGGAGGCGGAACATTCGATATTTCCGTGCTTGAAGTTGGCGATGATGTAGTTGAGGTGAAATCTACTGATGGAGACGCGCACCTTGGAGGGCGCGACTTGGATCACAAGATAATCAACTGGATTGCGACAGAGTTTAAGAAAGAGTCGGGCGTTGATGTCCGAACGGACGCGCTTGCACTTCAGAGACTCGATGAATCCGCAGAGAAAGCAAAGATAGAACTTTCTACAGCGATGGAAACGGAGATCAATATCCCGTTTATTACCTCCGATGCAACGGGTCCTCGCCACCTCCTTATCAAGATGACGAGAGCTACTCTTGAAGACATTGCGAGCGAATTCGTTGATCGAGCCATGTCCATAACAAAGCGCGCAATGGATGCGTCGCCTTTCAAAGTCGGGGAAATAAATGAGGTGATTCTTGTCGGGGGTCAGACCCGCATGCCGGCTATTCAGAAAGCTGTTAAGGATTTTTTCAAGCGAGAACCGCATATGGGAGTAAATCCGGATGAGGTTGTTGCCATCGGCGCCGCGATTCAAGGTGGTGTTATCCGCGGCGACGTGAAGGATATTTTACTTCTTGACGTCATCCCGCTTTCGCTTGGAATTGAAACTCTCGGTGGCGTAAGCACAAAACTAATCGAGAAAAACACGACGATTCCAACGTCAAAATCGCAAACGTTTTCCACTGCCGCCGATAATCAAACACAGGTGCAGATTCATGTTGTACAAGGGGAGCGACCATTAGCTTCTGACAACAGAAGCCTGGGACAATTTATTCTTGACGGTATTCCGCCTTCCCCGCGCGGCATGCCGCAGGTCGAAGTTACGTTTGATGTTGATGCGAATGGTATATTGAACGTAAAAGCGAAGGATAAAACATCGAACAAAGAGCAATCTATTCGAATTGAATCAAGCTCGGGTCTCTCGCAGGATGAAATCAAGAAAATGCAGAAAGACGCGGAAGCACACGCAGATGAGGATAAAAAGAAAAAAGAACTCATTGAGACGAAAAATATAGCAGAACAGCTTTACTACACTGCGGAGAAATCGTTGAAAGACGACAAGGAAAAACTTCCGGCAGATCTCATAAAGGCAATTGAGGACAAAATGGCCGCGCTCAAAACTGCAAAGGAGGGAACGGATCACGACGCGATAAAGAAAGCGAGTGAAGAACTCTCGAACGAAATACAGAAGATCGGCGAGCACGTATCAAAAGCGAACCAGCCGCCGGCAGGGGAAGCAAAACCGGATGAAAACAAGGACAAAGGCCCGGAAGGGAATGTAAGGGACGCTGAAACAAAATAAGGAGCGAAGCGACTATATTTTGTTCAGTCCCTCTCTATTTTCGCTAAACTCAAATCACTCGTATCGCTTGACAAAAGTCAGGCTCGCTGACTTCGCTCACCTGGAAATGAACGTTAAGACAAGTTCATTTCTCTCGTCCGCCCGAACGTACTGTTCGGTACGGGCAGGTATCGGTAGACAATAAAAAACGAGCTTCACGCTCGCATTTACTTCAGTGTTTGGCCGACCAATAAGCTGGCGCTTGACGACCCTTGCGAAGATTTTGAGCACTCTTATCCTTTTTGGGAAAAAATTGATTAAGCGTAAGGACGTGCACATCTTTATCTTTCTCCTTGCGATCGCCGAGATTTGGCAAAATCATGATGGTCGCGGGTTTTGCAAGATCAAGTTGAAAATTCGGAATCGGAAGAACAAACCAAGTTAGACCTAAATGGCCATCTCCAACAACCCCGATATACGTGCAAATTGCATTTGTGCTTAAGCCGTAAACGGTTCGCCGACGGCCGATACCGAGTCTTGTCCAATGCCTGGCGTACCCGATATTCATGCGACAGACCAGCAGAAGAGACAACATTAGACATATAGTGTGTGGTGCGCTATAGGCGGCCGGGAAGGCGAATGGCGGAGCTATTAGAGAATAGACAAATAGCAGGACGCTGGATATTAGGAGTGCCATAATCATGCTGATGGCGGCATCCAGGATCCAAACGAGCATCCAGAGTAAATAAAACCTGAAAACGTGCTTATTCATTTTTCCTTTCATTTAGAGAATTGTGTGTTCCGTTTGCTAGATTAGTAAATTTATGCTACTGTGTCAACATAATTTGGATACGATTTTCTACGCTCTCCAATTTATACCAAACACAAAATACTATATACTATATACTACATACCAGTCAGTGCTATATACTACATACAAATGCAAAAGGATTACTACAACATTCTCGGGGTTGATAAAAAAGCCTCTAAAGACGATATAAAGAAGGCTTTTAGGAAGCTTGCGCATAAAT
This sequence comes from Candidatus Taylorbacteria bacterium RIFCSPLOWO2_01_FULL_45_15b, assembly GCA_001822655.1. Classification (GTDB taxonomy): domain Bacteria; phylum Patescibacteriota; class Minisyncoccia; order Phycocordibacterales; family 01-FULL-45-15b; genus 01-FULL-45-15b. Next base: position 19,250 of record MHRX01000036.1, read on the forward strand.
ATCATCCTGACAAAAAGGGTGGAGATACTGATAAATTCAAGGAAGTAAACGAGGCCTACGGAGTACTTTCTGACGACAAAAAGAGAGCGGAGTTTGATACTTATGGACGCGTCTTTAGCGAAGCAGGCGCCGGCGCGGGAGCCGCTGGCGGACAGGGATTTGGAGGATTCGGTGGTTTCGAAGGTTTTGATTTCTCGGGCTTTACACAAGCGCAAGGTCAAGGCGGGGGGCAGGAATTTGATATTGGAGACATTTTTGGAGAATTTTTTGGCGGCGGACGCTCACGCACTCGTCGCGGCCGAGATATTTCAATAGATATGGAAGTTTCATTTCAGGAGTCTATTTTTGGAGTTGATCGGTCAGTGCTCCTTACGAAGACGTCGTCTTGCGAGAGATGTGGCGGAAGCGGAGCGGAGCCGAAGACGGAAGAGATCACGTGTCCGACCTGTAATGGCAAGGGACAAATACGCGATACGCGGCGTTCATTCCTCGGAAATATCTCTACGACTCGTACGTGCGACACCTGCTTCGGTCGCGGAAAAGTGCCGAAGGAAAAATGTACCGTGTGTAGCGGCGCGGGAGTAAAGCGGCGCCAAGAGGAAATCAAAATAAAAATTCCCGCGGGAATTGAAGATGGAGAAATGATCCGCATGTCCGGGGCGGGAGAGGCGCTTTCAGGTGGATCGCCGGGAGATTTATACGTAAAGATTCACGTACGGTCGCATCCTACATTTACAAAAGACGGGGCAAATCTACTCATGGATCTTGGTATCAAGCTTTCGACCGCGCTTCTTGGAGGCGAGTATACGATAGAGTCACTTGACGGAAATATCACTATAAAGATTCCGGAAGGTATCACTCATGGCGAGATATTGAGAGTAAAGGGAAAGGGGGTGCCGGTTCAAGGCTCTCGCCGCGGCGATCTTCTTGTTGCAATAAAGATTGAATTTCCGAAACGTCTGTCAAGGGATGCTCGCCAAGCGATAGAGGCCCTGAAGAAAGAAGGACTATAGTATGCAAACGACCGAAGTTAAAGAATATGCAGTGTCATCTGCTGTGGCGGGTTCGATTGTCGCGCCCAGGAAATATTCTCCACGGATAACCCTCGCTTCGTTTAGTGCGGGCGGCTTCCAATTTCTTTTTGCGCCCATAATGTGGTTCTTGTTTCGAATCTTTACGCGCATTGAAGTAAGGGGCATTGAAAACCTCGCGACGCCGAACGGAGTAATTCTGGCGGTAAATCATACGAGCGAACTTGACGGGCCTCTCGTATGCGCGACTTTATTTCACGCCCGCAAATATTTACCGCTCTTTTTCGTTGCGAAAGGGAAATCATTTTACAGAAATTCCGGCTGGAGAAATTTTTTTTATGGTGGCCTTCTCTTCAAATTAATAGGGGCGATGCCGGTCCGTTCGGGGCATCATGACTATGAAGCATCACTCGCTTTTTTTATTGCCGCTCTACAGAGGAATAAAAATGTACTCATCTTTCCTGAAGGGGAAAGGACGAAAGACGGTAAGATAGGTGAAGTGCACGGAGGCGTAGCGTTTTTGTCGGAAAAAACCGGCAAATCAGTAATTCCTGTCGCAGTTAATGGACTTCTGCAGATGTCATTTTTGGATTTTATATTGCGACGACGAGTCATCGGCATCTCATTTGGGAAACCCTTGCGATCGGGGAGTCTGATTTCTGGACATCATTTAGGCGACGCAGAAAAGTATAAATCAGCCGCGACAGTCGTGATGGAACAAAGCGGAAGGATGCTTGCGTCATAAGCTTCAAACGAAACAATTATTCAGCAATTTATAGCATAGGTGGATACGTTGACTATTCTCGTAAGTTTTGTATCATCGAATATAGATGAAATACCATACCAGAAAGGCAAAATGAAGGCAGAAGAGTTAGTGGGTGTTCGTATAAAAATACCACCGCATCTCCAGCAAGTGGCGGGCGATGTGCTTGTCAAAGACGAAGTCCACGAACGAGGGGAAAACACCCCATTGTTATTGCGGCGTATGCGACCTCGTCCGATCGTGCCAGACGTGTTCGCGAATATGACTATTGTTACGACGCAGAACCACGTGCCAGAGATGGGTGATCAAACGGAGGATGCAACTGCGCCCAGGAACGATTAAAAGCGACGTGTTAGGTACAAGGGGGCGCAGAACGCAGCCCCCTTTTATATAAATGCTGAAATCAAATATCCTTTTTGTATGTCGATCACAATAAATCAAATTTACAATTTTGAGTCAAAATTGACGAAACTGGCGCGTACACAGCGCTACACAGACGGTCTGGTTTTGATTAATCGTCTTTTAAACACGCACGGGATGTTAAGGGAGATTCTCGCCCAAAAAGCTTTCTTTCTTTATCATTATGCCGCATATTTGAGATCCGTTGGGCGACAAACCAAAAAAAGAAGGACATTAATAACACAAAATTTTAGAGATGCTGTCAATATTTGCAAGCAGATAATTAATAAAAGCACGGAGCCGAGGGATCGGAGTTTATTGAATGTTAGAATATATTTGGCGCAGATTTACGCGATGAATGGAAATGGGACAGGAGCAAAAAAAATCGCAAAGATTACATACAATAAATTTCCTTCATCACTTACGGCGGAACGCGCAGCCGATGTATATCGACTTCTCAATGATTTTCGCGGTGCGATTTATTGGTACAAAAGGGCGATTAAATTAGCAAAAAAACCGGATGAAAAGATGATTGCTGTGATTGGTCTTGCCGTCACCTACATGAAAAACAATATGAATGATCTTGCGTTAAAAAATGCAGTAAAGGCTCTTCAAATCTCTAGATTATCAAAGAGGAATATGAATATCACGCTACTAAAGCAAACCCTCTGTGCGCATTTTCCGCAACTGGTAACTTGTTGAAGGGATAAGATGAGAACGATTAAAAAAGCCGTCGCCATGAACGACGGGAATTTGAGCACTATGCATAACTTTTTATCATTCGCGCTACACTGTCTGCTATGGGCAATTTACCAAGCTCGGCAATCCACTCCCATTGGCCAGACGGGTTTACTTCAAGAAAGACGAACTCTCCACTTGGTGTTTCAATCATGTCGATCGCACCGTATGACAAATCAACAGATCGCATAAATGCTGTTAGTCGCACCAACACTTCTGTCGGCAACTCCGCTTCAATGTGCTCCACATTATCGAAATCATAGTGGCGCCAGTCGATTATAGTCTTTTTGCTTGCTTGCGAGTTGATGCGACATGCATGTATTTCGTCGCCGATAAACATGACCCGGTACTCATATCGTTTGGGGATGTATTCTTGAGCGTAAACCGGACAAATGCGAATAGCGTCGGCACTTTCGCCAAGTTCATCTGATCGGAATATTTCCGAATAGAGTGCCATTGTGCCGTCGCGATCCAGTTTCACATTCCCCATTGATTTGAGAAGCAGATGTCCGTCATTCTTTGCACTAAATCTCGTGACTGCCTCTGGGGAATTGCTTATGATGGTGTCTGGGGTGTTCAATCCGACTTGAGCGGCGCGCACTTGTTGTAATAACTTATTGCCGCCAAGTCTTTCGATGCTTTCAATAGTATTTATCCACTTGCAGGGCAGCACATTACAAACTGAATTGAGTGCCAACAATGTTTCACTCCACTTGAATCGCTTTTCAATGTTGCGAATTTGAGAGACGCGCAATAACCTATTTACTCGGAGATGCCAAGCAACCTTTATGGCGCTTATATCAATGGATGTCGTTGAGTTAGTGTCGTTGCCTAGCTCAACTACCTCGATTGTCCCCTCGGGTAGGCCTCCCTGAAGGTGGATGTCGACCGAGTGATTCTCTTTGATGAAGTGCTCTGGATCCAATATTCCTACTTTAATGTCCGTCTCTCTGCATGCCTTTACGAATGCATCGTAGTAGTACCGCTCACTTAGACTTGAAATTATAAGGGCTCTGATCATTTTGCCTCACTTTCTTTTGTTTCCGGGACTATTTAGAATGCTAAAAATCTCTATGTCTAGATCCGATGTTATATGCATTCATGGAACTGTCAAGTATTAGTTGTAAAAATGTGGACACAAAATTACGAAAAATTACCAAGAATTTTTATTGAGTACATTGCGTTATGAAAAAAGTTTTTAATAAATTTTATAAAGAAAATAGGTCGTATCTAGCGCTTAATACGAAGCTTATTCCAAAATACCTACACAATGGTCAGGGGAAAGTATTACTTGATATCGGATGCGGACGGGGAGAGGCGGCGAAAGAATTTGCGGGGTGGGGATATAGTATATACGATTACGATAATTCAATTGAGGCACGTAAACAAGCACTAGAACATAGAAAAATAACCTATATATGGGGAGATTTTGAAAGGAGATCATTTCCCCCTGCAAATGTAATTCTTTGCAAACTTTCTCTCGCGTTTGCGAAAAACAAAAAGAAGCTTTTGAAGAGACTGATTTGGTCGCTTTTGCCCGGCGGTCACCTTATTGTTATCAGTCCCATTATTCCTGAAACGCCACCAGAAAAAAAACATATAGCAATTAATGAAAAGCTTTTGTACGAGGCAACAAAGTTGAAATTAATCAGCAGAAAAAAAGATCCACTTTCCAATATTAATACCTATTACTTTATATTTAAAAAGCAGATATTATTGCATAATCTTGGCAAAGTAGCCGATAAATGCTTTCCAAAAAAATGTCGATAAAATTTAAGATATATAAAATTAAAGAAGGAAAATTAGATTAGTTATATATACTTTGAATTACGAAACTCTCCATTTCCCCATTTTCATACTAAAATAGAAACAGCTCCGTAAGGAGCTGTTTCTATGAAAACCTTCATTCAAACCTACAGCAACATAGTAACAAAAGTTAAGTTCTTCATCAAACAATTAAATCTCAAACTTAGAAAAAGCACTGGTCGAAATCTGGCAATTCCTCCTGAAGAAACGATAGCTCTGGCGTTGTGGAAGCAATCAAACGGAATACCTACGAAGAAAGCAATTTGGAAAACATTCGAAAAAAACCTTAGGTGTTGCTACAAGACGCTCGTTGTAAATATGAACAAGCTGGTTCTCCAAACACTGATCGTGCTAAACAGTATTTTGAAATGGAATCAAGAAAATGCCCATTTGGTTAAACACACCGACTCTACCGACATACCTGTCTGCTTGAACAAAAACGCCAAGCATCACAAAACCATGAGCGCGCTTGCTTCATGGGGACACTCTGGGAAAGGCTTCTATTACGGCCTCAAAATGAGCATTACGACAGATTTGAGACGAAATGTCCTCAGTGTCAGATTCGGATCAGGGAACAGTAATGACCGGGAGATATTCAGGAAAATGAACAGAGACATTATGGGCATATTCGTAGCAGATGCGGGGTATATATCCAAAGACTTGGAAAAAGAGTTTTACATTGAGAACAAAAGGATTCTTTTCGCCAAACCGAAAGCTAATATGAAAAGGTTGATCACAGATTGGCAAAACGCTTTGTACGAAACCAGAATGCTGATTGAACTCAATTTCAGAAATCTGAAAATGTCCCACAACCTCTCAACCTCGCTTCCGCGATCAATTGACGGATATCTCGGTAATTATGTTTACTCGCTTCTGGCCTATGTGCTTGGCTAGAGTAATTGTTTGAAGAAAAATGAAGACTTTTGAGAAATCACAGAAAGCTGTGGAGTTTTGTGGTGAGTGAAAAAAAGGGTCAGAAAAGAGTTTTGTAATTCAAAGTATATAAAAAGGCCCCGCTATTTGTGCGAAGCCTGTGCTAGTGATTGAGAAGCCCTGACAATTTATCACACGTACGTATATTATCATCTCTAGCTTCAACAGAAGAAGTGCTTAACTGGTCAGTGTATGCGAACATTGTTCCAGAAACTCCCGAGACGAATGATTTTACACACTCAGCAACCTCATCGTGATAACCACCCTCTAGAACGCCAAAGGTAGGTTTACCAATTGAAGCAATTAGTCTACCTGCCTCATAGTAGCCCCGCTTCGTGTAGTTGAGTTTGAGCAATCGATCTTTGCCATATCCATCAACGCCAACGGAAATAGCCATCTGACTTGGGTTAAATCTGCCGATTTTCTCCTTCAAAAATTCGATTGAATTCAGAAAGACATCGTCACCAGAACCTTCCATAAGTGGGACATTTATCACCTTCTCAAAACTTGGACCTTTTCCAATGTCAGATACCGAACCTGAATAGGGATACACCCCCAACTGATGAATCGAGCAAAACAATACCCGATCATCGTTACTAAACAATGATTGTGTACCGTTTCCGTGATGTCCATCTATATCAATGATGCACACCCGTTCTCCCCGAGCCAACAGGTACGAAACCGCGATTGCTATATTGTTGAAAAAACAAAATCCTTCTGCTTTTTCGCGTGATGCATGATGACCCGGTGGACGTGTTATTGCAAAAGAGTTACCTTGTGCCGCTAACACAGCCAGTGATACGGATGCCATTATTGCACTATAACTATCTGGATTGAGTAATACTTCAGCGAGCTCGCATTTTGATTTACACGCACCTACGACTTTTATGATATATCTCGGTGAATGAACAACCCTCATATGCGCCTCCGAAACCATCTTAATTTTAGCTAACTGGCTAAAACGGACAGTCTCCTCAAATTTCAAAAGTCGGTAGGCGCCCTCAATATCCGAATCGAAACCGTGATTCTGAGTTGTCTTACAGTGTAGAATTTCCATGATTTTTTTTGCACATCTTCTCTTGTAAAAGATCATGAGTGCCATTTGTAAACTACATCAATTTGTCCATAATGTAAAGCGGCAAGTTGCTAATTAATGAATTATATGTTTATATAGTCATTATGAAGGCTGTATATCTAACAAAAAGGTTTCATTTTGAGTCGGCTCATCGTATGTTAAATACGAACTTTTCTGAAGCTGAAAATGACGAATATTTTGGAAAGTGCCAGAATGTTCATGGGCACAACTATGTTCTGGAGGTTACCGTCGCCGGAATTATTGACCCCGAGAAAGGATATTTCGTTAATCTTCATGATTTGTTAAGTGATATTCAAAATAAGGTCATTGATAAGATTGATCACCAATATTTAAATGATATTTTGCCTGGTTGTAAAAATAAACCAGTAACAATCGAAGTTGTCTCTCGATGGATATGGAATAATCTTAATAAGGAATTGCCTCAGTATAATTTTTATAAGCTTCGTCTTTGGGAAACACCCGATAATAGTGTAGAAATCTACAAGTAGTCGATCATAATGTCCTTTATCAATTTTTGTCGTCTTTGTAACTCATTAACAAATAGCACCGAAGTTCCCTTCTTCTCGTGCCTATATAGATAATAGGCTTCTGTAAAATATAATTTTCTCAAGGCAAATATTAACGTATTAAGAATCGCTTGAGGTTGAGGATTGACACCATAACCTGTCAGTAAGGATCTAATGCATTTTAATATCTTCGAACTCGTAAAATTAGAGTCGATAAAATTAGCAATAACCATACCAAGATCATTGAAATAAGTGGTCGCACACATGTCGTCAATGTCTAGAAAAATTACTTTGCCTTTAGATAGAAAAACGTTACCAGCATGTATATCGTTATGACAATTTACTTCAGAATTTCTGATAACAGGTTCGCGAAACTGTCTCAAAAAGACTAAGACTTCATCCCAACGCCTATATTGTTTTAGAGTTTTCCTGAAATGATCCGGAAAATTATTCCAGGGCAATTTCTGCATTTTGATTGAAGAACATGCATTATGAAAATTACTGATAGACTTTCCAAAAGATTTGAAATCCTTAAACGAATGAATCTTCAACTTCTTTAGATGTTCCTTTCTAATAAGAAATAGTGCATGATCATTTTGGATCTTGAAATCCGTAACTGAAATCGTACGTACTTTATCCATATTATTTACACATTGCGATATAGAAATCAGTGCCGATATATGCTCCTTAGTATGCTCAATAATTGATACTGCATTATAATTAGTAATGAGCTTTAAAATATAGCCATTACCATCTCCACGTACAGCGAATGTGTTTGCAAATTCACTAAGTTTTGGTCCGAGTTTAACATTCAGAAAATTACTTTTTAAATATTTATCACAGATTTTCTGGACTAGCTCATTTGTCATAACTATAACACTACATAAAAAAAGCGACCTGTAAACAAGCCGCCCTGTGTATCACTTAAGGAGCTCCGAACGAATCTTCCGAACGATCGAGTGTTCATCGAGCTGGAATTTCTTGACTAATTCAAAAATATCGCCGGTTGTACCGAATTCGAACCCGATACCCTCAATCCTTGATGGTGCATGACTTGCGCGCATTGCCTGCATCGCAACTGCGCTTTGCAGGACATGCGGATTACCGTTGTATACAGTAAGTACAGGTTTACCCGGTGGAAAATCGATTGATTCGATCCCCTTGTGATTAATCACATTTATCACCTGAACACCTACACCTTCCTGATCCAATGTTCTCGCGGCCTTTATAGCCGAACTGACCGTAAGTCCAGATGCTACGATACTGCATTGAAGGGATGCTGTTGGTTCAAAGACGCAATAGTGGTCGATATTGCGATTTACCGACGATTGAACCTTAACATCTATCCAAGAGCTATGGATTCTGACAAAGACCACACCAATACCATGACCAATCGCCCAGTTCAGGCAATTGAATGTATCAACAACATCCCACGGCTCGAGAAAGGCAATGCCAGGCATCATTATGATGGCGCCAGGCTGACCGCTAGACTGATGAGTTTTGCCATTCTTCGAGTTGCTCAACCCGGCTACATCTGCAATGATCACGGCACGTCCACCACCTTGTACCATAGCGTTTATTTGATCCATAGCCCTATAAGTGAATGCATCAAGGCTATTGATTATGATCCTCGCCCTCGGATCAGTGATAGAGAGGCCGTGAGCCATTGCAATAGTATGTTGCTCACGTATTCCTGTATTCATGTACTTCGCGAATCGTGACAGTCCGAGGAGTTTTACATGATCTCTCCTGGTCACATCCGCTGACAAAAAGTATCCTTTTGGGAGACCTTCGCTTTGCCAGACTGAACCAAGCTGTCTGAAGTAATCAGCCTGACTAAGATCTGGATTATTTGGCGTCATCGCAAGAGGCTGGATATCAAACAAGACTTCTGGACTTTGCGCTTGATTCGAACCGCTGGTAATGACTGATTTTCCTAATGAACTTTGACCAACCACGGAACCAATCTTCCTTAATACTTTTGCAAGCAATGGATAATTAATCATTGATTCCTGTTTGTGAATAGCATCCATGACGATTCCTTCCTTACAGGTACTGATAGTATGATAACCACTGAAGTGAGTAAGGGCTTCTTTCAACCCTACACCCTTTAATGTGTTCGCGATGATCACGACAGACCCATCATTCGCAGACTTTAGAGCTTTGGTGTATACCCTGCGAATAGCACTAACATCCTGACCATTTGGTAATTTGATCACATTCCAACCGTACCCTTTCCAGATTAGAGCGAGATTAGATGCGTCTGCTTTGATCACGGGATCGCTTAATTGTTTGCCGTTGCAATCAATTATGACGACGAGGTGTTTCAGTCGAAGTTGTGCGGCGTGCCTAGCTGCCTCGCTCACATTTCCTTCTTGCTCTTCACCGTCACCCAAAAACACGAATGTTGTGAATGGATCCTGTCTTTTATTGGCGGCAATGGCCGAACCAACACCGTACGACAGTATCATACCCAATGATCCGCTTGGAGTAATGTCTACCCCAGGTACTTCCTGATGATCTTCATGGCCGTGTAGTCTTGAACCAAACTGTCTATAGGCGTCAAGTTCCTCGGGCATTATGAAACCAAGAAGCGATAGGATCGGGTATCGTATCGGCCCAAGATGGCCGCGAACCAATACTCGATCTCGTTTAGGACACGATGGATCTTTCAGATTAAGTCTGAGGAATCCACCGAAGTATAGCGCAGTCATAAGTTCCACTGCACCTGACGAACCACCGATGTGGCCGTTGTGCGCCTTCAAGCAGATTTCAAACACCCGCTTACGGAGGTAAACTGCCAAAACGTCCAATTCTGAATCTTTGAGACTGAATGGGATCTTAATTGATTTCATTATTCCTTTCTAACGCCAGAATTGTCTGAACGAGATATCCTTGAGCAATCCCCCAGGAACCTCATTTGGATTTCTTCGAGCGAACAATAGAGTTTTTTCGTTGTTATTACCATAACCAAGCGACCATGCCGCGCGTTGAAACGCTCCATGATCTCGACTTATACCGACAGAGATCCTATTTTGATCGATGCTACAGGTTTTACCCCATTCGCAAAATATGGCTGATTCAAACAGAGCTCTGGTGAGTGGTTTCAAACTGGCGTTCTGATAAAACCAGTCGATTGCACCAATAATCGTCGATGTCCATGATTCGTTTGCAACTGAACCAGAGGCATGACATTGAATCAGCTTGCCCGCATTTACACGAAGATGTTTTAATCGTGTTGATTCTTCACCGCTATGTTTTAAGCATGGATCTGCATACCTGAGTACTTCCGGCATCGCAAGATTTTCTGCAATCGTCATCAACGCTTGGTACGTATTTGTTTTGGCACACGGATTTTCTTTCCAATTAAGGCCAAAAGCATCATCCATGTATCCGAGTGCTTGTCTTGTTAAACAATCAAGATTTAGTAACTCTAGCTTGACATGTTCACTTTGGTATTCAGAGAATATATTTTTTAGACCGGTAAAATGATTATCGAGAAGTAATAGTAGATCGAGGATTTCTCCCCTCTCCATATACTGAACAAACATCTCCGGAAACATATTCGAGGAAGCAAAATCAGACGGGCCTTGTTGGTACCAATTAACCTGAACATGTCTGCTGTCAAATAGATTAGCAAATATGCCAAGCTGAAGATTCAATGTGCGACAGATCTTCTGTTTGTCGACAGCTTGAATTAGCCGATGCACACCAGGATTCGAAAATCCACGGTGCGCACACAGAAGACTCGTAACTATCGGTTTCTGCAGTATGTATACCGAAGTAATGAAGCGTACAACTTCATCGATTGAATTCGAATCCTCCTGGAAGTTGCCGTCCAAGTGAACTTTGAATCCAGTAAGAAGGTACGGTAAAAAACAGAGTACGAAGCGACGATCCACAAACTTGATTTTGAAATCTCTGGGTAGCTGTTGTATTATCTGCCTTCCGCGTACCAATTCATGATGTGCGGGAATCTGTTCCGAGACGCAGTATAGGGCTGTTTTCAAAGCCCTGTCCCAGCGTGATGTCTTTACGATAGCCAACGGATCAAAATCGTAACTTTCCAAATTGGTCAAAATCTCGGCCGACTGGAATAGTTCCGGATTGACTTGTTGTCTGTGTCGAATAACATCATTGACTGACAAAACCATACCGTTCCATTTTGCGTTCGATTGAGAAATCGAGACGTCGTAGAAACGAATTGTGTGCATGGTTACCTCCATTTCTATTGAGTTGTCAATGTTTATTTGTCTGGCATTAATCTACCACACTTAGTAGATAAGTAAAGGATGCACCAACGATACTTAATTTTGTTTTATCTATTAAAAGATCTATAAAAAAGGGTTTCTTTCAGGCCGATTCTAGTGGACTCATAACCGATAGCGTTTATCATATTCCTTACTAATTTTTCCTCTTCCATTTATGAATAATTATTCGATTAAATATCTTCCTATCGCGTCAAAATCACCATAAACATGATCATCACCTTTTACCTCGACAAGTTTAATGGTGTTAAATCGACCGTTTGCCTGCTCCCTTCTTATTTCCAAGGCTGAAGTTACAGGATCATTATCATTCTGAATCAATGTACTAGGTATAGTAAAAGCGGTCGACCAGCTATCAATATCAAAACCCTTTGTTCTCGCCCACTCAGGTGGCAGACCAACAAAAACACATTTTGTAACGCGCAACGGGTCTACGGATTTTGAATAAATCGCAAACATGGTCAATATTGTACCTACAGATTTTGCTAGAATTGCTATATCTCCATTTAGAGTATTCACGGTATTAGCAAATCTCTTTAACTCAATATCAATGTCAATCAATTCACTATCGTTGGACCAGTGTTCATAATATTGAATAGTTACAGATTTGAAGTGAGTATCAAAAAAATCACGCGCCTTTTCAGCCCATTCCTTATTTATGGCACCATTACCAGGAAGAATTATTAAATTTGAGTTATTCATTACCTTGTATCGACTTTTATAATTTTTACTAAAGATATAGTATCACTTTATGCGCTGAGATATTACTCCGAGCGAGGTCGTAAATTCATGAGCCTGGCCGACGAATTGCTCGCCTAATCAAAATTACCACATATCCTTGAAAAATACAGTCAAGTTAAGTGTGTTGGTAACGACCTTTCGTCTCTTTTACTTCCAATATTGCGATGAGTGAGAAAAATGTTGCATGAGCTCGAAAGGTTAAAATAGTTAGTCGGACCCTGGATACTACGGCCAGAATCCGCGCTTCTTGCATGGTCTCAAAAAAATAGCTTTAAAAGCGTATTGGTAGCCCGCTGCGTCATGGTGAAAAATGATATCTAGCGCACATGCACATTTATCTTTTTGGTCCGCAGAGGTATAATACACTTAATATTTCTCGGAATGGGGCGACGAAAGGAACTTTCGTACGAGGCAATATTCTTGAGAAACTGTAGCAAACCGATTCAAACTGTATTGCTCTAAATGTAATGATTGTTCTATATGAAAGAAATTGAAAAGACTCTTGAGTGGATAAAAAAACAAGGATTGTATCCGAACCCGCCAATAGTATCTAGCCCTCATGATACGGAAGTTATTGTCAACAACAAAAAGGTCGTTATGTTTGCGACCAACAATTATCTTGGAATGATGAAAGATCCTCGCGTGATAGAGGCTGCTGTCGAAGGTGTAAAAAAATGGGGTATAGGAAATGGCAGCGCTCGGCTTTTAACAGGTAATCTAGAAATACATCATCAGCTTGAAGCTGCGATTGCAAAATTTAAGGAGAAGGAATCAGCTTTGTCATTTACAACCGGTTTTATGGCGAACGCAGGAGCAATACCAGCCTTAGCTGCTACCTACAAGACCGATCTTACATCGCTTCTTATGGGTCGTACTGAGAAAAATCGAGACACGATTATTTTTAGTGATGAGTATAATCACGCAAGTATTGTTACTGGAATTCAATTAAGCCGGTGTGCAAAAGAGATATACAAACATTGCGATATGCCAGATCTTGAATCGCGACTCAAGAAATATCCGCTCGAAGCGCGAAAAATCATAATTACTGACGGAATATTTAGCATGGAGGGTGATATAGCTCCGTTACCTGAAATTTTTGCTCTCGCCACAAAATATAACGCCACGACCTATCTTGATGATGCTCATGCGACAGGTATATTTGGAGACAATGGTCGGGGAACAGAGGAGCATTTTAAATTGCAGGGAAAGGCGGATGTTGTGATGGGGACTTTCACTAAAGCATTTGGGGGTGTCGGCGGTTTTATTGTAGGTAGCACAAAATTGATCGACTATGTAAGGGTTACAGCCGACTCGTTTATTTTTACAGCCCCAATAGCTCCTCCAGTTGTGTACGGTCTTATTGAGGCAATAAAAGTTGTTGAGGCTGAATCGTGGCGACGAATCAAAGTTTTGAAAAATGCTGCATATCTACGCGAAAAATTAGTTGAGAACGGTTTCGATATACTGAATTCTCAGACTCAAATAATCCCAGTTCGTATAGGAAATGAAATTAAGGCTTTAGACGTGTCATCGGAGCTGCTGGAACGCGGAATTTTTGTTCCTGCCGCGCGATGGCCGGCTGTTTCTAAAGGCTCAGCTCGTCTTCGTCTAACCGTCAGCTGTGACCATACAGATTCTCAGATGGATTTTTTAGTCTCAGAGCTCAATCAGGTCAGAGACAGTATCAAATTGTAAAATCAAAGCCTAATGCTTCCTATTTATCATGACGAAAAAACAACTATCTAAAATCCTTACTCAACTTAACATTCTGAAGGAAAACAATGGGTTGGAAATTGTAGATTCGCATGTCCATCCTCTCGATGTAATGGGAGTTGTCCACCACAGCGAAACGAAATTTATTTGCCCGGATCATGACATGATCGCGTACCGAAAACCAGGATTAATGGAGCGACTTAATTACGGAGTGCTTGAAAAACTTGGATCAAAATTATACTTCAAATTGAATTCTGCTGGTGTAAAGAAAATGATTAAGAAAACATACTCTGAAGTTAATGACATGCGAATCATTAACGAGATGAAGATTGCGCTGGTCGATCAAAGCGTACTTTTAGCTCTTGATCCTTGGGTTCCGACAAATCTAGTAGGCGATCAATACTCATCAGATCGCAAGTTTTGCATTCTTGGATCCTTAGATATACACAACATTGAATCTGGGATGATTGATGGCTTGATCAGGACATACATTGAAAAATACAATATTATTGGTATTAAAATGCATCCCAATTTGCAAAATTTTAAACCAGAGCCGAGTAGAAACGGGGAAGTTATTGCTGAGCGATTGAGAAAGCTGTATTCAGTGATTCGCAAAAATAATTTGTATTTGCTTTTGCACGGCGGAATCTCAAATTTTACGCGGGATATTAATCTCAAATACGGCGCGATACATCGAAGTAAGGACAATGGGTTACTAGAGAACTTTTTTGACGTTTTTGGACGGAGTGAATTATTTTCGTCTGGTTTTCCGATTATTATTGCTCACCTAGGCCATTACGGTACAGTGAATGTAAACTACAAATTATTACACAAAATTTGTTCAGATTATTCGAATATATTTTTCGACACATCGGGAGTTTCCGCTGCGGTTATTCAGAAAAGCTTAGCTCTGCTACCTAGTGATCGTGTAATTTTTGGATCTGACGCCCTATACAACCGCACGGCATATAATATTGCTTTTTTATATGAGGCTGTTATGAATTCAAATAACAAGGCGGATAAGATTTCAATGCTACATAACATTTTTTATAGAAACATTCGTGGTCTAATTACTAAAAAGTTATGAATACGGCATGGATAATTTTAGTGTCGGGCATACTAAATCTGTTTCTAGGATTAATGGTTTGGCTACGTGATGTAAAAAATCGGTTGAATTTTGGATTTGCACTTTTCAGTCTCAGTACGGTCCTTCTCATTCTTCTGGATTTCATATTTCGATTTCAACCGTCATTGCTAATTCTGAGAGCAAGTTATGCTTGTGCGGCTCTCGTTCCTATGGCCGCACTTTTTTGGATACTGGAAATTTGCAAGAGTAATTTACGAAGTTCGGTCTTGTATAGATATGGCCTTTTATTTCTTCCGGGATTAATTTTTTTTATACTCCCATTTATCAATCAACTAATTGTGGCCGATATTTATGAACTAACAATTCTTGGATATCGAGGAAAGCTCGGCCCGCTTTTTGGTCTCTATGCTCTTTATTTTATTTCATATATGGTTTTTTTTATTACTCTACTCTATCGTACTCAGAGAAATAGCATCGACTCGATTTTTGTTCTTCAAATTCGATTTATCTTATTAGGAATTACTTTATATGGTATTTCTGCGCTTACCGCGAGTGTTATATTGCCGCAATTTTTTCAAATATTTGATTATACTTTACTTGATGCTCCGAGTTTAATTTTTTTTGTTGGCTTTACCGCGTATGCTATTTTGAAGTTGCACCTTTTTAACATAAAGGTTATCGCGACTGAGTTACTGGTCTTCGCACTTTCTATATTTATTTTTATAAGAGCGGTAGTTTCTGAGAGCGTTACTGAACAATTTATTAATGCCGGGATTTTTCTATCAATTATTATCGTTGGTGTCTTCTTAATTAGGAGTGTTATTAAGGAGGTTTCGCAGCGTGAAAAAATCGAGACCTTGGCGAAAGATTTGGAAAAAACGAATGCTGATCTAGAGTCTGCCAATGTACGATTGAAGGAGTTGGATAAATTGAAATCGGAATTTGTGTCGCTTGCTTCACATCAGATGCGAGGGCCTATTACAGCGATTAAGGGCTACGCATCATTGCTTATTGAGGGTATGTACGGGAAACTGGACGATAAAGTAAAGGAAGCGGTCGGCGTTATCTTTGAATCGAGCGCAAGCATGGCGGTCATAGTGGACGACTTTTTGAACCTAACGAAAATAGAGCAGGGGAAAATGTCCTATGATTTTACACTTGTAGATATTTGCTCCGTCGCCGATGAAGTATCAAAA
>MHRX01000036.1:35537-37155 GCA_001822655.1 Candidatus Taylorbacteria bacterium RIFCSPLOWO2_01_FULL_45_15b
GGTTGTCGAAAAGAAAGGATTGAAATTTATTTACACATGTCATTCCGATGGCATGCATAATGCAGTTGCGGATAAAGGCAAAATACGCCAGGTGATGATGAATCTCATTGATAATGCTATTAAGTACACTCCTAAGGGTTCTGTAACATTGGAAATTAAAAAAGAAACTCACGAGGGTCATTTAAAAATTAGTATTATTGTAAGTGACACGGGCGTAGGACTTTCAGCCGATGCAATGCCGAAGTTATTTCAAAAGTTTGCTCGCGCGAAAAACGCGAATGACGCGAATGTCTTAGGCACAGGACTCGGCCTTTATGTGGTACGTCAGATGGTCGAGGCGCACAAGGGAACCGTCCGCGTTGAGTCAGAAGGGGAGAACAAAGGTTCGAGGTTTATTGTTGAGATTCCGGGCGCGTAGTATAGTGGTAAAACTATGAGAAATTTCTTCCACTCCTTAACCCACCCTCTCTTTACAGTGAGAAATTCGGTAATTATTTTTGGCATCGGTGTAAGCTTGGTTTTGCTAACATATTTCTTTGACATCATTGCCTTTTGGCCGATTTCGATCTTGTGGATATTACCTCCGACATTTATTATGAGTACAACTTTTGCATTATTTCCTTTATTTTGGTCGAAGTTAGAGGCAGAAGTCAGGTGGGCGAAAGCCATGCTCCTAGCCAATCTTCTATTGGTCGTTATCGTAATTTTAGATTGGTATGTCTTTATCCCGCAATTTATAGATGATTTATTTTTCATGTATTAAATAAATGAAATTAAAATTTTTCTTATTTTCTATAATTGCTATTTTCGGATTATTTTTTATTTATCCGACTAAAGTTTCCGCCCAAAACACACATTCGAATATTCTATTTATGCCGGGTTTGATGGGTAGTAATTTGTACCGAGATAGCTTTTTTGGAGAGGATAAATTATGGATTCCTACTTTCCGACAAGATGTTAGACAACTGCAACTCAGTCCAGAAGGTGAGAGTCAAGCAGATGGAGTGTTTACCAGAGACTTGGTGATAAACATCATAAAAGCTGATGTTTATAAAGGTATAGCGGAGCATTTTAGTGATTTACAAAACACCGCTGTAATTAATACTTGGAAAGCCGCCCCCTACGATTGGCGGTTTAGCTCAGAAAAAATAGCTTCAGTTCGACCATTACCACCAAGGGTAGATTTATCAACAAATCAAATTCTGATTGGCCGCGGAGGAACCGTTACTTTGACCTGGGCATCGGAAAAATCGGATTCCTGCATAGCTTCAGGTGCGTGGTCCGGGTCGAAGGGGTCTTCCGGGAGCGAGGTTAGTGTTAGGCTATTTTCACAATCCATTTTTATTCTTACCTGCTCTAACTCGGTCGGGAGTACCACCGATTCTGTAACAGTCAATGTTAGGCCACCAATTTTTGGCGAAGCGGCACAAACCGTTACTTTAAGAATTGGTTCAGAGTACTTAGCAGGGGTCCAGCTTCAAAACGAAATATCGTATTTAGACGAACAAATTGAAAATCTTGCATCGACTTCCAATACAGGGAAAGTCACAATCGTAGCCCACAGTTACGGCGGAATCGTGGCTAAACAATTGATTAGTAGATTAGAAGATAGTGGCAG
>MHRX01000036.1:37226-47590 GCA_001822655.1 Candidatus Taylorbacteria bacterium RIFCSPLOWO2_01_FULL_45_15b
TGCTTCATGGCGAGATGAATTCTATGAATATATTAGGGAGATCAAATTTGCGAGAGTTAGCTGAAAATTCCCCTTCAGCATATGAGCTCTTGCCTCATGGGAGATACTTTGATGAGGCAACATCGCCACTTATTGAATTCTCCTCATTCGCACGAAGTAAATATGATACAGCGAAAGAGTATCCTTCAGACATTCGTATATTTTCTGATATGGCGAAGTTTCTTACTGGGGAATATGGAGCGCGCGAGGAACCAGCAGTGGATGCGGTGCATATCCCAAATGTATTGAGCACTCTCTTGCTGGATAACGCGACGACCACACACGCCTTTCTGGATGCCTGGCATCCGCCTGACGGCGTCGAGATTGTGCAAATTGTCGGATGGGGCTTAGATACTGTTTTTGGTGTGAAGTACAATATAAGCCGCGCGGGTACATTAGATGACACGGCAAAAACAACAAAATACGGGGATGGGACTGTTGTGCTTCAGAGTGCGAGCTTCATGAACGTGCCCACATATTATTTCGATTTAATCAAATTCAACAAGGAAAATAAAAAAAATATCAGCCACGCGTATATACTGGAAGCTGAACCATTACAGGGATTAATCAGCAGCATTATAAGCGGTGTGGCGAGTTCGTCACCCTACATCTCAACTTCTACTCCTAGTCAAAGCATTTCAAACATAAAATCAACAAAAATTGATATCCACTCTCCACTCGCTATTGATATTTTTGACGAATTTGGAAATCATACAGGAATTTCGACCTCGACCGAGCCGGGATCAGATTTACAGTTTATTGATGAAGAAATTCCAAACAGCTCTTACGAGGAGATCGGAGAAGGGAAGTATGTCCATATCTCGACAGAAGACGATCACACAATTTTGCTGACGGGGACAGGTACGGGAACATTTACTCTGGACGTTACGAAGACAGAAGGAGACGAGGTGGTCGAAACGTATACGTTCACCGATGTCTCTGTAAGCACGACAACAAGAGGCTTTCTTACTTTTCGTGAAAACGGCATCCCGCAAATCGAGTTAATAAATGATGGTATGAGTAGATTCTATAATCCAGATGTCTTAATCGATCCTGATGAAATAAAAGTACCAAATGGACTCGTCGGGTACTGGCGTTTCAATGAAGGTGCAGGAACGACAACCGAAGATAATTCCGGAAATGCAAATATTGGAATACTCACTCCAAACATCACATGGATTACCGGTACATCATCAGCGACGAGCACGCATCTCAAGTTCGGTGCCTCACAGGATTTTGTCTCCGTGCAGGATTCCAACTCTATCGATATAGATAATTCTTTTACGGCGGCAATGTGGATCAAGCCGACGTCAACTAATGATCAGTTGCAAACACTTTTAGTAAAGGGGCCTTTTAATCCGGGCGGAAGAAATTACTCGCTCGCGATAAATTACGGCTGGAGCATGAAAGGTCTGTGGGCGGAAATCGTAAATTGTAATTTCTATCCAATAGCAGAACTTACCCAACCAATCCAACTCAACAAGTGGCAGCATGTCACCCTTCGGTATGACCACACCTCAAAAAAACGCGAAATATTTTTAAACGGCATTCTCGTTCATTCCTCCACGGCGAGCTTATGTACGCCACTCACAAACACCCAGCCGCTCTACATAGGAGGAGTACCATCTTCACCGTGGTCAGGATTCAGCAAATTTACAGGTAGTATTGATGAAGTCAGAATCTATAATCGAGCATTATTAAATTCGGAGATAGAAGTAATAAAAAATTAATCTCCGGGAACTGACGATTGTTGTTCTTTTGATAAATTTGACACTTATCAAGTGTTCTGATAATGCATATATAGAAATTCTTATTCCTTTATGAACGATACCTTGATAATTACTAGTACCTTCGACGAGCATGCAGATTTCATGACTCCCGTCTTAGAATCACGTGGCAACGCGGTCTTTAGATTCAATACCGACAGTCTATGTCAATACCAAATCGATTTTCGACCCGACTTATGCGAAGTTAGACTCTTTGACAAAAAAAGTTTGAAAACCATTCGCATAAGCGATGAGATCTCTGTCTGGTTTAGAAGACCATCGCCTGACAAATCTCATGACCAGCTGCTTGATGAGGGTGGAATTAAATACAGTAGGGCTGAGGGCAAGGACTTCATAAAAAGCATAATGTTTTGGTGCAAATCTGCTTTTTGGATCAGTCCTCCGTTATCGCTGTATTACAATAGAATTAAAACCAATCAGCTTTGCGCAGCAGTAGATTCAGGTTTACGAATTCCCAAGACTTTAGTCTCACAGGATCCGGAGCTCGTGAAGCAATTTTGGTCGGAGTGTCACGGAAAAGTAATTGCAAAAACGCTCAAGCTGCCGTATGTACATGCACAAAATGAATACTATGTCTTGAGAACTAAGTTGTTAACCGAAACAGACCTTGAGAAGCAGAACCTGTATCTATGTCCCTTGATTTATCAAGAGAGGATAGAAACTGTATTTGAAATCAGAATTGTTACATTGGGAACAAGAATTTTTTCATTTAGGCACGACAGAAATTCCGTAACGGACGTGGTCGATATCAGATCTGGCGGTCTGGCCTCGAGAAAATGCATTTCCATTGATTTACCTGATTTTATCAGGAACCAGATTCAAGCCCTCGTAAAAAAGTTGGACGCATCTTTTGCTTCGATGGATATGCTTGTCGACATCAATGAAAACTATTATTTTGTTGATCTCAATCCAAACGGACAATGGTTGTGGCTAGAACTTCTTACAGGAATCAAAATTTCTGAAGCTCTGGCACATGCATTAGTAACTAAGACTCTACCTCAATAATTCCGGCCAGTAGGTCGGTTTTTTATACCGCACGAGCCTCGTCTATGCTAATGGAGAAATCGCTTGATTTTATTTTATCTTTACTTTCTATAAAATATGGCCTGCTATCGCTGTCACTTTCAGGAAATTTTTTAGTGCCAAAGTTGTAGTAAAAGCCTTTTTTGTATTCAAGACAGATCCGACAGATTTTTTTATTATATCTCTCGACAATTATAGATGATGCATTATTACCTTCTCTAGAACATCCGGCATGATAATTGCCGCTTATTAGTATAGTTTTTCTGCCGTTTGTCTTTTCAGCAATTTCTTTGGCAAGCCACTTATCGTAAGACTCATGGTCATTTATTTCTCTCTCGCCTATGAAGGAAACATCAAATGATCCCGCCGATTCTAGACCTTTGAGCCAATAATAAAACTCGATAGACTGGGGATTTATTCTACCATCCTCGCTCCTGGCAGTTTTCTCCCAAAAATAATCACTCATTTCCCATAAAAGCTTTGAAAATCCAAGCTCGCGTAATATTGGTAAATAGATCATATATACCGAGTAATTTTCAATGACCCCATGCACTTCGCCGAACCATACTATATCGCATTCGTTTAGCTTTGCTTTTATTTCAACGTCAATCTGAACTCTGTTTTTTTCCGCATCGATCATATTTACATTTATATAGATAAAGTATAATGTAAATATAGGAGCAATCAAACAACAATACAAAATGAAACCATACCTCCTCGATAAGGCCACAATTATTACAGAAACTGAAGTGGTGAGCCGAACTTCAAAAGAGATTATCCAAGCCGGCGACACCACATGTGACAATCCACCGCGAACAGACGATGCGGTCGCGGATTAAACACCACTTCACCTATCACACACGCAGGCATAAGTCTGCGTTTTTTTGTGCGGAGATAATAGATATTTGGGACAGCGGATAATAGAGATAGTAGGGACTGTCACGTTTGTTTTACAAGCGGACAGTCCGCGCTGAATCAGATGGATAGAATAGAGGATGACATTTCATAGTCGAAATTCTCACAGCTTGCCCTATGCGCCATAATTGACTAGCTATCCATAACGTGTTATCATCGTTTTGATTTGCACCTTGTCAAAACTATGAACAAAAAAGAAAATAAACTTTCACTTAGAACCACATTGGCGGTCGTTAAAGATACATGCCGATACGCGTGGACAGCCCATAAGCGGCACATCGTCGCGATGTCCTTGATTTTACTCGCTTCCGCATTTATGCCATATGTGGCCTCTGGTCTAGAAGCGCTCGTGGTAAATTATCTCGTCAAAATCGCAAAAGGAGCCGTAGCGGTAAATATTTTACTACTGGCGGCAATTTTACTCGGCGTACTGTATGTCCGAGAATTGCTGAATACATTGTCCCGCTTCAGAGAAAAACTCTTTTGGTTGGATATGCGAACGGACCTCGAACTAGCCTTCTCAAAAAAGATGGTGAGTCTCGATGTCGCAACTCATGAGGATCCCGTTTTTCAGGATGAACTTCAGGTTTTGAATGAGTATGGAGGATCACATAGCGTGTCGAATTTGATTAACGCCATGCTGTACAACATCCAGAATCTTGCTGGATTTATAATCGCGTCGTCGATCATAATTGCATTCGATTGGCGATTCTTCGTCTTGCTTATATTCGCCGGCGTGCCCCGATTTTTGTCGGAGCTTAGGTACGGAAAGAGTATCTGGTCAATTTACCAGTCAAAAGCGGAGGACAGAAGACTATACCGCGAATACGAGCGTCGCATGGAAGAAAAAACGAGTATCCGGGAACTGCAAATGTTTCAGAATGTAAGTTTCTTTGCGACGCGGCAGAAAGAACTGTTGGAGCGTTTTGTCTCGTCTCAGAAGAAAGAGGAAAAAAAGAACATCATGATACTTTTGTCGACCCAAGCGATCTCGCTCACTGTCATTGGCGTGTGTGTCTATTTCCTGCTGGGGAGGGTTGCGGGGGGAGCCATGCAGATTGGAACCTTCTTATTTGCGTTCGGTACACTGCTTCGCTTCGAGGG
Source organism: Candidatus Taylorbacteria bacterium RIFCSPLOWO2_01_FULL_45_15b (assembly GCA_001822655.1). Classification (GTDB taxonomy): domain Bacteria; phylum Patescibacteriota; class Minisyncoccia; order Phycocordibacterales; family 01-FULL-45-15b; genus 01-FULL-45-15b. Next base: position 42,095 of record MHRX01000036.1, read on the forward strand.
CGAAGTATCCGGGTTCTTCTTCTCACTCGCGCGGCAACATAAGGACGCGCGCGTCGTAAAAAGTTACTTTGAGATAATGCGGCGCGAGCCAAAAGTGTCTCGCGCGCGGAATAGACGTTCATTCAACATTACATCGGCTCCCACTATTGAATTCAGAAACGTGTCATTCTGCTATCCCTCACGATCAGGCGAGTATTCCCTTAGGAATTTCTCTCTTGTTATATCGCCCGGGGAACGGTTCGCAGTTGTCGGCGCGAATGGCGCGGGGAAGTCGACACTGGTGAAGCTACTCTGCAGATTTTATGATCCCACGGAAGGTGCTGTGCTCATTAATGGCATTGATCTTCGAGAAATTGACGTGGATGACTGGTATAAATATCTCGCTCTGCTCTCGCAGGATTTTGCCGTGTATAAACTAAAGACATGGGAGTTCGTAAGTCTCGGACGGATGAATGGCGAACGCAATCAGAAAAAAATAGAACACGCGGCAGCTCGCTCCCGGGCGCACCAATTCATCAACACTTGGAAAGATCGATACGATTCCCAAATCGGCGTTGAATTTAAAGGCGTTGAAGTTTCCCACGGCCAGCGTCAGAAACTGGCGCTTGCACGGGCATTGTACCGGGATGCGTTCGTGACAATTCTCGACGAGCCAACGGCACACGTCGACGTTGAATCCGAGCAGATGATATTCGACGCTCTTGAGAAGGAAATAGACAGAAATCGCACACTCATTCTCATTTCGCACCGTTTTTCCACGGTGCGAAACGCGGACCGTATCTGCGTATTTAGTAATGGCGCAGTAGGTGAGCTTGGTTCTCACGATGAACTTGTCCGTAAAGGAGGAATTTACGCCAAGCTTTTTGAAGAGCAGGCGCGGGCGTATCGTTCGTAGATTTAACAAAACCGGGATTATTTCCGGTTTTTTTATAACTTCGTCCGCATATTGACATAATAGTATAAAGTATGACATTATGTACCCACTGTAAAAATATGGATGCTTTTTTTGATATCGTCGCAGAATTTTTAGGGGGTGTTTGGAAGATTATCCGCTACGGAATCGCCCTGTTTTACCTTGCGTGCAATGTCGCTCTCCACGGTGTACTCTCGACAATTGATAAAGTTCTCGAGGATAATCCTGGCGATTTCTTATTTAAAATACTCCTCTATCTCACTATGCCTCTTCGCGCCATCTTTTTTTTCTTCAACAATTTTTTTGAAGAGATAACAAAATAATTTTGACTTGTTTGTCGGTACTCCTATGATGAAGTCTAAACATAAATATTATGCAATCGAACGATGAATATCTTGACTTTGTGAATACAGATGATCAACCGGTCGATAGTAAATTGCGATCAGAAATCTATAGTCAAGGACTTTCTAATTTCAGAGTCGTGAATGCTTTTTTGGTGAATTCTGCGGGAAGAATCTGGATTCCAAGACGCTCTGCCACGAAAAAATATTTCCTTCATGTCTTGATATGAGCGTCGGCGGTCACGTACAATCGGGGGAATCTTACGAAAAAGCTTTTCGACGTGAGTCTCTTGAAGAATTGAACCTTGATATTGATCGTCTACACTGGGAACTATTGGGAAATCTCCAGCCAAAAAATCACCATGTTTCAGCTTTCATGAATGTCTATCAAATCAACTCTGACGTCGAACCTCTTTACAATAGGGATGATTTCATCAGTTTCGAATGGATATTGCCGCAGGAATTGTTAAGGAGAATAATAGCAGGCGACCCTGCGAAGGGTGATTTGAGAAAAATATTAGAAATTTTTTTTGATAAAACATGCATAAAAAAACGCTGAGAATAATTCAGCGATTCATTTGTGAGCATCTGATTCTCACAGATTTTGCTGATTCTCACAGATTTTGTGAGAATCAGATGCTCACAGACGGGACTACATGGGATGGGGGCAATATGGTAATGTTTAGAAATGCAACCAAAAAAAATCCTTCTTTCTGGGGTAAAACCCACGGGACGCCCGCACATCGGCAACTATTTTGGAGCGATGAAGCAATTTGTGGACTATCAAAATGAATTTGATAGTTATATTTTTATAGCTAATTTCCACGCATTAACTGGCACAACCTCACCGAAAACGCTTCAAGAAGACACGTTGGATGTCGCGATAGATTATCTTGCGCTCGGACTTGATCCTTCAAAAATCACGCTCTTTGCGCAGTCTGATGTTCCCGAAGTCGCGGAACTTGCGTGGATATTCGAATGTCTCTCAACTATGCCGTACCTCATGCGTGCTCACGCATTCAAGGACGCTGAAGCAAAAAATAAGGAAATTAATGTAGGCGTTTTCAATTATCCTCTTCTCATGGCGGCGGATATTCTTATTCAGGAGGCGGATGTAGTGCCGGTGGGGCAGGATCAAAGACAACATATAGAAATCTCTCGAGACATGGCAGACAAATTTAACGCCTCATTCGGAGAGATATTCAAACGTCCTCAAGAACTTATACGAAAAGAAGTTGCGGTCGTACCCGGGACGGATGGACAAAAAATGTCGAAAAGCTACAAGAATACGATCGGTCTTTTTGCGACAGACGAAGAGATTCGGAAAGCCGCGATGTCAATTGTTACTGATTCGTCAGGTGATACACCGACGAATGTTTATGAAATTCATAAATTATTCCGACCAGCGGCGGAACTTTCCAATCTTTACGAAGATAAAAAGGGAAAATATAAAGACCTGAAGGGCGCGCTTATTACCGATATTTCCGGCTTTATTACCCCACTTCGAGAAAGACGTGAACATATTGCCGCGGATAAAGATGCTGTTCGTGAAATTTTGCGCAAAGGAGGTGAGAAAGCTCGAGCGCGTGCCAAATTGCAGATAGCAAAAGTTAGAGCGGCCGTCGGTCTCGTGTATTAAAGCGGTAGATTGTCGTAGGAGCGCACCGCTTCATTTTTTTTGCGCTATAATAATCCAATGCAGTTTGAAGTAAAAACCGACGTATTCAAAGGTCCGCTTGACATACTTCTCGACCTTATAGAGAAGCGTAAACTTCTCATTAACGAAATTTCTTTGGCCGCTGTTACTGATGACTACATTGCATTCGTCAGGAGTCAGCCGGAGCTTCCTATGGAGGAAAGCGCTCATTTTATTTTGATTGCCTCGACGCTACTTCTCATAAAATCGAAGTCGCTTTTGCCGACGCTCGAACTTTCAAATGAAGAGCAATCAAATGTGGAGGAGCTGGAGCGAAGACTAAAAATGTACCAGCGGATACGCACATTGTCTGCCGGCATCGCAAATATTTATGGCAAAAATCCCATTTATGAGGCTGCGGAAAGAAAAAAATCATTTGTTGTGTTTTCACCGGACGCTTCTATGACGGTACCAAACTTTCTTCAGTCATTGCGCAACTTATTAAAGAATATGCCAAAAGTCGAGTCATTACCGAAGGCAATCGTCCAAAAAGTAATGAGTCTTGAGGAAATGATGAGCAACCTTACCAAACGCGTTCAGTCGAGTATTAGAACGAGTTTTCGCGATTTTTCGGGCTTTGGGAAGCGGGAAAAGGTGCATGTTATCGTAAGCTTTCTCGCCGTACTTGAGCTTGTAAAACAGGGTCTAGTCAATGTTATCCAGAACGAGCGCCATCATGATATCGAGATAGAAAGCGAGTCAGTTGGTCTGCCGAATTACGGATGAGGATTAGTATATAGTATGTGGTATATAGTATCCGCCCGGACGATTCCATTCGGACGGGTTTGAGAGAAATAAACGGTAAATATGACTTATCTTCTTTAATACCAAATACTGTATACTAAATACTAAATACCAAATACAAACTGCATGCTTCACCTCGAATCAAAAATTGAAGCTCTTCTCTTTTGGAGGAATGAACCTTTGTCGCGAGAATATATTGCAAAAGCGATTGGAGTCGGTATGGACGAAATAGAAATCGCCATAACATCTCTCAAAGGAGCTCTCGCAAATCGGGGGATTGTTCTAGTCGTTCACGATGATATTCTGACACTCGGCACGTCCCCGCACATGTCAAAAATTATAGAAAATCTAGCCAAGGAAGAATTGGCGCGCGACCTCGGAAAAGCCGGACTCGAGACCATTTCAATGATTTTGTACTACGGCCCCCTTTCGCGAAAGGAGATCGATTATTTCCGTGGCGTCAATTCACAATTTATCGTGCGCAATCTACTTATCCGCGGGCTGATTGAGAAGGCTGAAGGAAAGCCGAGTGAACGCTCTACGTATTATCAAACATCCGTGGCACTTCTTGGCCACCTCGGGATAACGGACATACGAGATTTGCCCGAATATGATGCCGTGCGGCAAGAGTTAGCGGAATATAGGAACCGAGCGGCGGAGACAGTCGCAGACGGCGATTCGTCGCTTTTGGCGGGTGAGGATTATTCGCAAGTGAAAAAATAAAAAATATGGATGCCGCCACCGACAGCATATTTTTTCGTGTTTTCAGCACTTTGTCGCTTATTATATTTGTTGTAATAGCAACCGGCATCTCTAAACCGAACCAATATGCATCCACAGCACTTTATGAAGGCGAAGATTTTTTTACTGAAAGGCCGGATTTAACTGGCCCGGACATAGCGGCTGTTTCGGAATTATCCGAAGGCGATATCGACATTGAAGCGGTGTCTGCGTATGTCGTAGAGATGAATTCGAACAGAGTAATCTTTGAAAAAAATTCGTCCGTTCCTTTGCCCTTGGCGTCGCTTACAAAAGTCATGATGGCTTATTCCGCAAGTAAGTTGCTCGCGGATTCCACGGAGGTCGTAGTTACATCCGAGCATCTTCTCGCGCCTGGGGACAGCGGGCTCCACGCGAACGAGAGATGGAGTTTTTCTGATCTAAGAAATTTCACCTTGATTACTTCCTCGAATGATGGAGCTCGCGCCCTCGCAGAGCGTTATGCTCAGAATTTTCAAGGAGCGGGCATCATCTCTCTTGTCGATTCGATGAATTCCGACGCGCACTCCCTCGGCCTAACTACGATGCATTTTTTGAATACAACCGGTCTTGATTCAAATGAGCTCATCAACGGCGGATACTCCTCCGCGGCGGATATGGCCAAACTTTTTGGCGAAATATACCGTCGGAATCCTGAAATACTAGAAATCACATCCAGGCAATTTACGAGATTCAAATCCATTGACGGCATTATTCACGACGTTACGAATACGAACGAAATTACATCAAGGATACCATCGCTCATTGCATCAAAGACCGGGTACACCGTCGTCGCTGGCGGTAATTTGGCCGTGATTTTCGATGTGGGCGTGGCAAATCCAGTTGTTGCGGTAGTGCTCGGGTCGTCTTTCGAGGGTCGGTTTAGAGATATGGAAAAAATAATTAATGAAATATTTCAGAGGCAGGCCGTGGATTAGGTATCAAGATTCAACCGACTGCGCCTTGGTATATATATGCCGTGGCGGTTTCTCGCCGGTTCGCCTTCTCTGCTGAATTTGTTATGGCTCGACGGCTCGGCACGT
>MHRX01000036.1:47612-72129 GCA_001822655.1 Candidatus Taylorbacteria bacterium RIFCSPLOWO2_01_FULL_45_15b
GAATCCTAGAAAAGAAAAAGGCCACTCTCATCCCATTTCTCTTGTTACTGATAAACTGGTCGGTATATTCGCTGAACTGGGGTTTGAGGTTGCGCACGGGCCCGAACTCGAAACCGAATTCTACAATTTTGACGCGTTAAATTTTCCAAAAGACCATCCGGCCCGCGACATGCAGGACACTTTTTGGCTTGCCCGATCATCCGCCGCGGATGATTTAGGGCTAAAACAGACGGCCTTGAATTCAGAGAGACGCCTTCTCCGCACTCACACATCTCCCGTTCAAATACGATACATGCAGGCAAATAAACCTCCCTTTCGGATTATTGTTCCCGGAAAAGTTTTTCGAAACGAAGCCACTGACGCTACCCACGAAGCTCAATTTTTTCAGCTCGAAGCACTGTACGTTGATAAAGATGTTTCGCTCGGGCATCTCAAAGGAACGCTTACCCATATGTTCGCGAAACTCTTTGGCGATGAAACAGAAATTCGGTTTCGGCCGAGCTTTTTCCCCTTCACCGAGCCATCTGTCGAAGTTGATGCGTCGTGTTTTGCGTGCAAGAAAGCGGGGTGTCGAATTTGCAAAGGTCTTGGTTGGATTGAGATGGGGGGTGCGGGTATGGTGCACCCCAATGTTTTGAAAGCGTCCGGCGTGGATGGAAATGTGTGGCGTGGCTTTGCTTTTGGGTTTGGAATAGATCGGCTCGTCATGCTGAAATACGGTATACCGGATGTCAGACTACTTTATGCGGGCGATCTTCGTCTCGTTAATCAATTCTGAAATGCTTATCTCACGAAATTGGATCCAAAAATATTTTGACAAACCGCTTCCGAGCGCGGAGGAAATCGCGCGGCTATTTACATTTCACGCTTTTGAAATTGAAGGAATAGAAGAAAAAAATGGTGACGCGGTGCTTGATGTCAAAGTGCTTCCAGACCGCGCGAATTACGCGCTGTCACACAGGGCTATTGCGGGCGAGCTCGCAGTCCTTCTTGGTATTTCCGTTTCCGATAAAACTTCTCCGGCAGTGACCGAGATTTCCGATAAGGTTCCAGAGATTCGAAATGACGCAAAACAATTGATGCATCGTTATAGCGCGCGAATCATAGAAAATATTGATAATGCTTCGAAAGACAAAGAGGTTGGTCAGGCGCTCGAAATCATAGGACAGCGGTCAATTAATAAAATCGTTGACGCGATAAATTACGTCATGTACGACATTGGCCAGCCCATGCATGCCTTTGATCTGGATAAATTGAACGGTCCCGTCGTCGCGCGAATGGCCGAGAATGGCGAGATGCTCGTCGTTCTCGGAGGTAATAAAATTATTCTTGACGGCACAGAGCTCGTTATGGCGGATGACAATGGGCCGCTCGATCTTGCTGGAGTAAAAGGAGGAGAGAGAGCCGCTATCACATCCGGCACGCGTTCAATCTTTCTGCTTTCAACCAATATTGATCCCACGATGATCCGGCGAACAGCCGCGAAATATGCTCTGCGGTCCGACGCGTCGAAGCGATTTGAGAATGGTGTATCTCAAACTCTGACGGTGGAGGCCATGGAGCGTCTTACTGGACTTCTTGCAAAAGGCAATGTCGAAGTTCGAGCGAGTGCTGTCGTGGATATTGAATCTCGCACCATTGAGAGTAAAACAATTGAACTTGATTCGAAATTGATTGACGGTTATTTAGGTGAAAAAGTGCCTGCCGATGAGTCTACTCGCATATTAAAGGCTCTGGGATGCGACGTCGAAGTGAATGACGACATTTTTTTTGTAAATCCACCGCTCGCTCGCGCAGATCTTAATATTCCAGCCGATCTAGTCGAGGAAATCGGCCGCGTGCGGGGCTATGACCGCGTGCCAGTAATATTGCCGCCGCCCAATTTGCAGTCGCTACACATTTCTAAAAAAACTTATTATGAAAAGCAGATTCGCGATTTCTTTGCTGAGGCGGGTTTTTCGGAGATTTTTACAAGTTCCTTTGCTAATACAGGAGACCGACAGATCGAAAAATCTCTGGCTTCCGATAAAAATTTCCTACGAATAAACCTGACTGAAAATCTGAAGGATGCGCTCGACCGAAATAAAAACAATGCTCCGCTTTTTGCGGCGGATGCGATCCAAGTATTCGAAATAGGCAATGCGTTTCCCGCGGAAAGAGAATACACCGCCCTTGCGGCTGGCATTGCATTAGCGGTAAAGAGGAAAGGTAAGAAAGCGAACGACTTGATCCGAGATGTGCGCGACGAACTATTGAAATATCTAAATGCAGAAGTATCCGTCGTGTGCACACTTGACGATTCGGGCGGCATTATTCTTTTAGGAGGTGAGCCGATAGGTAAAATTAATCACATTGATGGGATTATGGAACTCAATCTCGGCAAGCTAATCGGAGCGCTACCGGAGCCAAAGGCAGTAAATTTTGGAGTGTCTCGAGAGTCGCGAGTTACCTTCAAACCTTTCTCTCTTTTCCCATTTATAGCGCGAGATATTGCGCTGTTTGTGCCCGGAGCGACAATGCCAGATGAAGTAAAGGAAGTATTAGAAACGAGCGCGGGATCACTACTTCACTCTGTTTACATCTTTGACGAATTTGAAAAGGAGATCGACGGAGTAAGGAAAAAGTCTCTCGCCTTCAGAATAATCTTCCAATCCATGGAAAGAACACTCGAAGACATGGAAGCGAACGACGCGATGGACGTGATTTACGCGAAGGTAAAGGAAAAAGGCTGGGAAGTGCGATAATCACTAGCGATCAGATCAGATTACACATTTACGCTATAGCGTAGATGTGTATTTCGGTGTTTTGTCCAGAAAATTTCTTGTAGCCTCCACTCCATCTCATTTACGCCATAGCGTAAATGAGTATTTGTCACTTTGTTCTAGCACATTCCCCGGATGCTTCAATAAAAAAAGACCAGAGTTTCCTCTGGTCTTTGCGATTTGGGCAATTACGCTGTGGTCTCTTCGGTGTTTGCTTCTGGTGTTTTTAAGTCGGGAACAGCGGTCTTGTAATATTCGCCATAAGGCCCTAGGTTAATGCCGAAAAGAGCCGCGGTTTTGTGGAACTTCGTAAAAAGTTCTCTCTGCACCCTCGCATTGTCCATGGCGAGACCATCGTCGCGTTTCTCCCAAATGACAATCTGAACAGCGATACGGTGAAGGGTTTTCTTAAAGAGCTCAAAGACTTCGTCGATGAGTAGGTCGTCATCGTGCAGTTCATCATAAAGAGCAGAGGGCACAAGGCCGACTGCACGGATGGTGTTGCCGATGAATTCGAGTGTCCGAGTGAACTTGCGCACTTTAAGACGTTTAAACAGGGTGCCCGCTATGCACGTACCTCCAAGGGTGAACATCAACCACATGAAAGTTATAGATTTTAAATCAGCCAAGATCGCGCAGATGATTCCAAAGGAGATAAGGGTGGAACCTGTAAATACCAACTGCATCGCTTCTGAAGCACTGTGCAAAGGGTTACACCCGAGTTTTTTCTCAGCTTGTGTCGCGAACCACGTTAATCGCGGCATGAAGGGCGATTTAGCTAGCTTTGTAATCCTGATTCCGTGTAATGTCATTATCAATGTCCTGTGCCGTTTCGAGGTATGGGTTTCGGGCCATTGCATCCGGTTTCCGGCCGACGCAACTTACACTTCTCGAGAATGATTGGCAATCAATTCTAATGAAAGCATACACTGGAGACAATGGCTTGTCAAGTAAAATGTAGGCTTGTTCTATCCACAGCAAACCATTATTTTGACTTTATTTTAGGGTCTATTTAGGCTATAATTCTCTTCAATTGAGGCCTATAAAGCCTTTTAAAATATGGCTAAAAATAAGGACGACAAAGATTCAAAGAAAAACGGGTCCGGGCACCATTATGACGCCGCATCAATTACGGTCCTTGAAGGGCTAGAGCCTGTCAGAAAGCGACCAGGTATGTACATTGGTACAACGGGACCAGATGGACTTCACCACCTTATTACTGAAATTTTTGATAACTCTCGGGATGAGGCGATGGGAGGCTACGCAAATGAAATTGAAGTTGCTCTTTTGCCGGACAATGCCGTGCGCGTCACAGACAACGGCCGAGGAATTCCGGTCGACATGCACAAACAGACAAAAGTTTCCGCACTCGAAACGATTATGACCACACTCCACGCCGGAGGTAAATTCGGCGGTGAGGGGTACAAAGTGTCCGGAGGTTTGCACGGAGTCGGCGCATCGGTCGTGAACGCGCTCTCTATTTTTTGCCGTGTGGAAGTCCACAAGGACGGTGGTAAATACATGCAGGAGTATAAACAGGGAAAAAGGAAGGCTGTCGTAAAGAAAGTGGGCGGCACAAAAAAGCAGGGGACTATTGTAATTTTCGAACCTGACGCGGAAATTTTCAAAGAAGGAAGAAATTTTGACTGGAGTAAAGTCGTCATGCATATGCGTCAGCAGGCTTATCTTGTGAAGGGTCTGCGAATTCGTGTCATTGACGCGCGGGCATGTGAAAATATTGACTACGAGAAGCCATTTTACTTGTCGGAGCTTGGACTCGACGCTCCAAGCCACACGTTTTATTTTGAGGGAGGGCTTGTTTCACTTGTCGCTTTTACTAATAAAATCTTAAAGCCTGTCCATAAAAATATTTTCTTCACGGAGAAAGTCGGAGGAGAAATTGAATCGGTTGAAATTGCGCTTCAGTATGTTGACGACATTTCTGCGCGCGTTCTCTCCTTTGCAAATAATACATACAATGCAGAAGGTGGAACGCATCTCACGGGTTTTAAAACTGCGCTCACAAGAACATTGAATACGTACGCTCGAAAAAATCAGTATGTGAAGGAAAGCGAGGAAAATTTCACGGGAGATGATGTACTTGAAGGTTTGACTGCCGTTATTTCCGTGAAAATGCGCGAGATCCAGTTTGAGGGACAAACCAAAGCAAAACTCGGAAGCGTAGAAGCACAGGGAGCGGTAGCTAGCGTTTTTGGAGATGCATTTTCGGCATTTCTTGAGGAGAAACCGGACGACGCGCGGGCCATCATCAACAAAATAATCCTCGCGATGAAAGCGCGAAAGGCCGCGAAAGCGGCAAAAGACAGCATTCTGCGGAAAGGAGCTCTCGAGGGAATGACCCTTCCGGGCAAGCTTGCCGATTGTCAAACAAAGGACGCTTCGGAATCGGAATTATTTATTGTAGAGGGAGATTCCGCTGGAGGTACCGCAAAATCCGGCAGGGACAGACGTACGCAGGCCGTGTTGCCGCTTCGTGGAAAAATATTGAACATTGAGCGAGCAAGACTCGACAGAATGCTTGGATCCGAACAAATAAAAAATCTTGTCGTGGCGCTCGGCACCGCGATTGGTGACACATTTGATATTGCCAAACTTCGTTATCACAAAATAGTTATCGCAACCGACGCCGACGTGGACGGAGCTCATATCCGCACTCTTATTCTCACTCTTCTTTATAGGCATTTCAAACCGCTTCTTGATGGAGGATTTATATACATTGCACAGCCCCCTCTGTATAAAATCAAGAAAGGAAAAGAAATCCACTACGCATATTCAGATGCTGAAAAGGCGGCTATTGTCGGAAAAGACGTGTCGGAACTAGAGATGGTAGAAGTAACCGCTGAAGGTGAAACCGAAGCTCAACCCGAAGAAGAAGCGGGTGCGGCAAAGAAAGAAACAAAGACGCCTAAGTTTTCCATACAGCGCTATAAGGGTCTTGGGGAAATGAATGCGGAAGAATTGTGGGAAACGACTATGGATCCAGCGCGGCGCATACTGAAGCAAGTTGCCATTGATGACGCGGCGGAAGCGGACAAGGTATTTGATATGCTCATGGGAACTGATGTTCCGGCTCGTAAATCGTTCATCCAGTCGAATGCGAAAGAAGCGACGATTGACATTTAGATTAGTATTCAGTATTTGGTATATAGTATTTAGTATGGGCAAAAAATTAGGCGGACTCATACATTCGTTGTAATAGTTTGTGAATTGATTCGACTATCGGTTCGACGAGTGCAATGTATGGTGATGTGTTTACTGCTATTTCGAATGGGGTTGTGAGTACTTGGGGCAATCCGTAACCGCAAAAAAAAACGACCTTCTGGTCGCTTGTGTAATCCTAAAAAACATTTTCAAATGTTGGCTACTCATAGATTTTTGCTATGAGTTGCACCGCGCACTCGCGCGATCTGACAATATGGAATTCCGGGTACTGTGGTCTTGCGGTGACAAAGATAGGTTCCCTGTATCCCATAGTAAGCTCCGCCTCGACTGCATCGATGAACGCTTTGCTGTGCTTGATATCGGCTTCACCATGCACGTCGGTGTACTCGAAGTTTGTGCATCCGCATGATTTAGCTCGTCCAGCGAGATCGGGAATAAAAATTTCCGAAACATTCTCGAGGACAGCGCATAGTACTACACCTGCCAGCCCTGCAGTCGCAGGTTCCGCAAACAAATGACGGATTGCAGAAACCTCCTCGTATGTCTGGGCAAAATCATCACTTTCCGGCAGAGCATTGCAAAGTTTTGCAAATCGTAGAAGCATGCCCACATGGTCATTTGCAGACTCGCACCGCAGGTTGTCGACCAGGGTGTGATATGAGATTTCATGGCGCACCCACGGGATAGTCTTTCCGATCCAATCGGTGAAATTTACTGCGACTGCCGCTGTATAGCGGGCAATAATCGTGCGCGAATCAGTTTTACATTTGCGGACTATTTTTTCGATTTGAGATTTAGCTTTTGAAATGTGCTCATTTACTGTCATGATCTTCTCATCCTTTCATTGGCGTTACGCTTATCTCGAGTATTGATCTGATTTAACAATATCACAACTAATTGTGTAGGTCAACGCACGCGCATTTGTGTCTGTCTGACAGACACAGGGTTGTGAGAAATACAAAAAACCGCTTTGGGAAGAGCGGTCTGTGCAGAGTAATTTAATTTTGGGCGAGCGAACTCAATTTCTTCTCGTTGGTATCTGGGAAGCGGTCTTAGTGAAAAACCGAGCTTGAAGCCATTTCTTTCAAAGATGACATCATATAAGACGCGCATAAGCGCACCAGGACCGTAGAGAAATGCCGCCTGTTTCCACTGCCTTGCCCATATGAGAGGAAGTAAGTCTTCCCGCCGCTTTGGTGAAATCGGAATTGAATGATAGTTGCTCCGAATGATCCCCCATGCGATAAGACCCGAGAGCAGCCAAAATGCGCCGGTGCAAAAAAGGATGAAGACAAATGTCAGAAAATTCATATTCAGTTTGTGCGAGATTTGTACGTTGTCTAATATCTGTATAGCATATACATTTTTATCTGCAAAGAATCCACACATAACAAAAAATGCCCGCAAGGGCATTTTTTGAATCTCACCGAAGTGTTCTTGAAATTACAGCGTAAGATTGATCTTTATGATTCCCTTTACGACGTTGTCTGCGTCAATAAAAAAAGCTGCAGACATTTGAGTCTGCAGCAGTCTGGGTTATTCTGACTTACTCGGTACTTTTTCTACCGAATCGCTAGAGGATTTCTCAGGTACATCGCTCGTAAATGAGTCGAGTTTTTCGATGAGCACTTGTTTAGATACCCCCATCTTCTGTTCGAGGAATGAGAGTAGGTGGTCTTCTAACTCCTTGCCGACTTCCACCAAGTTATTCCCCTGATCCCATTTTTGCTCTCTTGCAGCCCATTCAAAAAGCTGGAAGAAAGGCAGCAGCTCTTGGACAGCGGCCTTGGTCTCTGCTAATTGAACATGCCAAGATTGTCTATCCTTGGCTGCCCCCTCGCACTCCAGCTCGACCTGATGACGGTATCCCGCAGCCTCGCTCGCAAAACTGACAAGCGACATCGCATCGGTAAAATTCTCAGCGAGAAGTTTTTCCACTTTGCCTTGAACATTTACCACGATGCTCCTGAATTGTTCGTCGCTGAGGCCGACGGCTTCTCCTGCCTTTTGGCAGGCTCCGAATCCGAGATGGTTTACAAATCGATTTGCAAATTCCCACTTTTCATCGCCTTCAAGTTTGAGTTTTGACAGAAGTTCGTCAGCCCTCCGTAGCTCAGTGCGTGTTAAAGGTTTAGGAAAATGACCCTGGAAGTACCTGATGTATACTCTGACCAAGGCCTTGTGAAAGCGGACATTATCGAATGATTCACTTGAAATGCATTCGATGCAATCCTCAAGTCCGAGCTCCTCAATATCTATTGGTAAATGCTCTGAGAGGATGTACCATTGCACAAAAGCGACTGGCCCTATGGGATATGTAAGGGGATCGTGGTATTTTCTCCTGCGGCCTCCGAGAGATCGGTTCGACAAGTTCAGACTCCCCATAAACTGCCGCATTTCATTTTTCATTCCAAGAAAAGTCTCTTCCTGGTGGCTATGAGGACCCTCATTAAGCCACATCTCGATGATTGGTTCCCATAATCTTTCTAGGTGGGTAGCTGCATCCAGAATTGACTGTTTCCTCTCCACACGGCGCTTGAAAAATTGCTCGTCAACGGAAAATGGCGCGGCTTTATCGGAACTTTTTTCTGTATATTCGGCTGGATTACTCATACTTTTTCTGTTGTCAAATGTTGATTTTTCTGTATATTTCCTAAAAAAAGGATAGCACAATGTGTATCGAATGTCAACAAGTTGTGATGATTTAAATAAAAAACACCCCGCTAGTCGGCGGGGTGTTTTTGTTTACAGTAGTCGCTAAATTACTGAGTGAGATTGATCTTAATAATTTCTTTTACAATGTTGTTGTCCTTTCGTGATTCGTTGATATCTCCTGTCGGATTAACATTGATTATGATTTCACCCTCACTTTGGCGAACGATGTTATCGAAGCCGAGGACGAATTCGATCTTGTCGCCAGGAGCTAGTCGAACCTGGTCGTCAGAGTGGAAAATAAATGATGGGTATGTAGGAAGTACTGCGTTGAATCTCCAAACCGGGGAAGTTTTGTCTCCAAGGTTTATAACTTCAAACTTTACAGCCGCTCGATCAGAAAGTTTTACAGAGTCCGTCTGAACGAATGCATTGTTTGTTGAAGTTGCAATGTATCCGGTAGCAATGATTCGTGCGGCGAGGTCAACTCGTCCGTTTGGATTATCGCGTGGTACTCCCGGAGTAGTAGGAAACGGGATCGTAACGCTAGTCCCAGGTCCGGGTGTCGGAGTTACCGGTCGAGGCGTTGGAGTCGGAGTCGGCGTAGGAGTTGGGTTCGGAGTAGGTGTCGGCGTCGGGGTAGGGGTCGGAGTAGGAGGATTTACCGCCAAACCTGAATTCGTGATTGTGATCGCTACATCATCGCGAAGAGATGAATCATCGTCTCCGTTCTTTGTGAAGTAAAGATAGAGCGGCACGTCAGCATTTTCATCTGCAATTGAGTAACCGATCAAAGTCAGATGATTGTTGTCATTTACGAATTTGAACTGCGTGTTGCAGAAAATGACTTCGTTCGTAGAGCCCTGCACGGCTTCGAATCGCACGCCTTCCTGGCATGGATAAGAAATTGTGTAAGAACCCGCGTCATTATCGCGATTTGTCCAGTTTAGCGTAAACGCTTCGCCGGAAGCGATGTCGTACTTGTCTGATGATAGATCAAGTTTTGCGTCTCCTCCGCCCGGAGTAAATTTGGATGAAAGTGATACCGCAGCCGCTACAATTCCGCGGATGACCGTCGGAGAGTAACGAACTACAAGGTAACTACCTCCAAAGAGGACGGCGATAAGTCCGAGTGCCGCAAGAACCTTTGTAAATCTGTCCTTCGCGGTGTCTCGCTCGATGTCTTGTTCAGTTGGTTGCATATAATATTTCTATAATTAATAATACTTTACTACTATTCAATACCCTTTATGTCAAGCGCCCGTCGGCGAATATTGACAACTCAATATCAATAGTGTACAATAATTTCAGGGCGAATTTAATACATCGGCATTATATCATATCAATATAGTTTGTCAAATATATCACCTTGGCCGATTATATTGACAGCAGGAAAAATAAGCATAGATTCAACATATGGAACAATCCCTCCTCGATGAAAAGAACAGAAAACGCGTGAAAAACGCGCTATTTGGCGTTGTTTTGGAGCGAAAAGGTACTCTTGTGGTTACTTTTTTGTGCGCGTATTTCGTGACGCTCGCTGTCGTTTCCGCAATTCCGGGAAAGACGGCCTACGCCGCGTACGGGTTTCGGACGCCTGATGAAGCGGTACTCACCACTGTTGAGGCCCTGATCGAGGAACCGAGACACATTGAAATCACATCGATCGGCGTCAATTCGGCCATTCGAAATCCTTTTTCGAGGGACATTGAGGTGCTCGATGAGGAATTGAAAAAAGGGGTAGCTCGGTATCCCGGGTCAGCACGACTCGGAGATCAGGGTAATATGTTCATCTTCGGTCACAGCTCAAGTCTGCCGGTTATCCATAACCAGGCATACAAGGCGTTCAATCGGCTAGGAAAGTTGAAGAGCGGAGATGAAATCGTCGTCTATTCGGACACGAAAAAATATACCTACCGCGTAAAGGACGTTTCTCTCGTGAATGATCACGAGGAATCGGTAGCTTTCAACACAGGAGTAAAGATGCTAACGCTTGCCACCTGCAACGTACTCGGAGAGAAGCAGGAGCGATTCGTAGTCCGGGCGGACTTCGTGAAAAGCGAGTTACTCGAAGTGTTGTCAGCAGATACAAATTAATTATTTAATAACATTATAAGTAGTATGAATAAAAACATGATAAAAAGCTTACTGAAGTCACCGATGCTGCGATCGCTCGGTATCACTGTGCTTTTGGCACTTCCGATTCTAGCCGGCATAAACACCGGCGCGTTTGGAACAGCGGGTGCAACAACGCTCGCGGATTATTATCCGATCAACGGATGTAAACTCGAGATCCAAAAGACTGTCGACGAAACACGCGCTTATGACGATGATGTTTTGACGTACAAAATCACGTTCAAAAATATCGGAACGGGTCGTTGCACCGGAGGCGGCGTGAAAATTGAGGATGCGATCGATCCGCGCATTACCTTTGTCTCTGAATCACGAAGCACAAATGTCATGGCCGGCTACGGAAGCACTCCACTTTATAGTGCTTCCACGCGTATTCTGACTTGGAACGCAGATGAGCTTTCTCCGGGCGAATCCGGATGGGTAACGTGGTTCGGAAAAGTCTCGGGCGCAACGTGCGAGGAAAAAGATCTCAAAAACCAGGCTCGAATTTCATCCTATGAATATGGCTGGGGATGGCTATATTCAAATGTAGTCAATACCCGCATTTCCCTCCAAAATTGCAACGACTTCAATGTCGCGTGCACGGTAAATCCGACTTCAGGATTTACGAATACAACTTCCTTCAACTATGAAGCCACGGTGGCTGGACCGGGTACATTTACGTACTCGTGGTCTGGAGATGAGAATCTTTCCGGCAACACTCGGCAAGTTTCTAAGTTCTATCAGACTGCAGGAACAAAGCAGGGAACTGTGGCTGTTACCTCAAATGGGACAACGAAGACTGCGACATGTTATGTGCAGGTCGAAATTCCGGAAATAAAGGAGTGTAAATTAATAATTTCAAAAGCTGTTAATAAAAAGAACGCCATAAATGGAGAGGAGATCATATATCGTTTGGAATTTAAAAATATCGGCAACAAAAATTGCACCGGCGGCGGGGTTAAAATCGAAGATGACGTCTCGGACGATTTAATTTTTGTTCGAGAAACGCATTCATCAAACGTAACCCCGGGCTACGAGAATACGCCACTCTTTAATGCTTCAAACAGAACTCTAACTTGGAATGCGGATGTTTTGCTTCCTGGCGAGGAGGGGTGGGTTAAGTGGACTGCGCGAATAGCGACGGTTTCCTGCACGGCGTACAATCTGAAAAACGTCGCTCGCATCAGTGCGCACGAATTGGGATGGCGATGGATTTACTCGAATGAGGTTTCTACATCAATCGTAAACGATGATTGTAATCCGCTTATCACCCGTTGCGAGGCAACTCCTCACACAGGCCTTATCGGCGAAACATTCACTTGGAAAGTATTCGCAACGGGCGGAACGGGAAGCTACACCTACAATTGGAGCGGAACTGACGGATTGTCAGGCTCTTCAAATTCGATTCAAAAGTCGTATTCAACGGTCGGGACAAAGACTGGAACCGTTACTACGGTTTCTGGAAATAAGAGCGACACGATTAGCTGCTCGATCACCGTGACCAAGCCAGAAGAAAAATTCTGCAAACTCGAGATTGTGAAGAGCGTAGACAAGACTTCCGCAAAATCCGGAGAATTCTTGAACTATCACGTTGAATTCAAAAACACTGGAAACAAGAACTGTACGGGAGGCGGCGTTAAGATCGAAGACCATTTTGATGACCGACTCGAATACGTCTCAAGCAATCACTCGTCAAACGTAACAAACGGATACGGAAGCATTCCGCTTTATGATCACACAAACCGTCGTCTTACTTGGAACGCGGATACGCTTACTCCCGGCGAGGAAGGATGGGTAACAGTGAAAGTGCGGATTCCAGAAGTAAACAGCTGTTCAGCAATTGAAATGGCCAACACTGCGCGAATCAGCGCGTACGAACTTGGATGGCAGTGGGTAACTTCAAATACCGTCCGAACCTCGGTTACATCCGAGTATTGCGACAATGACTTTACCGCTACTTGCGCTGTCTCACCATCTTCCGGCGAGATCGGCACTACATTCAACTATTCGGCGAACGCATCCGGAGGTACCGGAAGCTACACCTACTCATGGACAGGTTCTGAAGGACTAAGCTCCTCGTCAAGAACAGTTTCAAAATCATACGTATCAGCCGGCACAAAAACCGGAACGGTGACAGTGACTTCTGGCAATCGATCAATCACGCGAACATGCACGGTTGTTGTGAATGATCGTCCCCAAATTACGCCACCGTCGGTAATTCCTTTCTGCGACGTAAATACAAGCAAGGTTCGAGTTTCGTGGAGCTCTCTAAGTCGAGGTCAGGATGGATATCACGTTGACATTGATAATGACAACAATTGGTCAAATGGCGGGTGGACGCTCTTTGTTCCATCCGGAACTACGGTCATCGAAACGGCGGGGCCTTTCTCACCGTTCGGCGGGACATCGGGCAATCTAGTGATCCAGCAAGGTAATGCGTACCAAATTCGTGTCCTATATAAATGGAGTGGTGAGTACTCGCCAACAGTTTCATTTTCGTTCGCAACTTGCGGAGGTGGAGGTGAATTTACTCTCCAGTGTTCGGTTAATCCATCGAATCCCCGCGTCAATGATGTCGTCTCGTGGAATGCGCACCCATCGGGCGGAACGGGAAGCTACACGTATTCATGGACAGGTACTGACGGTTTGTCAGGTTCGAGCCAGAATATCGGAAAAGCCTACCATAGCGAAGGACAAAAAAGTGCCACGGTTACTGTAACGTCCGGAAATTTTGTTCTCTCAAGAACATGCGTCGTTAACATAAGCCATTACAATCCGCCATGTTCACTCAACTGTCCCGGCGGTTTGAACCCACCAAACGTACACCTTATTTCGAAGACGAAAGTCGAAGTCCGACCGCTTGCTTCGGGATACGTTTACTTGAGCCAAGTTCCGTACACAGGGCTTAAAGAGTATTCGACAGGAATAGCGATTCTGTTCTCACTCATCCTTACTATGTTGGCAATCGCCGGCGTGTATGTTTGGAGAAATAACCCACTCCGGTCCGCTGTTGCCGCTCTCGGAGCGAGCGCCGCGCGGTTCGACTTCAATGCAATGAAAAGCGTTGCGTCAGAAATAAAGAGCGGCGAGTACGCTGCAGCCGCGGCGTATCTAAAGAATGATACGGGGGGTAATCTTCCAGGAGAGAGAGGAGAGGATGCGGAGCGTATTTCAGAGCTCTGGGGATCGGCTCTTGTGATGGGAGAATCACCGATAGATGAGGCGACAGAAGCGATTCTCGAAGATGAGGCGCGAAATAATCACGCTATTCTCTCTGCCGATGTTTCGCGCAAACTTCTTGGCTATACTAAGGGTGATGTAGGCGCGGCAGTAGAGCTTATCCGAACGGCATGCCGCGTCCTGAATACGAAGGACAGCGACTCGCTTGTCGCGATAAGCTGGCCCAAGATCGAAGACGCTCTCCGTACATAATCAAGACGGCGAAAATTGATAAGGAACAGCCCCGCATATGCGGGGCTGTTCTTATAATTTTTGCTCCAAATCGAATTAATTACAATATACTATAACTCCGCTATAGCGGAATTATAGTATATCATTTTTCATCGCATGCGACTCAAGGCCTAATGACGCTCACTGGATTCGGAGGCTTACTCACATAAAAAACAAAGAGCCGGCCAAATGGTCAGCTCTCAAACGTAACGTGATAGAAGGGGAGGAGTGCGAAAAGTGCATTTTAATGGGTTCAGAAAAATCTATTAAAACGCGAGCGATCAGCACACCAGTCTTCTGCCACCTGCAAAGAACTTTCTTGCTTTAGTATACCAAATATAAGCAAACACACGCAAGCCTTTCACATAGTTTGCTGACCCTACTCGTCTACTTGGCGTGAAAACCGAGCCTTTCGCTCTCGTCCATTGCGTCATGGAGTTTTGTGAGAGTGTCATTAATGTCTCACACCCCGTTTGCAAAATCCTTCTCGGTTAAAGTCAGAGTCGATCCCGCCTTAAGAGCGCCGGAAATCACGCGCCGGGCAATAATCTGCTCAATCTTATCCTGAACGGCGCGATTCATGGCTCGCGCGCCGTACTTTGGATCCACGCCTTCATTCATGAGCATTTGAACAAGCGCGGTGTTAATCTCGAGCCCGATGCCCTTTTCTGACAGGCGCTGTTTTAGACGCAAAAGTATGAGCGATGCTACTTTTTGAAGCTCCGAGGCGTTGAACGGACGAAAGAGGACGACACCGTCGAAGCGGTTCAATAACTCCGGCTTGAATACATTGCTTTTGATGAGTGCATCCAGGACACGCACTTTTTCGGTTTCAAGGTTTCCTCCTTCGCGCATAATGTCCCAGATTAGATCACTGCCCGCGTTTGATGTGGCAATAATAATCATGTTTCTCACATTAATTGCTTTGCCATGCATATCAGAAAAAATACCTTCATCGAGCACTTGGAGAAAGAGATCAAGCACCGCGCGCGATGTCTTTTCAAATTCATCAAGCAAAAGAACGCCGTAAGGATTTTCTCGAATCATCGAGGAAAGGGTTCCAGGATGATTGGTGTCTGCTGAACCTATGAGCCGCTGAAGTGAGTCATCTGTACTGTATTCCGACATATCGAGGCGCTGTATTGTGTGTTGATTGCTAAAAAAAGTATCCGCCAGGACTTTAGCTGTTTCTGTCTTTCCGACTCCGGTTGGTCCCAAAAAAAGAAACGATCCCATAGGGCGATTGCGGTTGCCGACACCGGACCGTGCGCGACGCATTGCGTTCGCTATCATAACGACTGCTTCGTCCTGACCGACGATCCTCTCGTGGAGCACTTTTTCCAGATTGAGAAGCCTGGCCTTTTCTTCTTTACCGACGGCGCCCGCAGGTATGCCGGTTTTTGATTCCACCATATGGAGCACATCATCCGCAGTTACTATAGTGCCGCCCGTGGATTTTACGGCCGGCGCGATTTCCGACAGCAGATCTATTGCTTTGTCAGGCATCACACCCGATGGGAAATAGCGTTCCGCACTATCGCTGATGGCTCTTAGAGCGGGATATGTAAAAAAAATTCCATACCGATACTCTTCTCGAATACAGGCGTCCTCAAGGACTCGAATGACGGCGTTGTCTCTCGTGTCTTTCATTATAATTGTCTCAAACAGCTCCATGATCGCGCTATTGCTTTCAATGGATTCGTGAAAATGCGAAGGGTCAGCAACTGCGATTATTTGGATATTTGGAGTTGCTATATAATCCGCCATAATCGCCATCGCATCAGCGCCGAGCGTCTTTGCGCTCGAAATAAAACCCGCAAGATCTGCGAAGACGACAATAACATTGCCCGCCCTAACCGCCTCATTTAAAACACGCGCCAATTCGCGCTCAAAGGCCGTTTTGTTTCCGGCCGTGGAGACAAAGAGAGTGCTGTCAAAAAGAACAACTCGTTTGTTCTCGAGGCTCGGTTGGGTGTTTCCTTCTTCAATTTTATTTGCCAGGTGGCCGATGATTTCCATCGCCCCCGCTCCATGTTCACCGACTAAAATAACATTCGCCTCTCTATCCTTGGCGAGTACCGCCTCGAGCTCGAGAATCTCCGGTCTCCTGTCGTCCCTGCCTAATCCTGCGTCGCGAAAAAAAGCAGTGGTGGAAAAGTCGCGGGAATATCTGTCAAGAATATATGTACTTCCGTATGCCCAGTTCCGGCCAATGCCCGGAATTTTGCCGAGTGATTCTCGCGACCACCATCGCGCGCTTTTTTTTGCCTCTGTTATGTTTCTGTCGATCCAGTTTAGTATGTTTCTGAAATCTTCCATCTGGATTTTCTTCGAGAACAAAAATTTTGAGAATTCCTCGTCTTTTTCATAGAGCCCGAATGCATATGTCGCGAAGCCGAGCGTTTGTTCAGAGCTGATTTCCAGTGAGGCTGGATCGATTTTGTGTCTCCGTTTTGATAAAAAGTCTCGGAATTCGTCCGTTAAAATTCCAGCCCTTTTCATTGCAAGCCGTCCGTATGGAGATTCGAGGAAGCCGAGGATAAGATCGTCGTCAGGGCTTCCCGACACGAGGAGAGCAACTTCGTATGAAATTTTTGGGTATGTCCCAAACCTTTTTACTCGACGAAGTCCATTGTCCAGTCCAAGAAAATAATATGAGTTGAAAAAAGAGGTTGTCATAAAGATTATGAGAAATACAAAAATCGAGAGGAGCAGGCTTTCAAAAAAATATGGAGCGAGAACCTGAAGCGGCCGGTGCAATATTCCTGCAAAGCCAGACGGCATGAAGGAAATAACTTTACCGAAAACAATGAGAACCACAGAGACGGTTGCCACGACTAGAGATAAAAATCTTGCAATACGGAGCGCGCGGAAAGAGATTAGGCGACTTACGAGAATCGCAGGGCGGAAAGCTGGGACGTAACTCTTGAGCTCGCTATATTTCATGTAATATTTATGAAAAAAAACCCCTAAATCCAAAAATGACGAGCAGGAGCAAAATAAGGGGCGTAAGTATCCAAGCGATAAAGATAACGATTCCGGCTAATGTTACGACACATAAAAAGAAGATACCGAAAAAGATTATGATAAGCCGGAGAGACGCACCAACAATTCGCATCAAAGTATTTACAAGTTTCCTCGATAAATACTCTCCAATATCGAATCCGCGCCGCGCTTCCTCGTGTACTCTCTTCCATGGAGAAAATAGTGATCGGGCGAGAAGTGAAACCGAAAAAAAGTTGAACGTAAACCGAAAAATATTGCCCCAGATGCGCATCATGTCCGAGAAAGCCCTGCTATAGTGCCATTGTAAATAAAAAAACGGGAGGAGCGAAAAACTCATGCTTTTATTATACACGCCGATTAATGCAAATGGTATGAATACCGGGCTCCGAAGCTAGCCTTGAGACTATTTTTCGTTCGCGAATTTGCGCCACACTATTCGAGAAGTGATTTGTCTGAAATCTGCTTCAGGAGCAAATCTGAAATGGCGTCTCCGCCGAGTGGCTCCATTTTTTTTCCACTACTGGATTCCAAGATATATTTACCAGACTCCATTTCTTTGTCTCCAACAACGATCCAATATGGGGCTTTTTCCACTTTGGCCGCGCGTATTTTTTTTCCAAGATTGACGTCTGATTCGTCTATTTCAGCCCGGATTCCCGATCCTACAAACATATTGAACAGTTCACGAGCGTGCGCGTCATGACTGTCGCGCACCGGCACGATCTTGACCTGGGTGGGAGAGAGCCAGAGTGGGAAGTTACCGGCAAAATGTTCAATAAGTATAGCCATGAAACGCTCAAGCGAACCTGCAACAGCCCGATGGATCATAACTGGCGTAGCCCTTTCGCCCGAAGATGCGGTGTACTCGAGACCGAAACGCTGGGGTTGCACGAAGTCTACTTGTGCCGTCGCGAGCTGTCTTTCGCGTCCAAGCGCATCGGTAAACATAAAATCGAGTTTCGGGCCGTAGAATGCAGCTTCCCCTTCCATTCGTTTCGCATCAAGTCCGAGCTCGACTGACACTTCCTGTAGGTAACGCTCGGCCTTATCCCAATTGTCAGAATCTCCTAGGTATTTTTCAGGCGTTTTTGGATCGCGAACAGAAAGAGAGACCCAGAATGTTTTGCCCTTATTCCACATTCCGAGCGCCTGATAAAATTCCTCGATGATTTTCACTATATTCGTAACTTCAATTTTAATGTCTTCAGGCTTACAAAAGATATGCGCGTCATCAATGGTAATCGAGCGGACACGTGAGAGTCCAAGAAGTTCACCCGGTTTCTCATCGCGGTATTGCATGGTGAGCTCGGTAAAGCGCAGGGGCAAATTCTTATAGCTTCTCGGTTTCGCGGCAAAAATTTGCGTGTGGTGCGGGCAATTCATCGGCTTCATTACGAATTTTTGTCCCGACTGTGCACCATCAACATAAAAAAATTCATCTCTGAATTTTTCAGCGTGTCCGCTTGTCTCATAAAGCTCGAGTTTTGCGATATGAGGAATCTGCACTTTTTGGTATCCGTACTTTTTTGAAAGGCTCCAGAGAAAATCAGTGATCGATTCACGCATTGCTTGGCCGCGTGGAGTAAAAAGGGGGAGCCCGGACCCAACAAGATCAGAAAAAGTAAAAAGGTCGAGCTCCTTGCCGAGTTTGCGGTGGTCACGTTCTTTGGCCTCTACCATGCGTTTTTCATACGCCACAAGGTCATCTCCGGAATTAAATGCGAGACCATAAATACGTGTCAGCATTTTATTTTTTTCATCACCTCGCCAGTAGGCGCCCGCAATATGAGACAGCCGCCATGAATCTTTTGCAATTTCCGAGAAGTCCTCGACATGGCCTCCGCGGCAAAGGTCAGTGAAATCTCCAGACGTATATAGTGTAATTTTTTCTCCCCTGGAGACGATTTCCTTAATGAGTTCGAGTTTGTACGGATTGTCTTCAAAAAGAATGTCTGCTTCTTCTTGGATTGCTTCTTTGTGGGAAAAGCCATTCCACGATTTCGAAATCTCGCGCATTTTGTTTTCAATTTTGTTGAGATCCTTGTCTGAAATGGGGGTCAAAAAATCAAAATCATAATAAAAACCGTTCTCTACGGCAGGACCTAGTGTGTTGCGCGTATCGGGGTAAAGTTCAAGAACTGCGGCCGCCAGAAGATGCGCAAGAGAGTGCCGTTTTGCTTCAAGATTTAAATCTGAATTCATGCAGAACAGCATATCAATTTTGCGAGGTAGTTTCTAGTGAGTTACGGCCCTCGTGGGTTGTACTGGACAAGATGACTTTAGTATGGTAGCCTAGAACTAGCCATTTAAGCCCTTTGAATCAAATTTTAGCAATTCCAGGATGACCACAAAGCAAACGCAAGAAAAATCATGAAAACCACATCGCCCGCTATTGTATGTTTATTTCCGAACGTCCAACCGATTAACAGTGTCGGGACGGGCATTTCGCGGGGGCACTACACCGACCATTACGACTTCATCACCAATGGGACGGTTCCGCTTCATACGGTGAAGGGAGCAAAGAATCTCTACCTCGTCTGTCCCAACCGAACCATCGGCGAGACGGAATATGTGGAATTACTCCGGGCTGTAGGCAAACAGCCTTGCCGCAACGCCCCACAATACCTGCTCGGCCTCATGGCCAAAGTTCCGGAAAGTGAGATGCCAGCGGAACTTCGCAACAAAAAACTTGTTGCGGCTGAGCCGGATAATACGTCTTCCGTCTTTGTTGGTAAGTATGGTGATCCGTGTTTTTTGGGAGTCGATCGGGGCGTCGGGTACCGCAAGCTTAGCTTTACGAAAGTGGGTGGGGGGTGGGCTGGCCCTTGGGTCTTCCTCGCAGAGGACTTCGTGCATTAGGCACCCTGGGAACATTGCTCTCACTCGTAACCCGTTATGCTTCGGCATTTCGGGTTTTTTATTTGGATAAAAAAAGAAGTCAGATTACCGAAATTAGGAAAACTTTTAAGGAAACTTTCATGAATAAAGAACAATATATTTTGGCCAATATATTTTTCTCAATATACTATAAGCCCGCTATAGCGGAGTTATAGTATGTGGGTGATGGGGCGAGAATAGAATAATTAGAGAGGAGTAAAGTTGGAATGCGGTCGGACTAAGAGTAAATAGAAAATATTTAAAGTAAGACATTGCGAGGTATCTCGCGCTATCAAGCGACTAATGAGTCGTAGAATGAAAAACACCGGTAGGCCGTGATTTGCTTACAACTGCTTCATTTTGTCTACAATGATGCTTTGCGTTCCGTTCCTATTCGACATCCTACCTTTAATGGCGACGCAGTTGTCCGCTCGTAGAAGCGATTTGGATTCCTCAAATACGCGCGGAAAAATGACGGCCTCAATATTTCCGGTGTAGTCGGCAAGTTTCACAAACATCATGCGCTCGCCCTTTTTTGTGAGAAGCTCCCGCACCTCCTCAATGATTCCCGGAAGTACCACTGCCGCACCTTCCTTAAGCTCCGCTCGAGCCTTCGCGATGCTCATTCCATTTTTTTCTATCTGATCTCGAATTCGATCGAGCGGGTGGCCCGATACGTATAGTCCGAGAAGCTCTTTCTCCCACGATAGCCTGTTCTCGATTGACGCTTCGGGCACTGATTCGAGGCGCAACGTCGGAACAGATGAACTGTCAACCATAAGCCCGAAAAGCGAATTTTGATTGCCGTTTGTTTGGCGGCTTTCTTTGTTATAGCCAAGCAGTGAATCAAGGTTATGCAACAGTGTGCCTCGCGTGCCGAGAGAATCGAGCGCGCCGCATTTTATGAGCGATTCGAGAGATTTTTTATTGAGATTTTTGTCATCTATTCTTTCAAGAAAATTGGAGATACTTGTAAACTTGCCGCGCTTTTGCCGCTCGGCGATGATTGAATTTGCGATGCCTTCGCCGAAGTTTTTGATGCTTGTTAAGCCGAATCGAATCGTATCGCCGACCCCCGTTCCGTCCGCCGACTTTTGGTCAACAATGGCCGTAAACCCCGAATAGCTTTCATTAATGTCCGGAGGGAGGACGGGGATTCCCATTCTTTTGCACTCCGCGATTATTTCGCCGACTTTTTCGACGTCCCCCGCGTCGGCAGTAAGCACGCTCGCCATGTAGACGGCGGGGAAGTTGGCCTTCATGTAAGCGGTTTGATAGGCAACGCGACCATAACTCGCGGCGTGTGCCTTTCCAAATCCGTATGCTGCAAATGGTTCAATCAATTTCCATAATGTTTTTGCTTTTTCACCAGGCATGCCATTTTTTTGTAAGCCAGTCAGAAGTTTCTCCTTTTGCGCTTCCATCTCTGCAGGAATTTTTTTTCCCATGGCTTTGCGTAATTTATCCGCTTCAAGCCATGAAAATCCTCCGAGTTTTATTGATATCATGAGCACGTCATCTTGATAGGTGATAACGCCATACGAAGCAAAAAGAATCTCCTTCATGCGCGGATCAAGAAAAGTAACCAATCGCGGGTTGTGCTTTCGCTCGATATACGAAGGAATTGATTCCATCGGACCGGGACGGTAGAGCGCGACCATTGCGTTTATGTCGAAAATGGAAGTGGGTTTCAACTGCTTCAAATAATTCGTCATGCCCGAACCGTTCAGCTGAAAAAGTCCGCCGGTTTCTCCTCGCGCGAGAAGGTCGAATGTTTTTTTGTCGTCAACGTTTATGTTTTCAATGTCGACCGTGATCCCGTACACGGACTTCACTGTCGCGACTGCGTCAGCGAGAATCGAGAGATTTTTTATGCCGAGAAAGTCAAACTTAAGAAGTCCAGCGTCTTCGATCGCGTGCATGTCGTACTGGGTAATGATTTTCGCCTCGCCTTTTGTGTCGTGCTGAAGCGGGACGAAATCGGTAAGCGGCGTGGGGGAGATGACGACTCCGGCGGCGTGAACCGAAATGTGCCGCGCACAGCCCTCGATTTTTTTAGCCATGTCAATCACGTCTTTTGCCTCCTCTTCTTTTTTATACATCTCTTTTAGCTCTGGCACTATTTCGAAAGCCCTCTCCAAAGTCATTGGAAAACCTTGCGACCCCATAGGAATAAGTTTTGCAATACGGTCGCCGGTCGCGTAAGGATATCCAAGAGCGCGGGCGACGTCGCGCACTGCGCCTCGGGCCATCATCGTTCCGAATGTTCCGATTTGCGCCACCTTGTCGTGCCCGTACTTGCGCTTGGCGTATTCAATTACTTCGTCTCGCCTGTTATCGGCATAGTCCATATCTATATCCGGCGCAGATGGTCTTTCAGGATTTAAAAATCGTTCAAATGGTAATTTGTATTCAAGAGGATTTACGTTTGTGATTCCGGCAAGATAGGTAACCATTGATCCGGCGACCGAGCCGCGAATCGTTGTCAGAATATTATTCTCATGCGCAAAGCGCAGTAGGTCTCCGACGACGAGGAAGTAAGGGGAGTATCCTTTAGCAAAAATAATATTGAGTTCGTATTCAATCCGAGTTGTTATTTCGTCATTTTGGGAGAGGCCTCTTTTTGCAATCCCTTGATAAACAATATGGCGCAATTCATCATTATACGTTCTTCCGCTCTCGACGATGAAGTTTGGAAATACCCATTTGCCGAGCTCAAGCTCCACATCGCACGCGTCGCGTATTTTTTCTGTATTTTGTAGCGACTGCGGATCATTTCTGAAGAAATTCAGCATGTCTTTTTCACTTCTGAATGAAAAGTCCGGTTCGCCTCCATCAAACGACCGCTCCGCGAAGTCGGCGTTTTGCTGGACCGACATGAGTGTTTCGCGCGCCCGCCGATCACCTTCTGAAATGTAGTAAATTTCCTGGGCCGCGACCGTGGAAGAGCCTGTCTGTTTTGCAATCAGCCGTATCTTTTCCACAAGAGCAGAGTGGCCTTCAATTTCAGGGTGGTGTGAGATCTCAAAATAGACATTATCATTACCGAATATGTCCAAATACTTTTTTGCCGTTGCGGTAGAACGCTCTGTATCGCCATTACGCAGATGCGCCGAAACATCACTTGTAGTTGCCGGAATAATTGCGATAAGACCTCCCGAATGCCGATTCAATAAATCCCAGTCAAAGCGAGGTTTGTAGTAAAAGCCTTCTAAATGGGCCGAAGTCACGAGCTTTAGAAGGTTGCGGTAACCGATAATATTTTTCGCCAAAAGGACGATGCGGCGTCGCTTATTATCGACCCCGCTTTGCATATCGAATCGGGTCCTGACGGCCATATATCCATCAATTCCGATGATGGGCTTGATATTTTCTTTTTTGCATTCTTTATAAAATTCAATTGCGCCATACAGATTGCCCGCGTCCGTGAGTGCGAGCGCGTCCATCTTTTGTTTCTTGGCCGCCTCGATTAGGTCGGGTATCTTGGGAACCGCCTGTAGCAGTGAATAGTGGCTGTGCGCGTGGAGATGCGTAAATCGTTGAGACATAGCGTATATATGAATTATAATGCATTCGAGGAGCTAAGAGAATGTCGTCCAAGAATAATAAAAAATCAGTAATACCAATGTTCCGTCATTGGCGCATAGGCGTTGACGAAGTTGGCAGAGGGGCTCTCGCGGGGCCTCTTGTCGTTGGAATGTTTGTGCTGTACAAAAAAATCAAGCACCCGCTTTTTTCATCATTTAAGGATTCAAAAAAAACATCAAAAAAGGAGAGGGTGCGGCTTTATGAGTTGTTTGTGAAATGGAGACATGATGGTCTTGCGGACTTTGCAACTGCTCGCATCTCACCAAAATTAATCGACAAAACAGGCCTCTCGACCTGTGGACGAATTGCCGTCCACAGGTTATGCAAAAGAATGTCTCTGCCAGCGAAGAGCCGGATTCTGCTCGATGCTGGGCTTGAAGCACCGGCCTCATACGTGCTTCAGAAATCAATTGTCCGCGGGGATGAGACAATTGCGGAAATTGCGTTCGCATCAATCGTCGCAAAAGTTACTCGAGACCGCGAGATGCAGAGAACCCACAGATTATTTCCGCAGTATCATTTTGCCGACAATGTCGGCTATGGAACGCTTGCCCACAGAAAAGCAGTCGCGGCCTTCGGTGTTTGTCCGATACATCGACGTACTTTTCTTAGAGCGTATCTCCAATCTAATTCCTAACCAGACATATTCAAGAATTGAACTCTGATTAACAGGGGTCATCTCCTCGGCTCGCGCCTTAGCGGGGACTGGCGACCTGTAAGACAACAAATACTATCCATCTTTACTCCACCACCTTGTTACCTTGTTGCAAGTATCGAAGTATCGGAAGTATCGGGAAATTCTTGACACTCAACTACACTATATTCGCCATGGCGAAGATAGTGTAGTTGGTGAATCTTTGTAAAGCGTAAAGTGTAAAGTGTAA
>MHRX01000037.1 GCA_001822655.1 Candidatus Taylorbacteria bacterium RIFCSPLOWO2_01_FULL_45_15b
ATTACGTTATTCACAGTATATAGAGCGAAGCAATCCACAGCACTACCAGCGCTTTTGAGAGCGGGAGTAATCAGAGAACGAGAGAACATGAATAGATGTCAATCATAGTTATCCACACCATTCTATATTTCTAGCCGATCCATGCTACTATTTTACGCAATTACTTGTCGAATCTGTAAATAATTTTATAAAATAAATACAATGAAGAATAAAAGAAATATTTTGTCGGTTGTTTTTTCGGTTATTGCGTGCGTTGCTCTGGTCTCAGCATCGGTATCAGCGGCAACGACTATTAATACGAGTATCGATACGGGTGGAGCTTTGACGGTAAGCGGACTTTCAACGCTCGGAAATGCTTCGACGACCGTCTTCTCTACCACAGGGAATCTCATGGTAAATGGATATGCGACAACAACTGCCGCAAACGGAAATTTTGCAACTGCGGGAACTCTGAATGTTACCGGATTATCAACTTTGGGGTATGCTTCGACCACTGGTGTTTCGTTGACGGGAAACTTGATGGTAAATGGCTATGCTACGACAACTGGTTCTACGGGAACATTTGCGACACAAGGGTCTATTGGTGCCGGAACTTCTACTCCTGCGACTGAAATATCAGCTTCAGGTTCAGCGACGACAACCCTTTATATTCATTCAACCGCATCATCAGTAGGAGGTTGTATTCAGTTAGAGGGTGCAAACGACACGGTCTATCGGGCTTATGCGACAACTACCGGCCCACTTATACTCGAACTGGGAGCCTGCAAATAGTTACTATTAACTAGGATTATAAAAAATCGCCCTACATCTATGAAGAAAATATATCTTAGTCTCCTGCTGGGGCTCCTCGCGCCACCCCTCGCATTTGCGGCATATAATGACGTTACACTAAGCACCGATGTTATTCTTTCTGTGAACGGAGTCTCACTAACCGTGTCCGGATCAAGCGCTGTTATTGAAACGATTACTGTGAATAGTGGCAATTTCTCCTTTGTTTTAGGCACTGGTTCTAATCTTAAAATACGTTCAGCCGACAAAAAAGCTTTGGGTCATAATGTTGCTTCAAGTTATGTAACCTCAGTTTGTAATGGTGATGAATCTTCACTTGACTTTACTAATCCAACCGGTGGAGCAGTAACGGTGCTTGTAACCGTAGCGACGACTGCATGTGGCGGTGGTTCGTCCGGAGGAGGCGGTGGAGGTGGTGGTGGAGGCGGTGGCAGTAGTAGTGGCACTGTGTCTGGTGCGACGAGCTCCACTGCAACGACTCCAACAGCAAGTCCTACTCTCCCTCCCGTTGTACCGCAAGTCGCTTCTCCTGTAAATCCTATTGTGCCTCCGTCAAACCCAGAAATTTTAACTCCTCAATTTTCGAATCTTCCGAGTGCCTTATTTACGATTCGTCTCGTTCAAGGTTCCACGAACAGCGATGTCTCACGCTTACAGACGCTTCTTGCGACAGATGCTTCACTTTATCCGGAGGCTATTGTAAGCGGGTATTTCGGCGCTCTTACCCGAAAAGCGGTCGAACGATTTCAAATTAAATATGGTGTGGCGAATGCTGGCGATGCCGGATTTGGAACCGTTGGGCCAGCGACGAGGGCTAAGCTTGCGGAAGTGTTCGGAACTCATGGATCTACGAACACCAGTATAAATACATTAGAGCAGAATATTTTGGTCGGCCGCACATTCACCAGGAATCTCGATCGTGGTTCGAGCGGACAAGATGTCAGAGAGCTTCAGGTTATATTGAATAGAGATCCCGAAACAACCGTTTCATTAAGTGGGGACGGATCCATTGGTTTTGAGACGGAATATTTTGGTCCTGCGACAGCACGGGCATTGAAGAAATTCCAAGTGAAATATGACATTGCGCATGAAGGAGATCCCGGATTTGGCACAGTTGGGCCAAAGACTCGAGCGAAACTCAATAGTCTTTAAAAATTTAACTTAAATAATCAAATGACGTCCGTGATCGCGGACGTTTTTTGATACAGTATATTCATGGCGCAAAAGAATGAATTTGTGGAATACGTTACGGCGGATCTTTTGATGGAGCTTGAGGGTGTGAGCTCTCGCGCAATGTTTGGCGGCTATGGCATATATGTAAAAGGAATTATTGTGGGCATTATCGTTGACGATGAGCTGTATCTCAAGGTCGATGAATCCAATAAGGCCGAATACCAAAAAATGAAGAGCAAGCCATTCGTCTATAAAGCAAAAGGTGGAAAGAAAATGGAAATGTCATATTGGAAGATTCCTGCTGACATTCTGGAAGATCAGGAAGAATTGGTGCGCCTTGCCGTGGATTCGTATGAAATAAATTTGAAGAAGGCAGGAGAGAAGGAAAATTTGAAAAAATCAAGAAAATTAAATAAGTAAATAAATTAAAACGCCTTCCGGAATTGGCTCCGGAAGGCGTGACTCAGAAATGCTTTATGCGGGCTGACGAGATGTCACGAATTCAAGGACTGTCTCTGGCTCGGTTGTCTTGCAGCCTGCGAAGGCATTCATGCCGTGCTTGCCGAAACCCTTACCGCCGCCCCAACCATTGTACTCGCTGCTCATTTGCTGGCAGATGTCACCGTGACCGAAGTAGTTTACTTCGAAAGGGACTTCGTTGCCCCGGCCTATCTGTTTCAGCACCCTGGCGTCAGCTTCAGACGTCGCGAGACATATGAGGAGCAGGTTTTCCTTGTTTTTTGGCCACGTGCCGAACAGGCGATCCGTGACCGGCGAGCATTTTGTGTGCGGCAAGTTGATAATTTTCACCCCCCGCACCGTGCGGGATGTCCTGTCGATCGCGGAGATGGCGGCATTCTCCATCTCGGGAGTTACTCCCTGGGCTTTTCGGTCGAGCATCCGCACGTAGCTGATTTCTTCGGGCGAGGCACCGGCAGCAATGATGCCCGGAATATAACCGCTGTCGTTTGCGGCGATCAGCAGCTCCGACCGCCCGGGTACTTGGCCCAAAAGATCACACACTTGAAGAATTGAAGCCTTCTCGCCGGAACGTTCATCGTGATGATCAACTACGATTGCACTTTGCGGCAACGGAATGTCCACCTCGAGTTCAATAAGAACCGGGTTGGCGCCTTCTTTGGCCACCGCCGCAATTTCTTCTCGGTAGCTTGAGGCTTTGGCGCCCCACGCTAATTTTTTGTCGAAAAAACGTGCAAGTTTGAGCGCCAGTAAGTGTCCGATCGACTCCATCTCGAGATCCTGGCCACCCAGGAAAAAAACATATTTCATTAAGTCCTCCTCCGTTTCGATATTTGTTATTGATGAGCTCGTCGTTAAGCCCCACACTTCTTTGTGCGTTGTAATGACTCATATAACAATGACCGAAAAATTCTAATAAAATTATAGCATATATTACATATTTATACAACATACGCGCGACAGTTGCATCCGTATGATAAAATTAAAAAGCTATCGAACTGTATATGACCAAGACAAATTACTTCGATGCAAAAGAAACTTCATCCGAACTCCGACGCAGATATAACCTGCATTTTATTGACGTACTTGCTAAAAATGGAGCGAGATGCTACCTCTTTGGCGGGGCACTTCGGGATATCGTGATGGGGAAGGATTGGAAGGACGCTGATATCAGAGTGTGGATGCCGCTTTCGCCTGAAGAGCGGGACCGGAAGGTGGAAGCGCTTTTAAAAGAGGCGAATATAGATGTAAAATCGGTTACGCCATTTGGACCGGCTTTTACGGTATTTCGTTTCTTGCCTCCGGACAGTTCTTCATCAGTCGGTATTGATCTCAGTGTTGTGAGCGAGCAGTGGCTTGTAGGACCTGATTTTACGATCAACGGACTTTATTTTGATATTGAAACGGAGGAACTTATTGACCAATTCAAGGCTGTCGAATCAATTCAAGACAAAATAATAAAATCCGCCCGGCCTCCGCTCGAGCAATTCAAGGACGAGCCGTACATGCTTTTCCGAGCAGTAAAGAGTGCGTGCCAGTTCGGATTTGAAATAGAGAAGGACACGCTTCAGGCGATGAAAGATTTTTCCGGCATGACAGAGGGAGTGCTCACGATGACTGCAGAAAAAACGATGCCCGCCTTTACGGAGTGGTTTCTCGGCAATATGTGGAGAGGCTTGAAATATGATCCCAGACGTTTTGAAAGTCTCTGGAGATCAAGCGGTTTTCTCACCGTCTTTAGAAATTTTTTGGCTAAAAGACTTTCATTGCCTGCGGACGATAAAATTATCCCGGAAATATTTCTCTCGAGTAAAAAATACGGATACGAAGAAGCCATCAGTCTCTTTCTTTCAGCTGTTGCGCGGAGTTTGGATGAGGAAAACGCAAAGGACATTTTTGAAAAAACCATAGAAATGCTTTCAATTACAGGAAAGAAAAACTACGAGGACTTTTTGATTGAAGATTCGTCGATTCACTACCATTAATACACAACAATTTTTTTGTTTGAAAAAATTGACTTGTTGACGGAGTGGTGTCTAAAGATGAAAGAAAAAATAGGTGTTTGAAAATAACTGTTCCTCGAAGGGGCGCCGTTAGAAAGAAGAGTATATGCAATGTCGGCATGGGGAAATATTGTTCGAAAAAGAATTACCGGCAGCTCTTCGGTTGGTGTATGAACTCGAAAGGATGTTTACGGGTACAGACGCGAAAGCAGATTTCAGAATGCTCATATTGCACCGCGATGTCGTAGCGCCTGTATTTCGACCACGGATATATTGAAGTCTCTCGCACTATTGAGCAGAATACTTTTACCACCTGCACAAAATCGCGCCGCCTGAACAAGGGCGGTTTTTTCGTCGAAATAAATATTGGCAAAATAAAAAAATAGTGCATACTAAAAAAGGGGATTTTATTGTCTATTAAAAACTTAAACACCGAAAGACGCCGCGCTTTAAATCGCGTTTCAGAGGACGGAACGCGACACGAGCCCCTAGGATGATTCTTGTGAATCATTCGACAAAATCGAGCGCGCGTGCCTCATGGCATGATTAATAATAATTTAAAGAAAGACGGTCGCGCTTTAATCGACGTAGCGCGCGACACGATTTCGCTAAATCGAATGAAAAAATTAATTGTAACACTCATTGTTGTTCTGATTTTTCTCGCAATCATTTTAGGCCGCCAAAACGCGGTGGCTCCGATCGTCGAGAACGATGAAACGATTGAGTTAACGGGAGAAGTTGCGGCTGGTTTTTATACATGGGAATTTGTCGAGGGTGCGGTAGCTACGACCACTGGCATTCCAAAGACTGCTGTCATTCTAAAAGCAGGAACAAAAGTATATTCAGCTGGAACATACGAAGGCACATGTTTTGATGTTACTGCTTCAACTTCCGCTTGGATACTTCTTGAAGGAGAAATGGCAGGCGCTATTTGTTGGTGGGCCGGAGGTGGGACCGAGCTTGGAGTATTTACGGAAAATGGAAAACAGGTTGTGAAAAAGGGTGAGCTCGATGAAGGTTCAGATGAAGTCCCAGGGACCCGCGGAAACTTTGTCACGCAGTTTGAGATCGAGTAACGAATAATTATTTCATGCGAGTACATCTCAAAATTGTCACAGGTATTTTCTTCTTCGTCATCGCCGTCGCGGCAATCATACTGGCTGTCATAATATTCCAGGAGCCTCGCCACCAAGAAGAACCGGCAGTCATGGTGCCGCCGGCCGGCGAGATCGTTTTGAAGGGAGAAATTCTTTGTCTGCCCCACGAGGATTTGGATGGACTACAGACATTGGAGTGCGCCTTCGGAATCAAGGATGATGAGGGAAGATATTTCGGCCTGCGCGATTCGAAAGATGATTATTCCACGATTTCATCGCTTCGCATGGGAGTGCGGTATGAGATTTCAGGAACCTTTGAACCTAAAGATGATACTCGTTACAAAAGTATGGGCACAATAGAAATCTCTGGAGCGGAGATTGCCGACGTGCCAAAAGAGGTGAGCTCGGAGGGAGAATATATATGTTTGGATGACTCGACTACGGCTGATAGCGCGGCAGAATGTGTGTCTGGACTTCGAACGACAGCAACTGACGAGTATGCGCTTCATTTCGACAATTTTCCCCGCGGAGTATCGAAAGAAATTGAGATAAATACCCGGATTCGTGTGTCTGGGACCCTTGTCGCAATAGAGCTCATTAGCTCCGATCATTGGCGGAAATATGGCATTAAAGGAATCATCGATGCGAAAGAACTCATCGAAATCGAATAGCGTAAAAGTAAAACCACTTTTTTTTGCCTACATTCTTAAATGCGCTGATGACACTTTGTATGCAGGAGCGTCAAATAATCTCGAAAAACGTATCCATGAACATAATACG
>MHRX01000038.1 GCA_001822655.1 Candidatus Taylorbacteria bacterium RIFCSPLOWO2_01_FULL_45_15b
TGAATCGGATCGAGAATCCTGACGAAATCAGTTGTAATTTCAATGGAAATTTCAGATGAATACTCATGCTTTGATACCAGCTTGAAGTCTTTTATTATACCCGCAAATTTTTCTCTGAAAATCTTGGTGGATTCATCGTCTGGTGTTATCCCGCTTATTGTTATGTTTTTTTTCTGATAATTCTCGTCATGCTTTAAAAATAGATCCACGACTTCTTTCTCGGCGTTTGCCACATGGGCCCAAAATCCATATATCGTCGTTCCTTCAAGATCATCGAGTCTATAATTGAGTGCTTCCCTAATTCCATTCAAACCTTCATACAAAAGTGTTTTTACGTTTGAAATTTTTTCTCCTTTTAATGACTCAAGCTCTCTCAGAGATTGTTTTGCTGTCATAATTTTTTGCTCTGCAGCTTGAAAGAGCTGCTCTGGGGGAACAGCCGAGAATCTTTGTTTTTTGGCAGTAGGTATCTTTATAACAATGCCTTTTCCCATCAATTCTTCCAAAATGACATACGTAGTCGGTTTTTTGAGACCCGATTTTTCGGCAATGGCGTATGAGGATGCCGTGCCGAGCTGCAATAGGGCGAGGTATGTTCGGGCCTCCTTTTCAGAAAGTCCGACGCTCCTCAACGTGTTAATCAAATGTTCCATACTCCCAGTATATGACCCCGACTCTATTAGTCAATAATTTTGATGATAATTTAATATTATGAGAATTCCACTTATTTTTAGGCAGTATATGACGTTTTGTTAGTTAGTATTTCTGATGCTTTCTTGACATATTTGACGAATCTGATATATTGTTACCAGATAGTAATTTCAGTTCATCACAACAAAACGGCCTTAAACAGGTGTGCCATTGAACACCAGAGGGCGCAATTTATGATTCATGCAAAGATAGCTATTGTCGAAGACGATCATCGGTATTCAGATTGTATCGCTGAGCTTATACGCTCGGTTGGATACGAGGTGCTTGTCTGCCGGACAGAAAAGGAATTGGAACAAATTGCGACCTTCGCACCAGACGTGGTTCTCATGGATCACGATTTAGGTTTCAGTACTGGTGATACTGTCGCCAAGTTCCTGAAGTTGCCAAAATCGAAACTTGTAAGCATATCGAACGGGACATGTGATTTATCGTACTGTCAGTGTGGGTGGTCAAAGAAGTCAATCTTTGATTTAAGCCCTTCTGAGTCCGTACGACAGATCGTGTGTAAAAACCTACTCGATATGATTGAGAAAGTGGCGACATCTGTCTAAAATACCGAAGGGCGGAGCCACCTTCGACACAGAAGCTCCAATCGTTGTCACCTTTCTAAAAGCGTGAGCGTCGCGTGCAGCGCGGGAAATGGAGAACCTAATTCTCCAATACCAAAACCACCTCAACTAGGTGGTTTTCCTTTTTCCAAATACCGAATACTACATACCCTATACTAAATACTGATTTCCATGACGATCGGGCAATGATCCGAGTCGAAGACTTTGTCGAGAATAAAAAATCCGTTGGTTTTTGAGACGTCTGTCCAAGAACCTCCCCATTGACAAGGAGGTAAGAGCGTATATGATACTATCATATTAACTTATCATATAAATAAATGACTACATTATCAGTACCGGTTCCACCGCACATGGAGGAATTTATAGAAAAACAAATACAAGAAGGTAAGGCATCCAATAAGGCGGACGTGGTGCGACGTGCCCTACGGTTATTGGAGGAGGAAGACGCCGTGCAAGCAATCCTGAAGACTCAAAATGAACCAACACTAAAGGGAGACCTTCGACAATTGGCAAAAAAGATCAGATGATCGCAGTTCATTTCAAGCCGACGTTTGTGCGCCAGTTCAAAAAATTACCGTCCGATCTCCAAGACGAGGTCATCGAAAAGATTCACGAATTCAAACACTCCAAAAATCATAAAAAATTGAAGGTGCATAAACTCCGCGGCGCATTAAAAAATTACTATAGTTTTTCGATCGATTATAAAAATAGAATTGTCTTTCAGTATGAAAACAATCGGGAAGTCGTATTTGTATATATCGGCGACCACAACATTTATCGGTGAAAATGAATCACCCTACTGCAAGCGGGGAGGAATTCTTTTTGATTAAAAATAGTACGAATCATTCTGACATTCTTGAGAATGTAAGAATGTTTATTCTTCGTTTTTTTTAGAACTAAAAACTTGGAACTAGAAACTTCCCTCTAAAACAATGGGGCAGTGGTCCGACCCATAGACATTTGAGAGGATCTCAATTCCTTTCACTTTCACTAAAAGATCAGGTGAGACAAAGAAATAATCTATGCGCCAGCCCACGTTGCGCTCACGAGCGAACGTTTTCTGATCCCAATATGTGTACGCGCCGGCTTTAGAAGGGTAAAAATGACGAAAGACATCCACATAGCCGCGGTTTACGACCTCATCAAGCCATGCCCGCTCTTCAGGCAGAAACCCAGTGTTTTTTTCATTTGCTTTGGGACGGGCCAAGTCTATTTCCTCATGTGCTGTGTTTATATCCCCACAAAAAATAACTTTGTGACCCTTTTTTCGAAGCTTATCAATATATTTTAGAAATTCATCGTAGAAATCGAGTTTGAATTTCAATCTTTCCGGCCCTCCTCCGCCATTCGGAAAATAGACATTCACAAGCACGAAATCGTCGTAATACGCCGCCACTAGGCGCCCTTCATTGTCGAGAATATCACTTCCCATTGCATATTCGATCTTGTTCGGCTTCACTTTTGAGTAAATAGCCACGCCGCTATAGCCCTTTTTTTCTTTTGGGGAGTCGAAATAGCTTTCATAGCCAGACGGTTTAGCAATTTCAGGCGGAACTTGCTCGATGGTTGCTTTTGTTTCCTGAAAACAAAAAATGTCGAGGTTCTGATTCAAGAGCCATTCAAAATGACCTTTCTTTGCCCAGGCTCTGATGCCGTTAATATTCCAGGTAAGAATCCGCATTTCGTAATGATAGGGGAGTGGGAATAAAAAAACCAGCAATTTATAAATGCTGGTCGTAACTCAGTTCCGCGCCAACTGAACTTTCGTCATGAAAAAATCTCTCTCGACCGTATGTACCGCGATGTCGGACCGGACTTCGTAGCCGCACGCTGACGCAATGGCGGCAATTATTCCGATTGAGGCCGCGAACGTGTCGTACACGATGACAACGCCGTTCTTCGGCACCCTGAATGTCTGGCGGATTTGCTCCGAAAAATCACAAACCCCTCCGTTCTTTTCACCCAACTTTTCTCGAAGTTCTTTCAGATTGGGCGCAGTAGCCCACTCTTTTGGCGTTAGACAAATGGTTTCGTAGCGAAAATTTCGATTTGGCATAATTGGGGTTCTATTCTCGGCGTATCATGCAACAAATGCAAGTATAGTGCAATCTACGGGTAATAATGGCACCATTGACATTGCTTTCTAATATGACATTGTATGACAGGACAATGATTAAATCAAAGAAAGGCATCCGGTGCAAAAATTCCTTCAAATAATGGGCTGTAATACATATGCGATCCTCTGTGCTCTATTCATCAGTTTTACATACGTGGCGGGTGGGATCATTATGAAGTACCGGCACGAGAAACCACACGTGGAGCGTCTAAAGGTAGCGGTGTTCGAAGGCGCGCAATACATCAATATGCTACGGGGCGAATCGCCACCGAGCGAGAATGACACCAAAAAGCCAGAGTCTGTGAGTTTCAACACATTCACCACAATCGCCTTAGCTGGCGTTCCGATTTCATACTATTTCACAAAATATGATCTCGTACATGCCGCCAATGTTGGAGACGGTGTGGGGGTAGAAACTCGGCTCAGTTTAAGTTCTCTTTCAACGAATTCCAGCTTTACCCTGGTTCAAGTGAAAATCGCTTACGACTTGGACACGAAGACTTTGATCATTCGCCACGAAAGATCATTCGCACTGATTATCGTAGTGGTGCTGTGTGGGACAATCATTTTCGGACTCATCTTCTATGCAGGTTACTGGGCGATTTATTACCTGTTGCGGATGTTTGCTTTTTTGGGAAGATCCGCTAGTCGCATCGTTCGGCAACATTGGCAACATTTATAAAATTGGGCAATCACACTCCGCGTTCGCAAAACGAACACGGGGTTTTTTTAAAAATTAGACTTTGGGTGATTCAATAATGACTTTCTGAGGAGCTTCTTCGACTGCGGACCGGCTTGCAATAATTGCCGCTTTCACCGCTTCAGGATCGCGAACACCTCGAATGACGAATTCATTTTGTTCTCCGGCAGATTGGATTTTCAAATTTCCAAATTTAAAGAGTGTCGCAAGTATGCCGTATGTTTCTATCGTTATATCCTGAATATTTCGAAGACTAAGTGTGGCGATGTTACGCCTAAAAAATCCCTGCTGATCAATATCAATAATGCGTTTATTGGTGATACGAACAATGCCCAAACAATAATCCGTAATGATGGCGAATACTGCAGTCCAGCAGACCAGAAACCACCCGGCATAAAAATACAATAAATGGAAAACGCCGACCGATGCTTTAGAGAAAATTTCGGGAACAAATATGGCGGCGATGATAAAGATAAAGAGGGGGGCGACGAGCGCCGTTGCGATCGCAACGATCTCGACAAAAATCACAAACCAGTGCTTTCGCGCATCTAAAACGATTCGTTCGTCAGGGTCCAGTATTACTTTTTGTTCATAATTCGTCACAGGAGAAGAAGCGCCCCAAATAGCCCCATCGCGATTAACCCTGCAATGATTCCAATGCGGAATATTTTCTTAAGGCGCGGGATTGAAGGAATGTCGTGTCCATATGATTTCCAATGAAATTGAAAGACAAGTGCCGCGACAACAGACAATGCACCTATAAAAAGAAAAAGCAGCGCAAGAACGCCGGGATGGAGAAAGATGCCTGCAGAAATTTGTGAATAAAGCGCCGTATCTGTCATATGAGACACATGATAGGGGATTCAGACACGCATCACAACAAAAATGGGGAAATGAATAAAAAAAACTCTTGGAACATTATGCCTTGATACAGCGATAAGAGAATGGGACATTCTGGAACAAAATCAGCACAGTACGCGGACTAGATGTACCCAGCATAAAATTGACAAAATCATTATTACATGCTACCTTTTGCGAAGTCAGCACCTCAACAAAAGGTCCTATGAAACGAATTGATGATCTCCTAAAACTATTCTGCAAGCCGCGGTTTGCCGCTGGCATTCTCTTGCTATCAGGATTCACAATTTCCTGTTGGTGTATCATGAGCCGATCCCCAGGAGGGCGGCCCCATGTGGAAACCCAGAGTATTTGGCTGCCGAGTAATGCAACCATAACAAACGAAAACTCGAGTGAGTTTCAAGCGTATGAGAAATCATGGCCGCGGCCAGAGGTGGTTAGAAAAAAAGTTTACAAGGAGCTAAATCTCGAGGGCCTTGAAAATTACGTTTCCACGCTAAACGACAACAAAGAGTTCTTTTACGCCTGCAAACTCAAAGACGATACCTGGATCGCAACCTATAATGAAGCGCCGAAGAACTCATTTGCGACACTTTCACCAAACAATATCTCCTGGGATTCCCAACAAAAAGCTTTCAGGATAGCGTGGGCGCGATCGTGGCGAGCAACTATTTTCGTTTTTATTGCTGTCTCCATGCTAGGAGCTGCGATATCAACAGTTCCATACCTCGCTTTAATGGTGCTCATGCAATTGATGCGGTTAACTCGCGCTCTGTGGCAAAGGCCGAAAAGCTTTCGCTAAATTGATCCTAATCCGCAGCGCCAAGGCTCTGCGGATTTTTTATACTCTTTTTTTGCTTTAATTGGAGAAATCAACAAAAAATGTTGAAGAATTCGCGCTTTTGGGTTCTCCATCGAAAAGATTGCCTTTTTTGGTAAGTGTGCTAGAATGCTGGCTACATATGTTAACGAAAAAGAAAAAAAGAAATGTCATAGTCGAAGCCCAAATACACGATA